>NZ_QWFA01000041.1 GCF_003501885.1 Streptomyces globisporus
CACCCCCCCCGGCGTCGGGGCTCATCCCTGTTCCGGGCCCGCCCCCTGACGCGGTTCCCTACCGGCCCCGGCGGCGGCCCGGGTCAGCCGGGCGCCGAGGCCCTCCAGGTACGCCACCAGCTGCGGCGGCCCCTGTACGGAGAACGCGCAGTCCACCAGCGCCAGCCGCAGCGCCACCCACTCCAGGGAGTCTGCGCACGAGGCCCGCAGCCGGCAGCCGCCCTCCCCGTCCGGCTCCGGCGTCCCGAGGTGCGCGGGCAGCCGCGCCGTAACGAACTCCGCCGGCGCGTCGAACCGCACGTCGAGGCGCAGCTCCGGCTGCATCCGCCGCATCGACCGGGCCAGGAAGGCCGCCGCGTCCCCACTCCCCGCATCACTCCCCGTACCGCCGCTCGCATCGCTCCCCGGGCCCTCGACGGGCAGGGGCCTCGGGGTGAACCGGGCCCCGGTCGCGTACGGCTCGCCGACCCGGTCCACCCGGAACGTCCGCCAGTCCTCCCGGCCCACGTCGTACGCCACCAGGTACCAGCGCTGTCCGGTGCTCACCAGCCGGTACGGCTCGACCTGCCGCTTCGACCGGGTGCCGTCGCCGCTGCGGTACGCGAACCTCAGCCGCTCCCGCCCGGTGGCCGCCGAGGCCAGCGTCGTCAGGGTCCGTGGATCGATGGTGGAGCCGTCGCCCCGGGTCAGCGGCACGGTGGCGTTCTGGAGCGCGGAGACCCGGCGCCGCAGCCGGGAGGGCAGCACCTGTTCCAGCTTCGCCAGCGCCCGTACGGAGGCCTCCTCGACGCCCTCGATCGCGTGCCCCGCCCCGGCCCGCAGCCCCACCGCGATGGCGACCGCCTCCTCGTCGTCCAGCAGGAGGGGCGGCATGGCGGCGCCCGCCACGAGGCGATAGCCGCCCACCGAGCCGCGCGAGGCCTCGACGGGGTAGCCCAGGTCGCGCAGCCGGTCGATATCGCGGCGAATCGTGCGCGGACTGACGTCGAGCCGTTCGGCCAGTTCGCCGCCGGGCCACTCGCGCGGGGTCTGAAGGAGGGACAGCAACTTCAGCAGTCGTGCCGGGGTATCGGACATGGCTTCAGCATGGCGGACCATCAGGTCATGATCTGACCTAATGGCCTTCTAGGTTCTTGCCATGCCTTCTTCCGCACCGCCGCCGCCCGCGGCACTGCAGCTCGCACCGCCCACGTCGTCCGTCCCGGTGAAGACGCCGGTCGCATCCGTACCTGCCACCGGACCCGCACCCGAGTCCGCCCCGGCCGACCGACGTCGCTGGTTCGCGCTCGCCATCGTGATGACCGCGGCCTTCATGGACCTGGTCGACGTCACGATCGTCAACATCGCGATCCCCAGCATCACGCGGGAGACCGGAGCCTCCGTCTCCGCGATCCAGTGGATCACCGCCGGTTACGCCCTCGCGTTCGCGGCCGGGCTGATCACGGGCGGCCGGCTCGGCGACATCTACGGCCGCAAGCGGCTCTTCCTCATCGGCATCGGCGGATTCACGCTCGCCTCGGCCCTGTGCGGCTTCGCGCCCAACCCCGAGATACTGGTCGCCGCCCGCATCCTCCAGGGCGCCACGGCGGCCCTGATGGTGCCCCAGGTCCTCTCGATCGTGCACGCCACCTTCCCGGCCCACGAGCGCGGCAAGGTATTCGGCCTCTTCGGCGCGGTCGTCGGACTCGGAGCGGTCTCCGGTCCGCTGCTGGGCGCCCTGCTCACCGAGTGGGACCTCTTCGGGCTCGGCTGGCGGCCGATCTTCCTGATCAACCTGCCCGTAGGCATCGCCGGACTGATCCTCGGCGCGAAGTTCATCAGCGAGTCCAAGGCCCCCAAGGCGGTCCGTCTCGACCTGCCCGGCGTCGCCCTGATCACCCTGGCGATGCTGATGCTCATCTACCCGCTCACCCGGGGACACGAGCTGGGCTGGCCGCTCTGGGGCCATCTCTCGATGGTGGGCAGCCTGTTCGTCTTCGGGGCGCTGGTGATCCTCCAGCGGCAGAAGGCCCTGACCGACGGCTCGCCGCTGATCGAGCTGTCCCTGTTCCGGGTGAAGAGCTTCGCCGCCGGCATCGCCGTGCAGCTGACCTTCGGCGTCGGCCTCGGCATCTTCTTCCTGGTCTGGACGCTCTACATGCAGATGGGCCTCGGCTGGAGCGTGCTGCGTGCCGGTGTGACGGGCATCCCCTTCTCCGTCGCCGTCTCGGTGGCCGCCGGAATCTCCGTGCAGAAGCTCGTGCCCCGTTTCGGCCGCAAGGTCCTCCAGGCCGGTGCGCTCCTCATGATCGCCGGGCTGCTGATCTACCTCTGGGAGAGCGAGCAGTACGGCATGGGCATCAGCTCCTGGCAGATGGCCGTCCCGCTACTGGTCATGGGCGCGGGCATGGGGCTGATCGTGGCTCCGCTGACCGACACGGTGCTCTCCGAAGTGCCGCGGGAGCATGCCGGTTCGGCTTCCGGCCTGATCAACACCGTGCAGCAGATGGGGACGGCGCTCGGCCTCGGTCTGGTGTCCGTCGTCTTCTTCGGCGCGATCGGCGACCGGATCGCTCCCGAAGCGGTCGGTCCGGCGTTCGTCGACGCGTTCCAGGAAGCGCTGTGGTGGGTGGCCGGGGTGCTCTCGGTGATCTTCCTGGTGATGTTCGCGCTGCCCGCCCGGCCGCGCGCCCACGCGGAGTCAGGCCCGCACTGACCGGCGCGGCGGTGGGAATCGGGCCCCGGGCGTCGGCCTTTGCCCGCGGGCCACGGGCCCGGGTCAGCAGATCCGGGTGCGGCTCTCCATCGCCGCGCGGGCGGTGTGCTCGTCCTCGTACACCTCGCACATGTGGCGGCCGTCGGGCGTCGCCGTGTGCTCGACCTCCCACAGGCTCGTCTCGCTGCCGTCCAGCAGCAGGAACGCGTGCTCGTAGAGCGTGAATCCGGCGGGCCGGCCGTCGACATCGCACTGCCGCCCGAAGATCTGGGTGATGTGGTGGGCGAAGGCGGCCCGGAGCAGCCGCGCCTTCTCCTCGCCCGGCCGGTCGGCGTTCTCCGCACGGCGCAGCACGCGGCGGGCGTGGTCCGAGGAATTGTCGGGGGCGTACGTCCGGGGGAGCGGGGCCGGCGGGGCGGACATCAGGACCGTCAGCATCTCCAGGTCCCCCGGCGCCTCCGGCGTCACCTCGTCGCCGAAGGCCGGGGAGTCGGAGAGGCTCCCGGCCAGCCGGGACGCGGCGATACGGGCGTCGCCCTCGTCGTCGTACAGCTCGTGCCGGCGTGGGCTCCGCACGTCACGGCCGCCGCTGTGCACCAGCTCCCACAGGGTGAGGGCGGAGCCGTCGGCGAGCAGATACGTGTGGCGGTAGGTCTCGCGGTGCAGCACCGAGCTGTGGTGCGACGAGTGCAGCGAACTGCTGTGGGCGAGCGCCGTGCCGAGGCGGTCGACCGTGCTGTCGGGAAGGTCGAAGGAGTTCAGGGCGCGTCGCAGGAGTCGGTCGAGGTGGTGCTCGGTTGTCTCGCACGGATCGCTCAAGGTGGTGTCTCCAGGCCGTCGCCGCGTGTTACTCGATGCGTGCTTAACGTAGTCCCTGGGCCTGACATCGTGACCGGGGTTGCGTGAAAACGTAAGGCGCACGCCGAAAGTTCCCCGCCCGTTCCCGGTGCATTTCGGGCGCTTGGGAGGAACTCCCTTGACTGGGCGGTGAGTCGGCCGTCCGTGCGCGCCCCCGGCTCACCCCGCACGCCCCCTCCGCCGCTGCCTCACCGCAGCCCGATCCCGCCTCCGTACAGCTCCGTGTACGAGAGGAGCCTGCCGCCCGGCCCCTCGGTGCTCCGGGCCGCGCGCACCGCCTTCACGATGGCCCGCGCCAGGACGTCGGCGCCCGCCGCGAGGATCTCGTTGACGGCGACCGGGTTCCCCGGCTCCACCGGCACCTGCCCGGTGGCCAGGGTGAACACGGTGTCCCCGTCGGTCAGCAGGTGGACCGGGCGCACCGCGCGGGCCAGGCCGTCGTGCGCGGTGCCCGCCAGCTTCTGGGCCTGCGCCCGGGTCAGGTCCGCGTCCGTGGCGACGACCCCGATCGTCGTGTTGAACGGTGGGGCCCCGCCTCCGGCCGCCTCCCGCTCCTGCGCGAGGCGCCGCTCCGCCGCCGCGTGGACCTCGGCCGGAGGGTGGGCCGGCGGCTCCCCGGCCCCGTACTCCCCGAACAGCACCCCGGTCAGGGGATCGACCACCGAGCCCGCCGCGTTCACCGCGACGACGGCGGCCACCGTGACCCCGGAGGCGAGGCGGACGCTCGCCGTGCCGATGCCGCCCTTGAGCTGCCCGGCCACCGCGCCTGTGCCCGCGCCCACCGAACCCTCGGCGACGGGCTCCCCGGGGCCCGTGGCAGCCGCCGCCTCCACCGCGGCCCGGCCGGTCGACGCGTCGGGGCGGGCCCGCCAGTCGCCGCCCCGCCCGAGGTCGAAGAGGGCGGCGGCCGGAACGACCGGTACCACCTGGGTGGGCCCGGGGCCGACCCGGACGCCCCGGCCCTGCTCCTCCAGCCACGCCATCACGCCGGACGCCGCGTCGAGCCCGAAGGCGCTGCCGCCCGTGAGGACGACGGCGTCGACCCGCTGGACCAGGTTGCGCGGATCCAGTGCGTCCGTCTCCCGCGTACCCGGGCCGCCGCCCCGTACATCCACGGCTGCCACCGCCCCGCCCTCGGGCGCCAGGACGACGGTCGTGCCGCTCAGCGCGCCCGCACCGGCGACCTCGGCGTGGCCGACGCGGAGACCGGCCACATCGGTCAGCGCGTCCAGCAGGGGCGGGAGTTCGGGGGCCTTGTCCTCGCGCGTCATCGTGCGGCTCCTCCGGTCGGCATCGGGGCCCGCCGAAGAGCACGGGCCACTACACCTCGAACGTACCGGCGAGCCGAAACCGGTGGGCGAGACTCCGTACGGCCGGTGCGCGAGGCCCCGCCCGGGGCCCCGGCCCGGGCAAGGCGCCCCTTAGCGACTGTCCGGGCGACCTGCTCACCCTCCCACCCCCTAAAACGGGTTCAATCGGCCCAAACAGTCCTACGGTGTCCGGGTGACCGAGCCCTCAGAAGCCACCGCAGCAGCCGAGCCCTCCGTCCCCGGCAACCCCGCGGCCACTTTTCCCGCGCCGACCGGCCCCCGGTCCGTCACCACCCGGGCCACGCTCGCCGGAGTGGCAGTCTCCGCCCTCCTGATCCTCGCGATCGTGCTCGGCAGCCGCATGCTCCGCAACTTCGACTCGGCCCTCCTCCCGTACGCCGTGGCCACGGTCTTCCTCGCCTTCGGCGTCGCCTACCGCTACACCGTCTGGATCTCCGCCCCCGGTGCCCGACGCCTCTTCAAACAGGGCTGGCGCAGCCTCTTCTCGATGGAGAACTTCCGCAGGGCCCCCACCGCCCTGCCCAGGATGATCGCCACCTACCTCGGCTTCCAGAAGTTCCTCGGCGCCCGCTCCCACGCCCGCTGGGCCGCTCACCAGCTCATCTTCTGGGGCTGCGTCCTCGCCGCCCTGATCACCTTCCCGCTCACCTGGGGCTGGTTCACCTTCACCTCCGGCACCGGCTCGGGGCCCGGTTACGAGATGCGCATCTGGGGCTTCAAGATCCTCGGCTTCGACTCCCTGAACCTTCTCGGCTGGCTGATGTTCCACGGCCTGGACATCGCCGCCGTCCTCGTCATCCCCGGCGCCTCGTACTTCCTGTGGCGCCGGATGAAGGACCGCGGCGCCGTCACCGGCCAGCGCTTCGCCTACGACCTGGTGCCGCTGATCGCGCTCATCGTCATCTCCGTGACCGGCCTGCTGCTCACCTTCTCCTCGGTCTTCCTGCACGGCGGCGGATACCAGTTCCTGGCGATCCTCCACATGGTGTCCGTCGTCTTCACCCTGATCTACATCCCGTTCGGCAAGTTCTTCCACATCGTCCAGCGCCCGGCCGCGGTCGGCATGCAGCTGTTCAAGTACACCGGCCGCAAGGACGACGAGGTCTTCGCCTGCCGCCGCTGCGAGGAACCCATCGACACCGGGCCCTACGTCGAGAACCTGCGCGGCACCATGCGCGACCTCAGCCTCGACTTCGACACCTGGGCCGAATACTGCCCGCGCTGCAAGCGGGTGCTGCGCGGCAGCGCCTACCTCTCCCATGTCAAGAAGGGCTTCAAGTGACCGCGGATCCGCGAGCTGCTGCCGACCGCCGCACCTTCATCCCCCTGGATCCCTCCCTCGCCCCGCCCGGCACCCGCGCCTTCCGGGACGCGGGCGGCATCCCGGCCGACCGGTGGCACGCCGACCAGAACGGCGAGACACTCGTCCCCACCCACTGCTGCTTCTGCGGTGTCCAGTGCGGGATGTATCTGCGCGTGGACCACGGCGGCAAGGTCTTCGGCGTCGAACCCCGCAACCACGACATCAACCGGATGCGGCTCTGCCCCAAGGGCATCAACGCCTATCAGCAGGTCAACCACCCCGACCGGCTCACCGCCCCGCTGATGCGCCGCTCCCGCGACGAGGAGTTCCGCGAGGTCTCCTGGGAGGAGGCGCTCGACTTCACCGTCTCCGAGGTCAGGCGCATCCAGCAGACGTACGGCAACGACGCCTTCGGGCTGCTCGGCGGGGCCAGCCTGTTCTCCGAGAAGACCTACCTGGTGGGCAAGTTCGCCCGGGTCGCGCTCAAATCCCGGCACGTCGACTACAACGGCCGCCTCTGCATGGTCAGCGCCGCGGGCGCCAACAAGCTGGCCTTCGGCATCGACCGGGCCGGCAACCCCTTCTCCGACATCCTGCTCACCGACTGCCTGCTCATCGCGGGCTCCAACGTCGGCGAGTGCTTCCCCGTGATGACCCAGTACGTCTGGGGAGCCCGCGACCGCGGCGCGACCCTCATCGTGGTCGACCCGCGCGAGACCGCCATCGCCCGGACCGCCGACATCCACGTCGCCCTCAAACCCGGCACCGACTCCGCCTTCTTCACCTCCGTCCTCAACGTCGTCATCGAGGAAGGGCTCACCGACGAGAACTTCCTCGCCGATCACGCCACCGGCTGGGAGGAGCTCAAGGCCAAGGCCGTCGAATGCCCGCCCTCCCGGGCCGCCGCGATCTGCGGCATCCCCGCCGAGCAGATCGTCCGGGTCGCCCGGGCCTTCGCCCGCGCCCCCAAGGCCATGGCCTGGCACGCCCGAGGCATCGAACACCACTCGCAGGGCGTCGAGAACTGCCTCTCCGTGATCAACCTCTGCACCGCCACCGGCCACATCGGCAAGCCCGGCGCCGGCTACGGCACCATCACCGGCCAGGGCAACGGGCAGGGCGGGCGCGAGCACGGCCAGAAGTCCGACCTCCTCCCCGGCGGACGCTCCATCATGAACGAGGAGCACCGCCGCCAGATCTGCGAGATCTGGGGCATCGAGGAGTCCGAACTCCCGCCCGCCGGCACCTCCATGATGGAAATGGTCTGGCAGATGCAGCGCCGCGAGATCCGCGGTCTGATCGGCATCTGCAACAACCCCTTCGTCTCCCTGCCCAACTACCGGGTGGTCAAGGAGGGGTACGACACCACCGAGTTCCACGCCCAATTCGACTTCTTCCTCTCCGAGACCGCCGCCAACGCCCATGTCGTCTTCCCCGTCACCACCTGGGCCGAGGACGAAGGCGTGATGGCCAACGCGGAGGCCCGCGTGGTCAAGCACAACAAGGCCCAGGACCCGCCGCCAGGCGTCCGGACCGACACCTGGGTGATCTGCGAACTCGCCCGCCGCCTCGGCGCGGGCGACAAGTTCGACTTCCCCGACTCCCGGTCGGTCTTCGACGAGCTGCGCGTCGCCTCCGCCGGAACGGTCAACGACTACTACGGCATCACCTACGAACGGCTGGAGGAGACCGGCGGCATCGCCTGGCCCTGCCCCGCCACCGACCACCCCGGCACCCCCCGGCTCTTCGAGGACGGGAAGACCTACCACCCCGACGGCAAGATCCACCTCCAGGTCGTCGAATGGCACCCGCCGATGGACCCGTACGACGACGAGCACCCCATGTCCCTCACCACCGGCCGCACCGTCGCCCACTTCCTCTCCGGCAACCAGACCCGCAGGCTCGGCGCCCTCGTCGAACAGACCCCGCGCCCCTGGGCCGAGATCCACCCCTCCCACGGCTTCCGCAACGGCGAACCCGTCCGCGTCGTCACCCGGCGCGGCAGCGAGGTCTTCCCCGCCCTGGTCACCGAGGCGATCCGCCCCGACACCGTGTTCGTCCCGTACCACTGGCCCGTCCCCACCGCGGCCAACGCCCTCACCATCGACGCCCTCGACCCCCGCTCCAAGATCCCCGAGTACAAGGTGTGCGCCTGCCGCATCGAGCACGCCGAGCGGATCGACGAGGTGCCCGCCCCGCCGGTCGCCCCCGGCCATGTCGCCTATCCGGAGACCCAGGTCTCCCGTACCGACCCGCTGCCCCCCACGGCCCCGCAGGGCCGTGGCACCTCGGAGAGGAGCTGAGGCCCATGATGGGCAGAACGATCTTCATCGACCCGGGGCGCTGCATCGGCTGCCAGGCCTGTGTATCCGCCTGCCGCGAATGCGACTCGCACCGCGGCAAATCGATGATCCACCTCGACTACACCGACGAGGGCCAGTCCGTCGCCTCCCTTCCGACCGTCTGCATGCACTGCGAGGACCCGGTCGCCCCGTGCGCCGAGGTCTGTCCCGCCGACGCGATCCTGGTGACCGCGGACGGTGTGGTGCAGCAGGCCGACACCACCCGCTGCATCGGCTGCTCCAACTGCGTCAACGCCTGCCCCTTCGGCGTACCGAAGATCGACCTCCAGGCGAAGCTGCAGATGAAGTGCAACCTCTGCTACGACCGCACCGCCTACGGCCTCGCCCCCATGTGCGCCACCGTCTGCCCGACCGGAGCGCTCTTCTACGGCACCGTCGAAGAACTTCAGGCGGAGCGCCCCGGCGTCCAGGTCGCCGACACCTTCGTCTTCGGCGAGACCGAGGTCCGCACCGGCGTGGCCATGGTCGTCCCCGCCGAACGGGTCCAGTGGCCGGTGCCCGGCGGTCTTCCCGTCGTCGAGATCAACGGGAAGGACGTCCGCCGATGAGCGTCACCGGCCGGCAGCCGGCGGGCGAGCACCCCGCCGGGGGAGACCCGCGCGAGGCGCTCCAGGACCGGATCGCCGCCGACTCCCTCACCACCCGGCGGGACTACCTCCGGATCGTCACCACCGTCTCCGGCGGACTCGCCGTCGGCGGGATCGGGGTGGCCGCGGGCATCCTCCACCGCCACGGCGACGGCGAGGAGGGCAAGGCCCCCGAGCCGAAGCGCATCGCCGCCGGGCTCCCGCCCGGCGAATCGATCGCCTTCCGCTACCCGGGCGAGGAGGACCGGGCCGTCGCCGTCCGCCTCGACGACGGCACCCTCGTCGGCTACTCCGCCGTCTGCACCCACCTCGCCTGCGCCGTGCTCTGGCGCAAGGACCGAGGCGCCGAGGGCGAGCTGTACTGCCCGTGCCACGAGGGAGTCTTCGACGCCCGGTCCGGCGAGGTCACCGCGGGCCCGCCGCCGCGCGCGCTGCCCAAGGTCGTGGTCGTCGAGCAGGACGACGGAAGCGTCTGGGCCGTGGGGACCACCCGGTCCGGCGAGAGCGTCGAGGAGGGCCTCTGCCGCCAGCTCGGCGGGGAGCGCCCCGACCTCGCCGCCCGTATCGGCTGCCCGGGCGTCGACGGCGGAGCCGAGTCCCCGCCCCGGGCCGCCGGAGCCGGCCCTGGGCGCGGAGCCGAGTCCACGCCCCGGGCCGCCGGAGCCGGTTCCGCGGCCGGCCCTGGGCGCGGAGCCGAGTCCACGCCCCGGGCCGCCGGAGCCGGTTCCGCGGCCGGCCCTGGGCACGAAGCCCGTGCCACGTCCGCCACCGCCGAGAACCCGGGCAGGCGGTCATGAACGACACCCCGCATCCCGAGCAGCCGCTGCCGCCCCCGGGCACCCACTACCCGACCTACCACCCCGGCAGCGCCGACCCCCAGCTGAACCGGCCCGTCCACGAGCGGTATCCGCAGATCCGCCCCACCAGCGGATACGGGGACCCCCGGGTCCGGCACACCGGCCCCGGACCCGGAGCGGGCACCGACCAGGACCCCGAGCGCTCCTCGAAGCTGACCGCCCGCCTCGCCCTGGCCATGTCCGTCGTCATCGGCCAGCTCTGGGGGCTGACGATCCTGATCGACGAGTGGATGGAGGGCAACACCGGCACGGCCTGGTGGGGGGCCGGTTTCCTCTGCCTGTCGTTCCTCGTCGTGCTCGGCCTGTGGCTCCTCGACCCGAAGGACCGCTGACGCCCGCCGCCCGGTCCCACGGCGGCTCACCCCCCGTGGTGAGCCGCCGTACCCTGGAGACATGAGCGCCGCCCCCGCCCCCAGCCCGCGTGATGCGAAGCAGCAGCAGCCACAGGAGCAGCCGCACCGGGAACCGAAGCCCAAACCGGTTCTGATCTTCGACGATCCGCTGGACCGGCAGTCCGCGGACGATACGGACCAGGGGTGGGGCGAGCGGCCTCCGGCCGGCGGCAGCGCCGCGGACCTCGCGCGCTTCCTGGACGAGAAGCCGCCCCACCACATCTGAGCGATGCCGCCCCACCACATCGGAGCGGTCGCGCGGAGGGCTACCGGTCCTCGCGCGGGCCGGCAGCAGCCCCGCCGACTCCGCCCGGTCCGTCGCCCGAGGCCGGCCCGGGCGCGCCACCGGTGCGCTGGGCGACCAGTTCGTCGCGGATCTCCTTCAGCACCTCCAGCTCGCTCACCTCGATCGTCTCCTGCACGCCTTCCTTGGCGGCCTGCATCGCCGCCCGCCTGGCCAGGTACTTGGCCATCGGCAGCACCATCAGGAAGTACACGACGGCGGCGGTGATCAGGAAGCTGAGGGTGGCGCTGAGCACCGAGCCCCACAGGATCTCGATCCCGTCCATCTTCCCGGTCTTCGGGTCCGTGGTGCACGGGCCCTGGAGGCAGGAGCTGTAGCTGTCCAGGTCCTGCGTGCCGAACGCGCCGACCAGGGGGTTGATGATGCCCTTGACGACCGCGTTCACGATGTTGGTGAAAGCGGCACCGATGACGACAGCCACCGCGAGGTCGATCACATTGCCGCGCATCAGGAAGGCCTTGAAGCCCTCCAGCAGACTGACCTTCTTCTCGCTCACGGGTGAGCCTTCCTTCGCAGGGACAGTGAGGGGAGCACACTGCCCCACCACCCAAGTCGGGTGAAGGCGCTACTGTCCAATCCGCCGATTTCCACGGGTGCGGTGACAGGACGTCAGTTCGCATCGGACACCGCCACGGCCAGCCGCCCCGAAGCGCCCGCGCCGAGCAGCGCCGTGGCCGTCGGCCGCTCCACGGACAACACCACCAGCGCCCCGGCCCCCGTGGACGCCGGCGGCACCTTCGCCACCCGCGCCCCTCGGGCCACCAAGCGCGCGTCGCCGCCGCCCGCATCGCCCACCGCGATCACGTCGACCCGGTCTCCCGGCCGCAGTAGCCGTACGGTCTCCGGGTCCGCGATCCGGACCGGCGCGGAGACCAGCCGCACCGGCGACCGGCCCGCCCCCGGCGGATCGTCCGGCGGGCCGGCCCCTCCGTCGGCGCTGCTCAGCCCCGTGGTGGCCAGTGCGGCGCCCGCCAGCGCGAGCCCCGCGGCGGCCGCACGCCGTTGGCGGCGCAGCATCCGCCGCAGCCGGTCCGCGCCACCGCCCCGCACCCGCAGGGGCCCGAACGGGCCCACCCCGCACGGCGCGGGCACCGGAGCAGGGAAGGGGGAGGGAGGGGAAGAAGTGGACATGGCACCACCTGGGATCAGTGCGGACGAGCGCAAGGGCAAGCGCACGACCGCGAAGGAAAGAGCTACGGAAAGGGGAGTCCGGACCGGTGTGACCCGGCCGGACTCCCCTCACTTTCCACCGTTCCAGCAGATCCCGCTGAGCCCTGTGGACAGCCTCCGCGCTGTGGACAACTCCGTCACCCGAACCGTGAGTTCCGCGCTGTCCGAGCAGCAGCCGTCCCCGCTAGGGCAGCGTGATCCCCGTGTCGATCCCGTCCAGCGCGTGGGCGCATGTGCAGTTGCGGCTCTCGGTCTTCGGCAGCCCCGCCACCGCGTCGAACAGCACCGAGCGCAGCCGGTCCACATTGGCCGCGAACACCTGGAGCACCTCCTCGTGCGAGACGCCCTCGCCGGCCTCGGCCCCCGCGTCCAGGTCGGTCACCAGGGTCATCGTGGTGTAGCAGAGCCCCAGCTCCCGGGCGAGGACCGCCTCGGGGTGCCCGGTCATGCCCACGACGGACCAGCCCATCGCCGCGTGCCAGCGCGACTCCGCGCGGGTCGAGAACCGGGGGCCCTCGACCACCACCAGGGTGCCGCCGTCCACCGGCTCCCAGTCCCGGCCGCGGGCCGCCGCGAGCGCGGCCTTGCGGCCCTCGGGGCAGTACGGGTCGGCGAAGCCCAGGTGGACGACGTTCGGCACGGTCCCGTCGGCCCGGGCCTCACCGTCGTAATAGGTCTGCACGCGGGTCTTCGTGCGGTCCACCAGTTGGTCGGGGACGAGCAGGGTGCCCGGCCCGAACTCCGGCCGCAGTCCGCCCACCGCGCACGGCCCGAGCACCTGCCGGACGCCGACGGAGCGCAGCGCCCACAGGTTGGCCCGGTAGTTGATGCGGTGCGGTGGCAGGTGGTGGCCGCGTCCGTGGCGGGGCAGGAAAGCCACCCGGCGGCCGCCGAGCTCGCCGAGGAAGACCGAGTCGCTCGGCTTGCCGTAAGGGGTGTCCACCGCGACCTCGGTGACGTCCTCCAGGAAGGAGTAGAAGCCCGAGCCGCCGATGACACCGATCTCCGCGGACCCCTCGGCCCCCGCCGTACCCGTACCGGAGTTCGTTTCCGTATGTGCGTTCACCATGCGGTCACCGTATCCGCAGGGGTGCCGCCCGGGGGAAACGACCGGACCCCGCCGAGGGGTCTCGGCGGGGTCCGGTGAAAGGCGGGTGGTGCGGGTGTACGTGGGCTCAGGCGGCCGACGTACCGCTCGACGAGGCCGACGCGGGGGTCGACGACGAGGAGGAGGCGGACGACGAGGCGCTCGCCTTCGTGTCCGAGCCCGTCGACGACGAGGACGAACCCGAGTCGGACGACTTCGAGGCAGTCGACGCCGGCGTGCTGCTCGACGAGGAGCCGCGGCTGTCGTTCCGGTAGAAACCGGAACCCTTGAAGACGATGCCGACCGCGGAGAACACCTTCTTGAGGCGTCCGTCGCAGCTCGGGCACACGGTCAGGGCGTCATCGGTGAACTTCTGCACCGCCTCGAGGCCCTCGCCGCACTCGGTGCACTGGTACTGATAGGTCGGCACTTGCTCCTCCTGGCACTCTCACTCAATGAGTGCTAACGACGCTCCATACTGACGTATTCCGTCGGATCAGTCCACCGTGACCGGCTCGCGGTGACCGATCCCACGTGCCACCGTGCGTCCCTGGGACTTCGGAGCCAGCCGGGAGCGCAGGGCGAGCAGGGTCATGAGAGCCAGGGCGGTTCCGGCCAGGGGGACCAGGAATCCGGTGCTCGCGCCGTGGGCGTCGGCGAGTCGCCCCGCCACGGTCACGGCCGCCGCCTGGCCGAGCGCCACCGCGCCCGTCAGCCAGGTGAAGGCCTCCGTACGGGCGGTGGCGGGAACCAGCGCCTCGACCAGGGTGTAGCCGCTGATCAGGGCCGGGGCGATGCAGAGGCCGACCAGCAGGCCGAGCCCGGCCAGCAGCGGTACCGAGTGCACGGCCCACAGGCCGGACGCGGTCAGGGTCAGCGCCACGTACCCGACGATCAGTCGGCGGCGCGGGCTGCTCTTCCAGGCGATGGCGCCGCAGGCGATGCCGGCCAGCATGTTTCCCGCGGCGAAGATGCCGTAGAGGACACCGTTCACACCGGGGTGGCCGATCTCCTCCGAGAACGCGGTCAGCGAAACCTGCATGCCGCCGAAGACCGCGCCGATGCCCAGGAAGGTGATGGCCAGGACGCGCACGCCCGGTACGGAGAGTGCCGATGCGTGCGGCTCGGCCGCGGTGGCCTTGGCGCGCGGGGCGGGCTGGGTGGCGCGCTGCGCTGCGAAGAGCAGGCCACCGATCAGGGTCAGGGCGGCTTCCGTGATCAGTCCGGCCGCCGGGTGCACGCCGGTGCACAGGGCGGTGGCGATCACCGGGCCCAGGACGAACGTGAACTCGTCCGTCACCGACTCGAACGCGGCCGCGGTGGACATCAGCGGGGAGGCGGGCCGGTCGGGGGTCGCCCCCAGCATCGCCGCCCAGCGGGCCCGCACCATGGGGCCGATCTGCGGGATCGACGCACCGGTCGGCACGGCGGCGGCGAACAGCGCCCACAGGGGCGCGTCCGCCAGCGCCAGTACGGTCAGGGCGCTCACGGAGACGGCGTGGAGCAGGACCCCGGGCACCAGGACGGCACGCTGGCCGAACCGGTCGGCGAGTTTGCCGCTCTGCGGGGCGAACAGCGCCATGGAGACGCCGGAGACCGCAGCGACGGCGCCCGCGCTGCCGTACGAGCCGGTCGTGTGCTGCACGAGGAGGACGATGCCGATGGTGAGCATCGCGAAGGGCTGCCGTGCGGCGAAGCCGGGGAGGAGGAAGGTCCACGCACCGGGGGTGCGCAGCAGTTGCCCGTATCCGGGGCGGTCGGAGACCGTGGTCGCCACGGTCCTTGCCTTTCTGCCGCCTGGTGGCCCTGCTTCCCGGCGCCCTTGTGGGGCGGGCCGGACGGAAGCGGCCGAGAGCTGTCCTCTTCGCGCGGAACTGCGGTAGATGCCGGGCGGCTCGCTGCCATCGGCGAAGAAACGCCGGGCGAAGAGACACCACGACCGCCATACGGTCGCGCCAGCTCTGCATCAGACAGAGTTGGTCGATCAGGTTTGCCTTCATGCTACAGGTAGGAAGCCCTGTGCGCCTGAGAATGCGCACAGGGCTTCCGTGTCAGCCTGTGATCTACGACGCGTTTGTCGTAGGTTGCCTGTGTTGTCACCTCTCAGAGGCTCAGGGACGGGTCTTCGTGCCGCTGCCGCTCCCGTTGACGCCGGTACGGGTGTCGGCACCGGCGCCGCCGAGCTTCTTGGCCAGTTTCATCGCCTGGGGGATGGCCGACCCGCCCTGCGGGCCCGTGGCCCCGGGGGGCCCGGAAGCGTGGGATCCGCCCGTGCCCAGCCAGCCGGCCAGCTTGCCGCCCTCGGCGACCGCCCGCAGGCGTTCCTCCGCCCGGTCGCGCACCGGGTCGGTGGCCACCACCAGCAGCTCGTCCCCGCGCCGCAGCACCGTCGCCGGGGAGGGCACGAAGGTCTGGTTCTCCCGGACCACCAGCGTGACGGCGGCGCCGGCCGGGAGCCGCAGCTCGCTGACCTCGACCCCGTGCATCTTCGACTTCGCGGGAACGGCGACCGACAGCAGATGGCCGCGCAGCCGCTCCAGCGGCGCCGACTCGATGCCCAGGTCGTCGGCCTCGGCCGGGTCCTCGGCGATGTCCAGCTTGTTCGCGACCCAGGGCAGCGTCGGGCCCTGGATCAGGGTGTAGACGATGACCAGGACGAAGACGATGTTGAAGATGCGCGTACTGCCCTCCACCCCGGACACCATCGGAATGGTCGCCAGGACGATGGGCACCGCCCCGCGCAGTCCGGCCCAGGACATGAGCATTTTCTCGCGGGCCGGAATCCGGAACGGCGCGAGGCTGAGGAAGACCGACAGCGGTCGCGCCACCATGGTCAGCACCAGACCCACCACCACAGCGGGCCAGAAGTCGTCGACCAGGTCGTGCGGGGAGACCAGCAGGCCGAGCAGCACGAACATGCCGATCTGGGCCAGCCAGCCCAGCCCGTCGGCGAAACCGCGCGTGGCGGGCCAGTGGGGCAGCTTGGAGTTGCCGAGGATCATCGCGGCCAGGTAGACGGCGAGGAACCCGCTGCCGTGGGCCAGGGCGCCCGCCGCGTACGCCGAGACGGCGATGGCCATCACGGCGATCGGGTAGAGGCCGGAGGCGGGCAGGGCGACGTGCCGCAGCCCCAGGGAGCCCAGCCAGCCAACCGTGATGCCGATCGCGGCGCCGATGGCCAGCTCCATCGCGATCTCCGCGACCAGGACGTACCAGTGCTCGACCGGGCCGACCGCGGAGAGCGCCACGACCATGATGACGACGGGAGCGTCGTTGAAGCCGGACTCGGCCTCCAGGACACCGGTGATCCGGGGCGGCAGCGGCACCCGGCGCAGCACGGAGAAGACCGCCGCGGCGTCGGTCGAGGAGACGACCGCGCCGATGATGAGCGCCTGACGCCAGTCCAGGCCGACGAGGTAATGCGCGGCGGATGCGGTGATGCCGACGCTGATCGCGACGCCGATGGTGGAGACCACCGCGGCGGCGGGCAGGACGGGTTTGACCTCTTTCCACTTCGCCCCGAGTCCGCCCTCGGCCAGGATGACGACCAGGGCGGCGTAACCGATCACCTGCGTCAGCTCGGCGTTGTCGAACTTGACGTCGAAGATGCCGTCCTGCCCCAGGGCGATCCCGATGCCGAGGTACAGGAGCAGGCTGGGGAGCCCGCTGCGCGAGGAGATCCGTACCGCCGCCACGGCGACGAGCAGGACGAGCGAGCAGACGAGCAGGAGTTCGTTGAGCGCGTGGACAGTCAGGGTCCGTTCCTTCCCTGCGTGCGCCTGCCGGATCGGCCCCCGGCAGCCAGGTACTTCGTTACCTTACCTAATCGTTAACGATTCCTTGACGGCATCGAGTGTTCGTACGAGGAAGACGCAAATGGATGCATCCCTATACCGCGTCCGAGTGGCTTCTCCGCTGCGCCTATGGTTGCTCCTGCACTCCCAGGACCACCCTGCCCCCTCGAAGGACAGCGATGCCCGCCAACACAACCGCCTCTTCCGGCCCTTCCGACGCGAAGAAGCCCGGCAGGAAGAAGGGGCGACGCGCCCGCCTGCTCGTGCTCGTCCTGGTGCTGGCGCTCGTCGCGGGTGTCGGGTACGGGGCGTACTGGTCCGTATCCACCGTGCGGGCCTCGTACCCGCAGACCACCGGGTCGATAACGCTCGACGGTCTTTCCGGCGACGTCGAGGTCAAACGCGACTCCTACGGGATTCCGCAGATCTACGCGGACTCCGACGCCGACCTCTTCCGCGCCCAGGGCTTCGTCCAGGCCCAGGACCGCTTCTGGGAGATGGATGTCCGGCGGCACATGACGTCCGGCCGGCTCTCCGAGATGTTCGGTTCCGGGCAGGTGGAGACCGACGCCTTCCTGCGCACGCTCGGCTGGCGGGAGGTCGCGCAGAGGGAGTACGACGAGGTGCTCGACGAGAGCACCAAGAAGAACCTCCAGTCGTACGCGGAGGGCGTCAACGCGTATCTGAAGGGCAAGGAAGGCCGGGACATCTCGGTCGAGTACGCGGCGCTGGGCCTGACCAACGACTACAAGCCCGGCGAGTGGACCCCGGTCGACTCGGTGGCCTGGCTCAAGGCGATGGCCTGGGACCTGCGCGGCAACATGCAGGACGAGATCGACCGTTCGCTGCTGACCAGCCGCCTCGACCAGGACCAGATCGAGGACCTGTACCCCGGCTACCCGTACAAGCAGCACAAGCCGATCGTCGAGCAGGGTGCGATCTCGCCCGTCACCGGGAAGTTCGACCCCGAGGCGACCCCGTCGGACTCCGTCGGCCCGACGACCCCTCAGGGCGCCGCCGAGGGCCTGAACACCCAGCTCTCCGCGCTCTCCGACACCCTCGACGAGATCCCGGCGCTGCTCGGCCCGAACGGCAACGGCATCGGCTCCAACTCCTGGGTCGTCGGCGGCGCGCACACGACGTCCGGCAAGGCGCTGCTCGCGAACGACCCGCACCTCGCGCCGATGCTGCCCTCCCTCTGGTACCAGATGGGTCTGCACTGCCGGAAGCTCTCGGCGAGCTGCCAGTACGACACGGCCGGCTACACCTTCTCCGGCATGCCCGGTGTGATCATCGGTCACAACCAGGACATCGCCTGGGGCCTGACCAACCTGGGCGCCGACGTCACCGACCTCTTCCTGGAGAAGGTCTCCGACGACGGCTATCTGTACGACGGTGAGACCAAGCCGTTCAAGACCCGCGAGGAGACCATCAAGGTCGCGGGCGGCCGGGACCGGACGATCACCGTCCGCGAGACGAACAACGGCCCTCTGGTCTCCGACCGCAGCAAGGAACTGGACAGGGTCGGCCAGAAGGCCCCCGTCAGCAACGCGGCCCCCGACCGGGCCGACGGCTACGCGGTGGCGCTGAAGTGGACCGCGCTGGAGCCGGGCAAGTCCATGGACGCCGTCTTCGCGCTCAACCGGGCCAAGGACTTCACGACCTTCCGGGCCGCCGCCCAGAACTTCGAGGTCCCCTCGCAGAACCTCATCTACGCCGACACCGAGGGCAACATCGGTTACCAGGCGCCCGGGAAGATCCCGGTCCGCTCGGCGGGCTTCGACGGTACGGTCCCGGCGCCGGGCTGGGACCCGAAGTACGCGTGGAAGAGCTACATCCCCTTCGACGAGCTGCCCTACGAGTACAACCCGGACCGCGGTTACATCGTCACCGCCAACCAGGCCGTCATCGACGAGAAGAAGTACCCCCACCTCCTGACCAAGGACTGGGGCTACGGCGCCCGCAGCCAGCGGATCAACGACCTCCTCGCCGAGAAGATCAAGGGCGGCGAGAAGGTCTCGACCGATGACATGCAGAAGTTGCAGATGGACAACTTCAGCGAGATCGCCGCGCTGCTGGTGCCCGAGCTGAAGAAGATCAACATCTCCGACCCGAGCGTCCGCGAGGCCCAGAAGCTGCTGGACGGCTGGGACTACACCCAGGAGTCCGACTCCGCCGCCGCCGCGTACTTCAACGGCGTCTGGCGCAACATCCTGAAGCTCGCCTTCGGCAACAAGCTGCCCAAGGAGATGCGGGTCAAGGGCGACTGCCTCAACGTGCCGCCGGCCAAGAACAGCGGCCCGGCCGATGCGCAGAAGAAGCTCGTCCGCGAGTGCGGCCAGCGCGACGGCGACTCCGCGCAGCCGGACGGCGGCGACCGCTGGTTCCAGGTGGTCGGCGACATCGTGGACGACCCCGAAAACGAGTGGTGGAAGGCGCCCGCCCGGGGCCGCGAGGACGCCCTGGAGAACCGGGACGACCTGTTCGCCCGGGCGATGGAGGACGCCCGCTGGGAGCTGACCTCCAAGCTCGGCAAGAACATCTCCACCTGGAGCTGGGGCCGGCTGCACCGGCTCACGCTGAAGAACCAGACGCTCGGCACCGAGGGCCCCGGCCTGCTCCAGCGGGCGCTCAACCGCGGCCCCTGGAACCTCGGCGGCGGCGAGGCGGCGGTCAACGCCACCGGCTGGAACGCGGCGAGCGGCTACGAGGTCGTCTGGGTGCCGTCGATGCGCATGGTCGTCAACGTGGGGGACTGGGACAAGTCCCGCTGGATCAACCTCAGCGGGGCCTCCGGGCACGCGTTCAACGCGCACTACACCGACCAGACCGACAAGTGGGTCGACGGCGAACTGCTCGACTGGTCCTTCGGGACCGAAGCGGTCGACGCGTCCACCGTCGACACGCTGACGCTGAAACCGTAGGCCCTAGAGAGGGCTCACGAAGCGCCGCGCTCCGGCCGGTGTGACGACGGCGTCCACGGGGTGGTCGTGCGGTTCCGACGGGACCCGCGCGACCACCTCGTTCTCGTACAGGAGCACGACGAGCGACGGGTGTGCCCCGTCGGCGCTCAGCCGGGCCAGCACCCGGTCGTAGCTGCCGCCGCCCCGCCCCAGCCGCATCCCGGCCCCGTCCACCGCCAGGCCGGGCAGCAGCACCGCGTCGGCGGCGAGGACGGCGTCGGGACCCAGGCGGGGCCCGTCCGGCTCCAGGAGGCCCCGCCCGGCAGGGAGCAGGTGCGCCGGACCCTCGTAGGCCGCCCAGTCCAGGTCGTTGTCGGCCAGGAGAACCGGCAGCAGCACGCGCACGCCGCGGCCGCGCAGCGCCTCCAGGAGGGCGCGGGTGCCCGGTTCGCGGCCCACGGAGACATACGCGGCGACCGTACGGGCGTCGGCCAGTTCGGGGAGGTGCAACGCCGCCTCGGCGAGAACCGCGGCGGCCCGGAGCGCGTCTTCCTTCGTCAGGAGGGCCCGTGCGGCGAGCAGTTCGCGGCGCAGGGAGCCCTTCTCGGACGCCTTTCCGGACTTGTCGGTGTTCATTGGTTACTCGCACGGTTCTCGTATGGGCATATTTAAGGACGAAGTTAACCGGAATATCAGCTTCCGGCCGTGTGCACCCGTTAAGGTCGGCACATGACTCAGTCGCCCTCCAGGATCAGCAAGGCCGTCATCCCGGCAGCAGGTCTCGGCACCCGGTTCCTGCCCGCCACGAAGGCCACTCCGAAAGAGATGCTGCCTGTCGTCGACAAGCCGGCCATCCAGTATGTCGTCGAAGAAGCCGTGGCCGCCGGTCTCTCCGACGTACTGATGATCACCGGTCGCAACAAGCGTCCCCTGGAGGACCACTTCGACCGCAACTACGAGCTGGAGTCCGCGCTCACCCGCAAGGGCGACGCCGATCGCCTGGCCAAGGTCCAGGAGTCCAGCGACCTGGCCACCATGCACTACGTGCGCCAGGGCGACCCCCGTGGGCTCGGGCACGCCGTGCTGTGCGCCGCCCCGCACGTGGGCGACCAGCCCTTCGCGGTGCTGCTCGGCGACGACCTGATCGACCCGCGCGACGCGCTGCTGGCCCGGATGGTCGAGGTCCAGGAGCGTGAGGGCGGCAGCGTCATCGCGCTGATGGAGGTCGACCCCTCGCAGATCCACCTGTACGGCTGCGCCGCCGCGGACGCCACCGTCGACAGCGACGTCGTCCGCGTCACCGACCTGGTCGAGAAGCCCGACCCGGCCGACGCCCCCAGCAACCTCGCCATCATCGGCCGGTATGTCCTGGACCCCGCGGTCTTCGACATACTGCGACACACCGAGCCGGGCCGCGGTGGCGAGATCCAGCTCACCGACGCGCTCCAGCTGCTCGCCGCGGACGAGAAGATCGGCGGCCCCGTGCACGGCGTCGTCTTCAAGGGCCGCCGCTACGACACCGGCGACCGCAGCGACTATCTGCGCGCCATTGTCAGACTGGCGTGCGAACGTGAAGACCTGGGGCCGGACTTCCGGACCTGGCTGCGCAAGTACGTCGCTGAGGAGATGTAACCCCGTGAGCAGCACGATCTGGTCGGTCGACGATCACCTGGACGACATCCTCGCCTCGGTGAGGCCGCTGGAGCCCATCGAGCTGCAGCTGCCCGACGCCCAGGGCTGCGTCCTCGTCAAGGACGTCGTCGTGCAGGTGGCCCTGCCGCCCTTCGACAACAGCTCCATGGACGGTTACGCGGTCCGCATCGCCGATGTCGAGGGCGCGAGCGAGGAGTTCCCCGCCGTTCTCACCGTCATCGGTGACGTTGCCGCGGGCAGCGCGGGGCTCGCCGACGACCAGGTCGTGGGACCGGGACAGGCCGCCCGCATCATGACGGGCGCCCCGCTGCCCGCCGGTGCGGAGGCCGTGGTCCCGGTCGAGTGGACGGACGGCGGCACGGGCGAGGGCCCGGCCGAGGGGATGCGCGCCCACGCCGACGCGCCGGAGGGCGCCACCGGCGAGGTCCGCGTCCACCGTCCGGTCACGGCGGGCGCCCATGTGCGCGAGCGCGGCAGCGACGTCGAGCCGGGCGAGCTGGCCCTGGCCGCCGGATCGGTCGTCGGTCCGCCGCAGATCGGGCTGCTCGCGGCGATCGGCTGCTCCACCGTGGTCGTACGGCCCCGCCCCCGCGTGGTCGTCCTGTCCACCGGCAGCGAACTGATCCAGCCCGGTGAGGGCCTGACAGGCGGCCAGATCTACGACTCCAACAGCTTCGCGCTGACCGCCGCCGCCCGGGACGCCGGAGCCATCGCCTACCGGGTCGGCGCGGTCGCCGACGACGCCGAGACGCTGCGCGCCACCATTGAGGACCAGCTGATCCGCGCGGACATCGTCGTCACCACGGGAGGCGTCAGCGTCGGCGCGTACGACGTCGTCAAGGAGGCGCTGTCCTCCGTCGGCGACGCGGACGAGCCGGGCAGCGGCGTCGAGTTCCGCAAGCTCGCCATGCAGCCGGGCAAGCCCCAGGGCTTCGGCTCGATCGGCCCGGACCACACCCCTCTGCTGGCCCTGCCGGGTAATCCGGTCTCCGCCTACGTCTCCTTCGAGCTGTTCGTCCGCCCCGCCATCCGGGCGCTGATGGGCCTGCCCGATGTGCACCGCCCCACGGCCCGCGCCGAGCTGCGCGCCGACAAGGCGCTCACCTCGCCGTCCGGCCGCCGTCAGTTCCTGCGCGGCCGTTACGACGCGGAGGCGGGCACGGTCACCCCGGTCGGCGGCTCCGGCTCGCATCTGATCGCCGCGCTGGCCCAGGCCGACGCGCTGATCGTGGTGCCCGAGGACGTCACCTCGGTCGAGCCCGGCACGGAGACGGACGTGGTCCTGCTCCGCTGACCACCGCCCCGTGGCGGTACGGTGTCTGCCGCCGTGCCTTCCGGGGGACCCCCTCCGGGTCCGAGGCCCATCGGTGCCCCTACCGCTAGGCGGAGTGAGTTGAGTACGCAGAACAGGCTGACGCACATCGACGAGGCGGGCGCGGCCCGCATGGTCGACGTGTCGGCGAAGGACGTCACCACCCGCGTCGCCCGCGCATCCGGCCGGGTGCTCGTCGCGCCGCGCGTGATCGAGCTGCTGCGCGGCGAGGGAGTCCCCAAGGGCGACGCCCTCGCCACCGCCCGGATCGCCGGGATCATGGGGGCCAAGCGCACCCCGGACCTGATCCCGCTCTGCCACCCCCTGGCCGTCTCCGGTGTGAAGGTCGACCTGAGCGTGGCCGACGATGCCGTGGAGATCACGGCCACCGTGAAGACGACGGACCGCACGGGCGTCGAGATGGAGGCCCTGACGGCGGTGTCGGTGGCGGCGCTGACCGTCGTCGACATGATCAAGGCGGTCGACAAGAGCGCGGTCATCACCGACGTACGGGTCGAGGCGAAGTCGGGCGGCAAGTCCGGCGACTACCGGCGCACCACGCCGGCGGCACCGGCGGGACCGGACGCGTGACGCCGCCCGAGCCCACCGGAGCCGTCGGCCACGAGCGGCCTGCGCGGGAGGCCGGGCCCACCGGAGCCGTGCCGGGCACCCCGTACCGGGCCCTCGTCGTCACCGCCTCCAACCGGGCCTCGGCCGGCGTGTACGCGGACAAGGGCGGCCCGTTGATCGCCGAGGCGCTGGCCGGCCTCGGTTTCACGGTCGAAGGCCCGCAGGTCGTCCCCGACGGCGACCCGGTCGAGGCGGCCCTGCGCGCGGGCGTCGCCGCCGGGTACGACGTGATCGTCACCACCGGCGGTACGGGCATCTCGCCCACCGACGCCACCCCCGAGGCCACCCGCCGCGTCCTCGACCACGAGATCCCCGGCATCCCGGAGGCGATCCGGGCCGAGGGCCTCGTCAAGATCCCGACCGCCGCGCTCTCCCGGGGGCTCGCGGGCGTCGCGTCCCGCACCCTGATCGTCAACCTCCCCGGCTCCACCGGCGGGGTGAAGGACGGGCTCACCGTCCTCGGCCGGCTCCTGGTGCACGCCGTCGACCAGCTGCGCGGCGGCGACCACCCCCGACCGGGGAGCCCGAGCTGAACATCGCGACCTGGCCGGTGACGCTGACCGACGGCGAGATCGTCCTGCGTCCGATAAAGATGCGTGACCAGCGGGTCTGGCGTGAGGTCAACCGGCGCAACCGCGACTGGCTGCGCCCCTGGGAGGCCACCGTCCCGCCGCCCGCCCCCGGCGGCCCGACGGCGCAGCGCCCCACGTACCGGCAGATGGTCCGCCACCTGCGCGCCGAGGCGAACGCGGGGCGGATGCTGCCGTTCGCCATCGAGTACGAGGGCCGGCTGGTCGGCCAGCTCACGGTCGCGGGGATCACCTGGGGCTCGATGTGCTCCGGCCATATCGGCTACTGGGTCGACCGGAGCGTCGCCGGACGTGGCGTCATGCCGACGGCGGTGGCGCTCGCGGTGGACCACTGCTTCCGTACGGTGGGCCTGCACCGGATCGAGGTCTGCATTCGCCCGGAGAACGCGCCCAGCCGCCGGGTGGTGGAGAAACTCGGATTCCGTTCGGAGGGCGTGCGCCCGCGCTATCTCCACATCGACGGCGCCTGGCGCGACCACCTGATCTTCGCGCTCACCGCCGAGGAAGTGCCCGAGGGGATGCTCCGGCGCTGGCGCCGGTCGCGGCCGGTGACGCCGGGAGGGCCCGGGACGACCGAAGAAATAAAATAAGTGTTCGAATTTGATCGCCGAGTGACCGTATGGGATAGGGCTATCGGCGTCTGTTGATCTGAACAGTCACAAAAAAAGTCCGTGATATCAGCCGGATCGTGCGACACACCGGGCCAATTGGCGGATCCTTCCGTGCAAACCCCTCTACGGTGTGAGCGTGAGCAGCAGCGGCCTCATCTACGCAGTCATCGTCGGGGCCTGGGCCGCCTACTTGGTGCCGATGTGGCTCCGCAGGCAGGACGAGCTCAACGAAGCCCGTCCGACGGAACGCTTCAGCACCGCCATCCGGCTGCTGTCCGGCCGGGCGGCGATGGAGCGTCGTTACGCCAAGGAGCTGCGGGAGCGCACCGCCGAGGAGGCGGGGCCCGAGGTCGACCCGGACCGGGAAACGGACCGTATGGAATCCGTGGACGTCCGGGCCTTCGCCGCGCCTCCGGCGCACACGGAAGCCCGGCTGAGCGACCCGGCGCACGCGCCCGAGCGTGCCCCTGGCCCCCAGGCGTCCGACCGCCCGGCGCACGACCGGCTTCCGGGGCACCAGCCCCCGGACCGTCAGGACCCGGACCGCCCGGCGCACGAACGCCGGTCCGGCGAGCACGTGCCGCCCGCCCGGCGGCACCCGCGCTCCGGTACGGCCGACGCCGAGCGGGCCCGGCGCGCCCAGCGCTCCCAGGTTCTGGCGCGGCGCAGGCGGACCACGGTCGTCCTCTTCCTGGCCTTCACCCTCGGCGCGATCGTCGCGGCGGTCGGCGGCCTCGGCTTCCTCTGGGCCCCCGCGGTGCCGGCCGTGCTGCTGAGCACGTACATCGTGCATCTGCGGGCCCAGGAACGCCGGCGGTTCGCCTTCACGATGGACCGCCGCCGGGCCGAGGACGCGGCGCAGCGGCTGCGGGAGAACCGCCCGCGCCGGAACCAGCCCGCGGCCTCCGACTCCGCCGAGCCGGACGACGACTCCGAAGCGCACCACGCGGAGCCGGAACCCACCCCCACGGTCTCCCCCCAGGAGGCCGGCCGCCGCGCTCTCGTCGAGCAGACGGACCACGCGGAGTGGGTGGACCAGCAGCGCGAACGCGGCCGCGCCCAGGGCGACAGCTGGGAGCCCGTTCCCGTACCGCTGCCCACCTACGTCACCGCGCCCGTCGCCCCCCGGGCCACGGGCGGTGTGGAGGTCGGCGACCCGGAGACCTGGAGCGCGGCCCGCTCCAGCACCGCCGAGCCCACCCAGACGGGCACGTCGCACCCGACGGCCCCAGAGGTCGACCCGGCCCCGCGTCAGCGCACCAACCAGTCCCGCCGCAACCGCGACCGGGGCCGGACCCCGCTGTTCGACCAGTACGACGACGAGGACCGGCCGCGTGCGGCCAATGAGTGAGGCCCCCGGGGACGCCCGGGGGCACCGGGAAACCCGACACCGCTGACCAGCGGAGGAACGGATTTCCAAGCACCCCTGTGAGGGTGCTAGAGTTTCACACGTCGCAAGGGCCTGTGGCGCAGTCTGGTAGCGCACCTCGTTCGCATCGAGGGGGTCTGGGGTTCAAATCCCCACAGGTCCACAACCGACAGTTCTTGAGTAGCTCTCAAGAAACGTCACGGGATCCCGTCCAGTTACGCAACTGGGCGGGATCTCGTCGTACTCCGGCCATCGGGCCCGTGACGTCCCGCAAGCGGTACCCCGGGCGTCAGCCGGTGCGGTTGTAGATCGCCGTACCGGGGCAGGCCGTGACGCCGAGACGGGTGCCGCAGCCGGAGTACTGGAGAGATCCGTTCCACCACGCCCAGCCGCCGATCGTGCGGCCGTTCAGCCAGGTGTACTGGCCGTTGTAGTCGGCGTCGTACGTGCGCAGGGCCCAGTGCACATGGGCGCCGGTCGCGGAACCGCCGGCGCAGGTGTCGGTGCCGATGCTGCCGAGCAGGGCACTGCGCGCGATCGATGTCCCGTTGTAGTAGGTCGTGTTGTGCAGGTGGTAGTAGTCCGTGGAGAAGCCGCCGGGGTGGATCACCCGGGTCCAGCCGCCGCCCGCGCCGCACATCGAGGTGGCCGTACCCTCACGCGACGAGCGCACCAGACCACTGGCGTTGCCGCCGGCGAAGTCGAGGGAGCTCCAGTAGCCGGTCGCACCGTCATGTGCATGGGCGCCGCCGGTCAGGGTCATGTAGTAATCCGGCATCCAGGGCAGCAGCAGCCCGTTGGTGTTGGCCAGGGTTCCGGCCGGCGAGGCCTGCGGGTCCGGGGTCACCTCGCGTTCGGCGTAGGCCGTCATCGTCCGCCGCTCCGCCGCGCCGACCAGCGGTGAGTCGGCCACGTGGTCGGCGAAGTCACGGTCGCCCTCAAGACCAGGGACCCATCGCCCGTCCTCGCGGTGGGCGATGTAGAGCCAGCCCTCCGGCGCACCGTGCCGCGTGCGCGACGCCTCGACGTAGGCGACGCCACGGGCCCAGTCGCCCGCGACGTCGCGCACGTCGACGACCACCTTGCGGCCCTCGTCGGCGAGTTCGCCGACGGCGGCACTCGGGGCGAGACCTCTGGTGTCGTGGGACCGCGAGAGGACGTCCGCGGAGACGGCGTCCACCAGCGCTTCGCGTTCGGCGCCGAGACGGTCGGCGACGGCGGCCGGCATCTTGACGGTCACCCCGGCGGACGGGTGCCCGGCGCCGGCCGAGGAGTCCGCCGGAGCGGCGGGTGCGGCGGCGAGCAGCCCGGTGACGGCGAGGGCTGTGGCAGCGAGGGCGGTGACGGCGGTTCTCATGTACGCGGACACACTCGGTCTCGGCAGCACGGGACATCCCCTGTCGTTGGTAAGGCGGTTGTCATGGACCTGACCGAGTCTGGTGTTCCTTGTCAACGCGCGTCAACCAGGCAGGAGTGCCGTCATTTGTCGGCCCAATGACGACGGATCCGGGCCGCCGCGCTCGCCTGCCGGGGCTCCCCGGCAGGATGGGAGGGAAGACGGCCCCTTCCCGGGGCGGCACGAGGAGAAGGCCACCCGCCATGACCACGAAGCCCACGCCGTTCGACGAGCTCGACCGGAAGATCGTCGCGACCCTGATCGCGAACGCCCGGGCGAGCTTCGCCGAGATCGGCACGGCCATCGGGCTGTCGGCCACCGCGGTCAAACGACGGGTCGACCGGCTGCGCGCCACAGGGGTGATCACGGGGTTCCGGGCGACCGTTCGCCCGGCCTCGCTCGGCTGGCGCACCGAGGCGTACATCGAGGTGTACTGCGACGGCGCGGCGCCGCCCAGGCGGCTGTCGGAGGTGGCGCGCAAGTACCCGGAGATCGTGGCGGCGATGACGGTGACCGGGGCCGCCGACGCCCTGTTCCACATCAGGGCCACCGATGTGGAGCACTTCGAGGAGGTGCTGGAGCGGATCCGCAGCGAACCCTTCATCCGCAAGACGATCAGCTACATGGTGCTGTCCCACCTGCTGCCGGACAGCCCGGAGGCGGGAGTCAGCGAGCCCGCGCCGGACGCCGGGGAGAGCCCGGGCGGCCACGCTGACGCACTGAACCTGCCCTGAGTGACGTATCTGCGCAGCATTCCTGCGTATGTGTGCAGCTTTTCGTTCTTGTCGGGCGCACAGGCCGCTTTCTACGGTGAGGGCATCCCCATCGTCACCGGAGAAGGCGGAGGAAAGCCGTGCCCGCGGAACGTGGCCCGCTGGGCCATGGCCCTAGCCTCAGGCGCTATCTGATGTGTGAGCCCCGCTATTTCGAGGTGGCCTACGCCATCAACCCGTGGATGGACACCGGCACACCGGTCGATCTCCCGCTCGCCCGTGACCAGTGGCTGACCCTGGTCGAGGCGTACCGGGGCCATGGCCACACCGTCGAGACGATCGCCCCGGTCGCCGGTCTGCCCGACATGGTGTTCGCGGCGAACGCGGCCCTCGTCATGGACGGCAAGGTCTTCGGCTCGTCCTTCCACGCGCCCGAGCGGCAGCCGGAGGCGGCGGCGTAAGCACGCCTTCCGGATGGGCAAGGTCGCCGAGGTCTATCCGTACCCGCATCAGCACCATCTCAACTCGTTCTCCAAGGCGTGGATGGCGATGACCATGACGCTTTCCATGACCGAGAGTGCCTTGACGGGCAATGAGCCTTTTCCGACCTCACGCTGACGCGTGGTGAAGGACAAGAACGGCCTGGACGATCGCGGTGATGCGGTTGGTGCTGCAGCGGAGTTTCCGCAGGAGGCGCCAGCCCTTGAGGGTGGCCATGGCCTGCTCGCCAAGACAACGGATCTTGGCGTGGGTGGTGTTGTGGCGGCGCTTCCACTGCTTGAGGTGGCGCCCTCTAAACGGGACACGGACGGGCCTGCCGGCTCCTTGGTATGCCTTGTCCGCCCAGCACTTGAGGCCCGCTGCGGCGAGCGCGTCGATGTTCCCGTGCTGCCGGGCGGCGGTCAGGTCGTGGGTCGAGCCGGGCAGAGCCGGTGAGGCCCACAGCAGACGGCCGAACGGATCGGTGAGAACCTGGACGTTCATGCCGTGGCGTTTGTGTTTCCCGCAGTAGTAGGGGGTGTCGGCGGCGATGCGGTCGATGGGCAGCAGGGTTCCGTCGAGGATGACGAACGCCTTCGTCCGGATGGTCCTCATCGCGTCGGCCAGGGTCGGGGCGAGGGCGGCCAAGACCTCGATGGCTTCACGTATGTAGCGGTGGACGGTGGCGATCCCGATGCCGAACCCGGCCGCAAGCCGGGCGTAGGTGTCGCCGCACCGCAGCTGGGCCAGGGCGAGCAGGGCCTGACGTGCCACGGGAAGCCGTCGCCACCGCGTCCCGATGTCCCCACGCCTGGCCGTCAGCTGTCCGGCCAGGAACCGCAGGGTGCGGGTGGACAAGTCGATCGAGGACGGGTAGACAAGCACGCGAAGCTCCTGGCGGAAACGGGTCATCTTGGTCGAGAACCCGTCTACCAGGAGCTTCGTCGTTGTGCGGAACCGTCCGACACGCGATCAACGCCGCCAGCTTGAAAGAGGCTCAGTCCGTTCCGGGCGGTAACAGTGGGTCCTTTGGATCAGCCTTGCGGACCACATGGCGTTGGACTGTTTCGACGCAGTCTCACCGTGTCCTCGTGCTATCTGACATCTTGTGGCTCATGAGTGAACTTGTTGAACGGGTTGACGACCGTGATGAGGTTCTGACTGTCGTGAGCAGGAGCGACGCGATTCGGGAGGGATGGTTGCACCGCGTTGCCACGATCGTGTGCCGTGACCCCGAAGGGCGCACGCTTGTGCATCGCCGTACTGAGGGCACATCGCGATTTCCGGGCCACTTCAATTGGATGCTTGGCGGTGCAGTGGAGGTTGCCGAGACCTATGAGCAGGCCGCTGCCAGGGAGTTGGAGGAGGAGATAGGGGTCCGGACCTGTCCAAGGTTCGTGTTCAAGTTCCGGTGCACCGGCGCCATCAGCCCGTACTGGCTTGGGCTGCACGAAGTCGTTGTGGACGAACCGATCAAGCCGGACCCCGAAGAGATTGCCTGGCACGACTGGCTGACGGAACACGAGCTCAACGAGTTGGTTCGGCATGATGCGTTCGTCCCCGACGCCCGCGAGGCATTCGAACGCTACCTCGCTATCCGCCCCCGAACCCAGTCACGAGTGGGTTCGGGGCAGACTCCGACGGACCGGCCACGAGAGGACGCTCGAGGACATGGCGGCCAGTGTGGGGGCGGTCACGATCGAGAGCGTTGGTGACGCCAAAGGAAGGCTGCGCCAATCATCACTGCCAAGGTGGTGTTGGCGGCGCTCCAGAACATGAGCTTGGAGTTCGCCCCGTTGACCGTGCGCAACTCCCCGTCGGCATGGCGACAGAAGGAGTCGGGCGGGAAGTACTGCGAGACAGGAGTGCCGCTCGTGCCGTAGCAGGGCGAGGTCTCAGGAAACAGGAACGGCTGAGCGCGCTGTGAAAGAGCCCACCCAGCCAACACGGTCAGCCAACCAGCCAGCAAGAAGACGGTCAGCATCCAACTGGGCACCTTCGCGCGCCGTCCCAGCAGCCACACCGTGGCGGTTGGTATGCCGATGATGGCAGTCGCGGCGAACAGCAAGATCAGAGACATGATCCCGTCACCATACTGATCAAATATCCGATGGACAGGGCCTGTGCGCTGGTACAGCGGGAATGCCAAGAAGGGTCGGCCCTCGTGGGCTGGCCGCTGCGTCGCCACCCAGTCAGGGGCGACGTGGGCATAGAACTGTGGTGTCCCCCGAGAGTATTCCTTCTCGAACCGGCGGACCAGCCCGCCCGAGCGCAGCCGTACGCCGGCTACAAGGGAGAGGACGCAGGCGATCTCATCGTCGAAGGTGAGATTTACTGCTTGTTTCAGAATGGAAGGAGTTGCGTCCGTGTACGGCACCGAGCTCCAACAGATCCCGGCCTCCAGCCACACAGAACACGTCGGCCGCCCACGCAGCCGGTGCGGAGGGACGCCCCGAGCACGTCTCGGCGTGAACAGCCTCAGCCGGTCCGCAGAAGCCGTGAGGATTTCAGACGCTCTCGCGCCCGTATGTGCAGGTGGCCATCGCGGGGGAAGGAGGGCGGTGCCGCGGGCAGGAGGGTGTCGAAGTCGTAGCGGCTCTTCTGTGCAACCCGGCACGATGCCAGGTTGTCCACCTGGTGCAGGAGTTCGAGACGCTCCAGCCCGTCGGCTTCGAAGGCGTCGAAGGCCCAGTTGGTGAGTGCCTCCAGAGCGCGGGTGGCCACTCCCCGCCCGCGGGCGTGTGCCGCGGTCCAGTAGCCCACTTCGGCTGCCGGTTTGCCGGAGGTGACTTTCTTGAGGACCACGTTGCCCACCAACTGTGCGCGAACTGAATCGGGTTGTGTCTCAAGGACAGCGAAGCCGAACCGGTCCCCCGCTGCCCAGCCCTGCTGCTGAGCCTGCACCCAGCGTGTCCCGTCGGAATCGTTGTCCACGCCAGAGCTCGCCCACCGGCGCAGTGCCCGATCCCGGCTCACCTCGACCAATGCGGCGACGTCTTCCATGCGCCAGGGGCGAAGAACGAGAGCGGGAGAGACCGGCGACGCGGCCACCTGAAGTACGACCGGGGCACTCGTCAGCCGATGATATGTGGCGGCGTTTTCACCCAACGTCGGCCGCATCCGCCCCATGCCGCCTTGTGACCGCCCCGTCATCGCCGTGTCCGGGCGCGCAGAGCCTGGACGGACCAGTCGAACACCGAAGCCAGGCTCTCCGGGGCCGGCCAGCCGTTGACCACTGCGAGCAGCTGGAGGTACCGCCGCCAGCGCGGTTCGTTCACGCTCTCCAGCCGAGTCGCCAGCCGACGGCGAAGCTCGACGTCGTCGGGGCGGCCGAGGAGGTGCGCGTAGTGCGCCGTGAACTGCGCGACGATCGGATTAGCCTGGGGCGAGGCCGGGTCGATGCCGGCGGTCACGGCCGGGCCGGCCTGGTCACGGACGGCTGCGGTGATGTCGCGGCGCGGGACCGTCACGCCGCTTCGGGCGTGCTCGGCCGCCTGGTCCTCGGCCATCCGCCGCACGACGGCGCGGAAACCCGGGTCCAGAGACATTTCGGCCAGCTCCACCCACGCCTGGACCTGCTCTGTCTTCGGGTTACGGGGCAACTCGGGGGTCATCGAGCGCATGACCCCCGCAAAGGTGGGGGCCGCGTCAAGACCGCCGAAGACGGCGTCGAGGAAATCGCCGGTCAGACGGCTGCGTTCGTCCTTGGAAAGCCGGGCCAGCTGGTGCATGCGTTCCGTCTCATCAGGTGTGGACCCGCGCTCGGCCACCGCCGTCAGCACCGCGCGCCGCAGGCGCAGGACGCGGATCTGCACCGTCAGTGCTTCGGCATGCGCTGCGGCGACCTCCGGAAGCGAGAGCTCACGGTCCACGACCTTTCGGATCGTGGGAAGGTCCAGTCCCAGCTCGCGCAGGGTGCGCACGAGGTCCAGGCGTGCGACGGCGTCGATGCTGTAGAGGCGGTAGCCAGCCGGGCTGCGGTCGGTCGGCGCCACGATTCCGCGATCGGAGTAGAACCGAATGGTCTTGACCGTGAGACCGGTCCGTCGAGCAAGTTCGCCGATCGAGTAGAGCGTGTCGCCGTTCATGTCCCCACCTTCGTGTCTCCCCCTACGGGAGACTCAAGTCCCTTCGCCTGCCGGCAGGCAACCACTCCTCATCCACAAGTCGTGACAATTCCTATTGCCGGATCAAGGCGGACGGCTCGCCGTCGGTACGCTGCCCGGGCCGGAACAGGACGTCTGGTCGGTCAGTTGCGCGAGTCGAGCTCCTTGGGGCCGTAAAGGGCCGCGGGCTTTCCCGTGAGCAAGGCCCAGTAGCGGTCCCCGAAGGACCAGTGCCACCACTCCGTGGGGTAGTTCACCAGCCCTGCGGCCGTGAGCACGGTGCCCAGCAGCTTCCGGTTGGCGCGGGCTTCCTCGCTGATGTCCGGGGCGTGGGTGTAGCAGGCGCCGGCGCTCTCCTCGGGATCCGCGTTCATGCGCGTGCCGAGGTCCAGTTCGTGTCCGTCGGCGTCGGCGAGGGTGAGGTCGACGGCCGCGCCGGCGCTGTGCGGCGCGATGTCGGGGGGTGAGACGTACCTGCTCGCCGCTGAGTGGATCTCATGGGAGGACCAGCCGGGGTTGGCGGCCCGCAGCCGGCCTGCGTACTTTTCGAAGTACTCCCGCTGGAGGGAGGGGGGTCGGTATCCCTCGACGAACAGCAGCCGGATGTCCGCCGGCAGCATCGTCTGTGCCGCGAGCAGCCGCTCCAGCACGCCTTCCCGCAGGTGGGCGAAGGCGTCTGCCTGGTCCTGCTTGCGGGTGTCGACGAGCAGTCGGCCGCCGGGGCGGACGTCCACGAGGCGTTCGCCGGACTCGATCAGGGGCACGGCGGCGACCTTCGGATCCGACATCAGGACGATCGCGTTCATGGGGCCGCCCTTCATCCGGCCGGTGTGGCCGGGGCGCGCACGCCGAACCACTGCTCGGCGCCGTACTCCTCGAACCGTTCGACCTCGGTGAAGCCCAGTCTCGCCGCGAGGCGCATCGCCCGGTGGTTGGTGCTCTGGGTGGAGAGCACCACGGGTTCGCCGGGCCGTGCGCCGGTGAACCAGTTGAGTGCCGCCGCGCACGCCTCGAAGGCGTACCCGTGTCCCCACGCCTCGGGCAGGAACAGGTAACCGAGTTCGGTCTCTCCGGCCTCGGGGCGGACGTGTCCCCGGCGTTCGGCGCCGCGGGGGTCGAGCGTGATCATGCCGATCATCGTTCCGTCGAGTTCGACCACGAAACAGCCGGGGCGTCGGCCGGGCACTTCGGGCATCGCGCGTTCAAGTTCGTCGCGAGTCCGGGCGCCGCCGATGTAGGTGCCCACCTCGGGCGAGGCGAACAGTTCGACGAAGGCCGTACGGTCGCGGGCCTCGGACGCGCGGAGCACGAGCCGTTCGGTCGGTATCGGAGCCGTCGGCCAGGTGAAGATTCCAGGTTCGATCATGGCGGGGAACCTATCGCACGCCCCGCAAGGAGGATCGGCGGAGAAGCCTGGCGCCTACTTGGCAATCGGTCCCGGCGGTCTGCAACCGGGACCGCTTCGGCGCACGTATAGATGATCTGAGAAGCGAGCGCGGAGGGGAACCGGCGGGACGGCGAAGTGAGCGCGGAATGGCGAACGGACGGAAGGCGACACAGCGTGGGTCACGACCAGGCTCTCCAAGCGTTTCAGCTGGAATGCGGAGCTCTCGGCGACGCCGTGGCCGGACTGTCCGATGCCGAGTGAGACCTTCCGACACGCTGCACTCCCTGGACCGTACGCGACCTGCTCGGGCACGTGTGCGTGGTGATCGACTGGCTTCCGGCCATCTGGACGCGCCGTCACCCCCGGAGGCGGAGATCTCCGCGGTGGAGTACTACCGCCCGGACGACCGCTTCTCACCGCAGACCAACGGCAAGCGGATCGCCCTGGCCCAGGACCGTGCGGCGAGGCCGCCCGACGGCGGCGCCTTCGCCGAGGACTTCGCCGCGACGTGGCGGCGGGCCTACCGGCTGTGCCGGGACCAACCCGGGGGCCGGACCGTGCGGACACGTCATGGCGGCGCCATGCTCCTGTCGGAGTTCGTCCTCACCCGCGTCGTGGAAGTCGCCGTCCATGGACTCGACCTGGCCGACGCACTCGGGCGCGAAGCCTGGCTCACCCCGGCGACCGGTGACGCCGCCCCGAGCTGCTCCTGGGCGCGGAGCACGCCCCGGCGGCCGACAAGCTGGGGTGGAGCCGTTCCCGCTTCCTGCGCAAGGCCACCGGTCGGGAGCTGCTGAACGAGGCGGAGGCCACGCAGGTCGAACGGCTCGGCATCCGCTGGCTCGCCCTGGGCTGATTTCCGTGCACAAGGCGGTCTGGGTCGGAGACCGCCGAGGTAGTAGTGGCATGTGGCACCACGCGGGCAGGTCGAGAGGGGCGGCCGGGACGGTGCTCGGGGCAGCGCGGTCGATCTACTTGCGCAGGCTCACCCGCGGCCTCGCGCTCTACAGGGCGTAGCTGATCGTCTCAGGATGCGGTTCGCAGGCGGCGCAGGCATATGAGGCTGCAGGCCAGTTCGAGCAGACCCTGATGGAGATCGGCGCGTCGCTCGTAGCGGGTGCGGAGCCGTTTGAACTGGTGCAGCCAGGCGAAGGCGCGCTCGACCACCCAGCGCACCTTGCCCAGTCGGGAACCGGGGGCGACGCCGCGCCGGGCGATCATCGGCTTGATGCCGCACTTCCACAGCAGGCGGCGGTACTTGTCGAGGTCCGGGTCGTCCTCAGGCGTGAGCCCGCGAGCCGGCACGGTTTCGTCGCGCTCACCACCGTCCCGATCTATCTGTAGAGGTCTCACGCCCTGTCCATGAAGCCGCTCGAATTCGACCGCCGCTACGGTGAGTTGGACCAGGTCATCAGGGCGTACACCGGGATGTCGGCCGATGACGAGCCGGACAGGCCGAGCGAGGCCCTCCAGGCCTACCTCCGCCACACCTGGCACACCCGCCCCGACGCCCTGGCCACGGCCGACCGGCAGATCCGCGACTACGCCCGCAACCCGCCGGGACGCCTGCGCCTGAGCCTCGGTGAGTTCTACCCCGTACCGGATGTCGGCCTGCCCCGGCCGGCGATCCAGGACTGGCTGTTCGTCGTCGCTGACCATCTGAAGCGGTCGATCGAGGAAGGTGAGGTGCCGCCCGCGGCGAGCCCCGCACCCACTGGGAGTGGAGGTCGACCCTCCCCAGCCGTACTCTCCGAGCGGGTGGCTGGCCCACCTCGCGGACGGCCTGAGCGGATTCAAGGCGGACTACGGGACCGGCCCCGCCGCCGGCTGACCGCGCGGTCGCCGCGCCCCGCGCGGAGCGCGCCTAGTGCTCGTTCCGGGACAAGGCCGCCAGCAGGAGCAGATGCTCCGGGGCCACTCCGGCGATCTCCTCGACCAGTTGGTTCCAAGGACCCAGGGCCAGTGCTTCGACGAGCAGGACGCGCCCCTCCGGGGTGGGGCCGTGGGCGTGGGCGATGGCCGCTAGGGCCTTGCTCCGGTGGCCCGGGTCGGTGATGGCGTCGGCCAGGGCCTGGGCTTCGTGCGGCGCGTCTGCCCGGGGCGATGCGCTGACGATCTCCCTCATGGCCTCGTCACGCAGGCCGGGTACGGAGATCTCGTCGAGCAGGGCCACCGCGCCGGGGACATCACCCCTGGCCGCCATGCCCGCCGCGATGTGTATGAGGCTGCGATCGCCTTCAACGGTGCCCGTCAACTCCCAGGCGAGCCGCCCCGCCCACGCGTACTCGCCGGCCGCCACCAGCTTCTCCACGACACCGGAGCGGAAATCCGCCACCACGTCGTCCGGCAGGGAGTCGGTGAGAGCCAAGGCCTTGTCGAAGTCCCCGGCCGCCAGATAGGCGCCGGCCGCGCTGTATCTGTTCCACCCCTGCTGGTACGCGCTGTCCAACGCGTCCGCACTGTCCAGGAGCTCCCGGGCCACCTTCCTCGCAAGGTCGGGGTGGCCTGTCTCACCGAAAGCCTCGGCCACGTGCTGCTGGGATTCCGCGTGTTCCGAGTGGTGCGCCTCCTGCCGGGCCTCGTCGAGCAGCGCGGACAGCATGGTCACCTTGCGGTCGTCCTGGCCGATCACGTGCAGCCCGCCCGCCACGTCGACCAGACGCAGCAGCCGGACGTATCCGTCCTCCGCTTCGGCCGACTCCATCGCCCAGTCGACGAGCCGGTGTGCCTCGGCCTCGGCGCCCGCCGCCACCAGGGCCCTGGCGACGGCGATCTGCGCGGTCACGCTGCCCCGGGGCGTCGTACGGTTCCGGGCGAGAACCGTCGCCGTGGTCGCCACGGCCTCGGCCTGTTCCCGCGCGCCCGCCCGGAGGAGGAACTCCGACGTGCTGGTCAGAAATCCCACCTGCCATACCTCGGCGGACACTTCGTCGATCACCGTGAGAACCCGCCGGGCCAGTTGCGCGGTCTCCGCCGGGTCGGCGGACCGCGCCGCCCTCCTACCGACGGCGACCAGAACACTGGCCCGGTCGATCGGATCGGTGAGACGGTCCGCAACCTCCAGCGCCCAGCCCGGGGCGCCGGCCTCGGCCGCTGCCCCGGCTGCGGCGCACAGCCCTTCGTCGAAGTCGGCCGGATCGGGCAGAACCCCGGCGATCTGTTCCGCGCGCTCGTACTGCCCGGTCGCCGCGAGGCCCGCGGCGATCTGCGGGAAGAGCCACTCGACGCTTCGGGGGTCGTCGATCGTGTCCGCCAACTCGGCCGCGTCACGGGCGATGCTCGCGGCGCGCTGCGCGAGACCTGGTGCCGGTGCGAGGCGTTCGGCTATGTGACTGAGATTCTGGGCCTGCCGGAACGCCCCTTCGCCGTCCGAACGGTCCCGGACGGCCAGGTCTATCGTCTCCCGCGCCTGTTCCTCGTCACCGAACAGGGAGAACGCACAGGCCAGATCGGCGTACAGCTCGCCCTGCTCGACGCCGCGAACCGTCGCGACGGCCTGCACCGCCTCGGCGAGGTGCGGCGTGATCGCCTCCTTCCCGACCCGCCCGTGTGATGCGTGGTCGCCGGCCGCCCGCCTGACCGTCGCGACGAGAGCCTTCGCCAGTCGGTCCGTGCCCTCCGTCCTCGCGGCCGTCCGGAAGGCCTCGCTGTAGAGGCCCGCCTCCGCCAGCCCTTCTGCGATGGCCTCGAGGAAGCGTGCCTCGTCCTCGCCGCTGTCGGCGTCCGCCGCCAGCGCTTCCGCCCGCTCCCGGTGACCGGTGGCGGCAAGACAGGTGGCGACGGCGGTCAGGGCGCTCACCCGGTTGTACGACTTCTGTTGCGATTCCGCCAGGCTGATGGCTCGGCCGGTGTGCCCGAGCCGTGCCCACAGGCCGATGAGACCGGCGGGCAGGACAGCCGTCCGCTTGTGCAGTCCGTCGCGGGCGGCCGCCAGACGCAGAGCGGCCGAGACGTCCAGGTCGCCGCTCCGCCTGCCGCGTGCCAGCAACTGGTCCAGCGAGGTCGACAGTTCGCTGAGCGCCTCGAGGTCCGCCCCGGTGACCTGCCACAGCCGCTCGTGCCGTGCGGCGTCGCACACCAGCTCCACCAGCTGCCCGGTGCTTTCCAGTTCGCGCAGGAGCTGGGCGTAGCCGCGCAGCAGATACTCGGGCGTCGTGGCGGGCCAGCCCGCGCTCCGGTACGTCTGGGCCCATCGGTGCAGACGTGTGCGGCAGTCCGCCAGCTCCGCGTCGGTGATGAGATCCGCCGCGCTGCGCTGGATCTCCTCGTGGGCCAGGAGGTAGACCTCGGGACCGTGGGACGCCCAGTGCACGGAGCGGCGGCGGAAGCTGCGACCGGTCACCGCCGACAGTTCGCGCTCCACGAGGCGGGGGCGGCTGCCGGTCAGTTCGGCGATGTCCCTCGCACTGAGGCCACCGCCCGCCGCCACCGTCAGGCCGACCAGCTCACGCCCCAGTCCGCCGCCGTCGAGCAGGCGCAGCAGGTTCTGCTCCGCGTCCCAGCGGACCGCCTGAGCGTACGGGGAGGGTGCCAGCCAGTGGTTGATCTCCGTCGTCCGCAGCGGATGGTCGCCGGGCACGTCGTCCGGAACGGGCGGGTGCGGGCGTCCGGCCACGATGATCCGCATGTCGTGCGGGGGCGTACGCGGCAGCAGCGCGGCGATGCTGTGGCAGTCGGGACCGGCGGTGACGCCGTGGTCCTCGTCCAGCCCGTCCACCACCAGGACGAGCCGTCGGCCCTCCGCCGCGCAGCGCTCCGCCGCACGGTCCATGGCGAGCCGCAGCTGTTCGTCCCGCGTGGCGGGCGTGCTCAGCGGCTCCTCCTCCCGCAACAGGGCGTACAGCTGCCGCTGGACGACCTCGCAGAAGGCGGCGGCGTCGTTCTGGCCCGCCATACGGGAGGTGATGAAGAACGCGACGACGTCGATCCCGGACGGCGGATTCAGGACGAACTCCGCCAGCAGGGCGGACTTTCCGGTCCAGGCGGGGGCCAGCCAGCGCCAGTAGTTCCTTTCGGCCGCTCCCTGCGGACGTTCCTCTGTGCCGAAGGACGCCAGTTCCGAAAGCTCGGCCTCACGTCCCCGAAAGTCGGCCGCCGCCACCCTCTCGACCTGGAGCAGATAGCCCGATACGGCGGGTCGTTGCCGGGCAAGGGTGACCGAGCCGTTGAACACCCCGGTGTTCGAGAAAGCCACGTCCCCTTGTGCCGACGCGTCGCCCGTATCCTTCGCCCCGATCCTGCCGCCGGTCACAGCTCCGCCTACCCCTGCCGGAATCCGGTGTTCGCGCTGCCCCCGTCGGCCTCCGCGTCGCCGGTGTCGCTGACGGACACCGAGCCGGGCGCGGTGGTCGGGGCCGGAGCGACGAAGCCGGTGTTGGCCTCGCCGCCGCCGCGGGACACCGCGCTTCCCGTGCCCGAGACCTGCACGTCGGGGCCCCGGGCCGGGCCGAGCGCCCCGTACACGCCGACTCCCAGGGCGGCCACGCCCACCACGGCGGAGATCACTCCGGCCACCTGGTCGGCCCGGTCCCAGCTGAGGAAGGACAGCACTCCCGCGAGCACGGCGACCGCCAGGCCCGTCCACATCAGTACAGCTCTTCGGCCTCGGTTCATGCCGGTGTCCCCCCTCATTCGGAAGTCAACTCTACTGCCGGGGAATGGTGCTGGGGGTGGACTCCGGAGCGGGCGTACGACCCGGCACAAAGGTCCGCACCAGCGCTTTCCGCCGTTCTCTCTACAGTTCTCGGCCAGTTCTGTAGAAAAGAGCCCCACCGCCACTTCTTGTCGCGGCAGTTCCGGCTGCGCCAGAGTTCGAGGCGCGGCGACAGGAACATGTCATCGCCGCCGGGCAGTGTCCATGGAACACATCGCGCTTCCCCAGGCGCGGTGTGGCCACCCCCCCCATTGTCTGGACGCTCGCCTGCGTAGCGGAAGGAATCGCGTGAAGCACGGAAAGAAGAACGCGCGCAGATACATCGTGGCCGCCTCGATCGGCGCCCTTCTGTCGGCCGGAGTCGCCACAGGGGCCTACGCCGGTACGACGGAGGAGCCCTCGGCGCCCGCGGCGGCGCCGGCCTACCAGCCGGAGATGGTCAAGGCGCTCGCCGTGACCCTGGGCGTCAGCGAGAAGGCCGCCGTCGAGCGGCTGGACCGCGAGGCCGATCAGCAGGACCGGTTCGCGGAGCTGCGGAAGGACCGGGTCGACACGCTCGGGGCCTTCTTCGCCAAGGACGGTTCGCTGGTCGTCAACGCCGCCGACGCCGAGGCGGCGAAGGACGTCCGGGCCGCGGGCCTCAAGGCCCGGGTTCCCGAGCGCGGCGAGAGCGAGCTCGACCGCATCAAGGCCCAGCTCGACGCCAAGGCGCTCAAGAGCGCCCCGGCCGGGGTCTCCGCCTGGTCCGTCGACCTGGCCTCGGACACCGTGACCGTCGAGGTCAACGGCGACACCGACGCCGCCACCCGCAGCTTCCTCAAGGCCGCGCAGAGCAACGGCGACGCCGTGCGCGTGGTCAAGGGGCAGGAGAAGCTGGAGACCCAGGCCGTCGTTCCGCCCGGCAGCCGGATGACCTTCAACGGCTACCTCTGCTCCGTCGGTTACGGCGCCAAGGACCGTAACGGCAAGCAGGTGCTCGTGACCGCCGGGCACTGCATCGAGGACCTGCCCGCGCTGGCGTACAACGGCACCCGGTTCGCCAAGGGCACCCACACCCGGTTCGCGCTCGGCACCCGCAGCGTCGACATGGGCATCGCCTCCGTCGACGCCGGGAACTCCATCGGCCTCGACATCACCACGTACGGCAGGGCCGGCACCGTCCCGGTCAAGGGCAGCAAGCGGGCCCCCTCCGGTGCGGCGCTCTGCAAGTCCGGCCAGACCACCCAGTGGACCTGCGGCAAGGTCGGTTCGTACAACGTCAGCGTCACCTACACCGACCCGAACGGCGGCCCCGACACCGTCGTGACCGGCCTCGCCAGCTCCAGCGTCTGCACCCAGGGAGGGGACAGCGGCGGCGCGTACGTCTCCGGTGACCAGGCCCAGGGCATGACGTCCGGCGGTCCCAGCAACCAGCGCTGCAACGGCCAGGTCAACTCGCCCGGCTCCTCCTACTTCCAGCCGCTCGACGACGCCCTCGCGTACTACGGGCTGACGCTCAACACGAAGTAGTCCACGACAGACACCGACCGAACGAAGGCCACCCCCCAGACGCGGGAGACCGTCCACTCATCCTGGGCGGTCTCCCGTTCCACTTGGCCCCGTACCACCCGTTCCCGTTCCGTACTCCCACGCCACCCCGTGGACGCCCGGCTTGCACCGGGAGGTGAGCACATGGACGTCGTGCGCCTCGCTCAGCGGGATGCGACGGCGGCCGCGCGGCGGGGCGCCGACCTTCTCCCGGACGTAGCGGTGGCAGTCCGCGGGCAGGGCGGCGGGGTGGAAGAAGACCTGCTGGAGGTATTCGTGGAGGTTGGTCCGCGACCAGCGTTCGTAGTGCGTGGCCGGAGTCTCGGAGGGACTCACCTCGACCGCGTAACTCACCACCGTGGTGTCCAGTTTGGCCAGCTCCCGGCCGAAGTGGATCTCCAGCACCAGGGACTTGAGCCCCTTCAGATACGTGGCCTCCGCCAGGCGGCCGCAGGTGACCTTGATGTCGACGGGTTCGGCCGCCTCGTCGTCGAAGCTGAGGACGAAGATCGCCCGGTCGGCCCCGGCCCGCTTGGCCCGCAGCACGTTCGTGGTGGAGATCCCGCTCAGCGTGCCGGTCTCGCCGACCCGGACGATGTCGTGGACCATCAGCGAGCTGGTCTCCTGGTTGAAGTGGCGGAAGCGGGCGCCGAGCGCCTTCTCCACCACCGAGTCCTCGCCGAGGATCTGCAGCGCCGCTCCCTCCGCGTCGGGCGGGGTGGTCCGGCCGCGCGGGCGGCGCGGGCCGAGCAGCGAACGCAGGGACCCGGCGGGCAGCTCCAGGATCTCCTCCAGCACGTCCACCGCCTGCAGGGAGCGGGCCCGTTCGGGCTGGCTGCGGCCGCGCTGCCAGCTGCTCAGGGTGGCCTGGCTGATGGTGATGCCGCGCACCCTGAGCCGTTCGCTCACCCGCTCCAGGGAGAGCCCGCGGCGGTTCAGGGCCTCCCGCAGGACCACGGGGAAAGTGTCGGCGCCGGTCGCCGCCGCGTGCAGGGCCGAGGTGGTGATGGCCTCGCCCGTCCGCGCAGCGGTCGCGTGCGCTTCGGCGTGCTGCGCCGGGGTGGCCTGCACCTCGGCGGCCTGTGCCCCGTTGGAGCCCGGACCGGTGGCGTGCGCCTCGTCGGTGTCCGTGTCGCTCGACATGTCTCTCCCCGCTCCCGCACTCTCTCGGCGGGACTGCCTGCCGGCCCCCGCATACTGGTTGACCACCGGACGGGGGGCGGATAACAAAACCCCCAGGGGTGACCTGGCCCACATTCCGGGGGCGAACCGAACGAAGGGCGTGAACGGCGTGGACAGCACCGCTCTGGTCATCGCGGCGAGGAACGGCGACCGGGCCGCCGGGGAACGGCTGGCCGCCCAGTACCTCCCGCTGGTCTACAACGTCGTCGGGCGCGCCCTCAACGGCCATCCGGACGTGGACGACGTGGTGCAGGAGACCATGCTCCGGGCGCTCTCCGGCCTGCCCGCGCTGCGCGATCCGGCCCGTTTCCGCTCCTGGCTCGTCGCCATCGCCATGAACCAGGTCCGCAGCCGCTGGTCCAACCTCGGCCACCGCCCCGCCCCGTTGGAGGAGACCGCCGATCCCGCCGATCCCGCCGCCGACTTCGTCGACCTGACGATCCTGCGTCTGGAACTCTCCGGGCAGCGGCGCGAGACGGCCGAGGCGACCCGGTGGCTGGACGACGCCGAGCGCGATGTGCTGTCGCTGTGGTGGCTGGAGACGACCGGCGACCTGACCCGGTCCGAGCTGGCCGAGGCGCTGGGTCTCTCCCCGCAGCACGCCGCCGTACGCGTCCAGCGGGTGAAGAACCAGCTCGACGTCGGCCGCACGGTCGTCCGGGCCCTGGCCTCCGACCCCCGCTGCCCGGCCCTGGAGGACCTGCTGGCCGACTGGGACGGTACGCCGACGCCGCTGTGGCGCAAGCGGATCGCCCGCCATGTACGGGGCTGCGCCTCCTGCTCCGACGGCAGTGCGGGGCTGGTCCCGGCGGAGGGCCTGCTCTCCGGGCTCGCGCTCGTGGTGCCGCTCTACGACAGCGGGCAGCAGGTGGCGGTGGCCCTCGCCTCCTCGGCCACCGCCGCCGCGCCCTCGGTCGCGTCCCACGCCGCCCCGGCCGCCTTCTCGGCGGGGAAAGCGGCCGTGCTCATAGCCGGGGCGGCCGCCGTGACCGCCCTCGCCGTACTGATCTGGCCCTCCGCGCCGACCGAGCCCGAGTCCCGGGGCGGCGGTGTCACGTACAGCCCCGCGCCCCCGCCCGCGAGCGCCCCCGCCGAGC
>NZ_QWFA01000410.1 GCF_003501885.1 Streptomyces globisporus
GGCCCTGGAGATCCGCGACTGGACCGTGGGCCACCCCGTCGACCACCAGCGCAAGGTCGTGGACGGGGTGTCGCTGCGGGTGGAGCGCGGCGAGATCGTCGGCATCGCCGGGCTGATGGGCGCCGGCCGCACCGAACTCGCCATGAGCGTCTTCGGCCGCTCCTACGGGCGGTACCTCTCCGGAACGGTGCTCAGGGACGGGGCCGAGGCCCGGACCCGTACCGTGCCGGAGGCCGTCGACGCGGGCATCGCCTATGTGACGGAGGACCGCAAGCACTACGGCCTCGACCTCCAGGACTCCGTCAGCCGGAACATCTCCCTCGCCTCGCTGTCCCGGCTGGCCCGGCGCGGGGTGGTCGACGCCCACCAGGAGCGCGTCCTGGCCGAGGAGTTCCGCCGCACCATGAACATCCGGACCCGCACGGTCTTCGACCAGGTGGGCCGGCTGTCCGGCGGAAACCAGCAGAAGGTCGTCCTGAGCAAGTGGATCCTCGCCGGGCCCGAGGTCCTCATCCTGGACGAACCGACCCGGGGCGTCGACGTCGGCGCCAAGTACGAGATCTACACCGTGATCGACCGGCTCGCCGCCGAGGGCAAGGCCGTCCTGATGATCTCGTCCGAGCTGCCCGAACTCCTCGGCATGTGCGACCGCGTCTACACGATGGCGGCCGGCCGGATCACCGGCGAGAGCTCCCGCGCCGAGGCGGACCAGGAGCTGCTGATGCGGTACATGACGCACGACCCCGCCGTCCCCGCGCCCCGGCACCCCGCACCCCACGAAGGACTCACCGATGAGCACTGACC
>NZ_QWFA01000411.1 GCF_003501885.1 Streptomyces globisporus
TGGCCCGCCGGGGCTCCTGGGGGTGGCCGGGCGGGGGGAGGCGGTTGCCGCAGTAGCGCTCAACGGCCTCGGCCACCGCGGCGATCCACGCGCCCCGGGGGTCACCGAACGTGGTGCCGAGCGAGACCCGGTCGGCCGGCCAGGCGCCGAGGCGGCGGGCGTCGGCGACGTCGGCGGTCATCGCGGTGTAGCGGGGCGGTGCACCTGTGGGGTGCTCGACGGGTGCGACGGCGCGGACGATCCCGCTGACGGGGTCGACGAGGGATTCGAGGGGCAGGGCGCTGGTCAACGGCATATCTCCGGTACGGGCTCGACGTAGCGGCGTCGGGCGACGACGGGCAGGTGGAGGGCGCTGCCCCGGGGGTTCACGCTGCGGCGGGACGGGACGAGCCGGGTGGCCGTGACCGGGTCGTCGCCGGTGTGCGGGTTGCGGGCGTGGGCGGGGAAGTGGTGTCCGGCGATCTCGGCCCGCAACCGGGTCCCGGCGGGCAGCCTGCGGCCCAGGGTGCCGAGCGGCACGGTGATGTCCGCGGCTTTGCCGGGCGGGCCGGTGCGCCGGACGATGCCGAAGGCCAGCGGATCGGCCCGGCCGGACGGGTCGAGCGCGGTCAGGCGTACGGCCCAGTCGGCCGAGGGGGTGTCGGCCGTGGCAGTGATTCGCGCGATGGCGGCCCCTGCCAGATCGAGCGGGCGGGGCAGTGGCGGCGAGAGCAGCAGACAGCGGTCGGCGGGGTGGCCGTCGACCGGGACGGCGAGGTCGTCGGAGCGCACGGGGCGCTGCGGGTCGGCGCTGAACTCGGCTCCGTGGAGCAGCCGTAGACCGGTGGACGAGCCGAAGGACCAGCGGCACTCGGCTGCGGGAGCGGTCCCGGGCCGGTGGGTGCCGCGCCCCCGGGTGGTGTGCCAACGGCCGCTGTCGCCGAGGGCGATGACCCCGTGCCGTGTCGACTCCAGGCGCCCGGCAAGGGCGGCGTGGGCCCACCGTACGTACAGCGCACCGAGGTTGAGGCGCGCGCGGGCCGGCACGGTCCGGTCGGCGGTGAGGTGGTGACCCCAGGGTCCGAGCAGCAGACGCGCAGGTCCGGCCCAGCCGCGCCAGAGGGCCACGGTGTCCTGGGCGAAGGGGTCGCGGGTGCCGCCGACGGCGAGCAGGGGAAGGCGGGCGGTGGAGCCGAGCGCGACGAGCCGTCCTCGTTCCCGGTCGGCCCAGAGCCGGGGCCAGGACGGCAGTTCACGCCCGAGCCCCTTGGCCAGCCGCTCCGCCAGACGGGCGACCGGGAGGTGTTCGAGCAGCCGGGGGTCGTCGGCGAGAGCGCGCTCCAGCGCGCCCGGCTCGGAGTCGTGGCGGTCGCCGTGGGCCGCCCACCAGCCGGCCCGGGCCCACAACCGCTCGGGCCCCCCGGGTTCGCGCGCGGTCTCGGTGAGCCCGAGCGCGGGCACGGCGGCGATGACGGCGTCGGGGACTCCGTCGCGTTGCACCGCACCAGGGGCGGCGTCGGGGACGCCGAGTGCGGTGACGAGGGCGCAGTACGCG
>NZ_QWFA01000412.1 GCF_003501885.1 Streptomyces globisporus
CACCGCAATTCACAGATACCCCGTTCGCCCCACCGCTCCCCCACCCCACGGCCCCCTTCACCCACTTCCCCCTCACCTGTCCCCTCGGCGAACTTCACCTGTTCCCTCTACGAAAGATCGGCGGCGACGAGATGCGGCTGCGCGCACTGCTGGAGACCGATGCGCTGGGCCTGCGGCTGCTCGGCGGCGAGGACGAGCTCGACCGCACGGTCCGGGGCGTCATGACCACCGACCTGCGCGACCCCAGCCGCTACCTCTCCGGCGGCGAGCTGGTGCTCACGGGCCTCGCCTGGCACCGGGACGCGGCGGACTCCGAGCCGTTCGTCCGGATCCTGGCGGCGGCCGGGGTGGCCGGTCTCGCGGCCGGCGAGGCGGAGCTCGGTGACATCCCCGCCGATCTCGTCGAGGCGTGCCTGCACCACCGGCTGCCGCTCTTCGCCGTGCATGAGACCGTTGCGTTCGCAACGATCACCGAGTACGTCGTACGCCAGGTCTCCGGCGAGCGGGCGGGCGACCTGGCGGCCGTGGTGGACCGGCACCGACGACTGATGACCTCGGGCCCGGCGGGCGGCGGCCCCGAGGTGGTCCTGGACCTCCTCACCTCCGACCTGGACCTGCGGGCCTGGGTCCTGTCCCCCACCGGCCGCCAGATCGCCGGGGCGGGCGCCCCGCTGCCCGGCCCGCTGGGCGCCACGCTGGCCGGGCACCACCTGGCCGCGACGCGGACCGGCCGCCGGGCCCCGCACCGGGCGGCCGTCGCCGGTACGACGTATTCACTCTTCCCGATCCGGAACACCGGCCGGGGTGCGGTGCCGGCCGCCCGTGACGTACGGGAGTCGGTGCTCTCCGACTGGCTGCTGGCGGTCGAGGCGGACGCATCGGACTGGCCCGCCGCCCGGCTCGACCTGCTCCAGGGCGTGACCCAGCTGATCGCGGTCGAACGCGACCGCCGCGACGCGGCCCGTACGGTACGCCGCCGGCTCGCCCAGGAGGTACTGGAGCTGGTCCAGGCGGGCGCCGCCCCCGCCGAGATCGCGGCCCGGCTGCGGGTCGCCGCACCGGTCCTGCTGCCCGGCCTCGGCGTGGCCCCGCAGTGGCAGGTCGTGGTGGCCCGGGTCGAC
>NZ_QWFA01000413.1 GCF_003501885.1 Streptomyces globisporus
GCACCCCGCGCCGGGTCCGCTGACCGACTTCCTGGTGGAGCGGGCGGCCGACGCGTACGCGGAGCTGCTGGGCGACTGGCGGCCCGTGTCGACCGGGACGATCGACCTGGTGCCGGGCCAGCTCGGCAAGGGCGCGCTGGACGGAGCCCTGCGCGGGGCGATCCTGGCCCGGCTGCCGAGGATCGCCTTCCTGGAGCCCGCCGCACCCCGGGACCCCGAGGCGGAGAGCGGCTGGGCGGACGACTGGGACCGCGACCAGGACCGTACGGAGAACACCTCCGCCCTGCGGCCCGTCGAGGCCGAGGTCGTCGAGGGCGTCGGGGCCGAGACCGTACGGGTGCTCGCCGAGGTGCTGCCCTGTCTGCTGCCCGCCGGCCTGGAGCGGCGCACCGAGCTGCGGACCCTCGGGGTCGCCCGGGTCCCGCTGACCGAGGCGATCGACCGGCTCGCCGGGCTGGAGCGCGACCCCGCCTGGTGGCACCGGCTCTACGACAGCCTCGCGGGCACCGACCCCGACCGGCTCACCGGCCTCCCCGTCCCGCTCGCCGGTGACCCGGAGGACGAACAGGCCGGCCGCCCGCCGCGCACCACGATCGGGCCGCGCCAGATCCTGCTGCCCCTCCCTGACGCGCTGACCGGGCCCGTCCTCGGCCGCCTCTCCCGGCTCGGTCTGAAGGTCGCCCACCCGGACGCGGCCCACCCCCTCCTGGAGAAGCTGGGCGCCCTGCCCGCCACCCCCCGAGCTGTGCTGACGACTCCTCAAGTC
>NZ_QWFA01000414.1 GCF_003501885.1 Streptomyces globisporus
GTCCCCCACCCACCCCAACTGACGAGGACCGGCCCCCGTTGGCGAAGAAATCCAAGAAGAACCAGCCGGGCGGCACCCCCGCCACGGTCGCCCTGACCGCGGCGGGCACCGCGTTCACGGTCCACGCCTACGACCACGACCCGGCGTCCCCGTCCTACGGCGAGGAGGCCGCCGAGGCCCTGGGCGTCTCCCCCGACCGGGTATTCAAGACCCTGGTGGCGGACGTGGACGGCGCCCTGACGGTCGCGGTGGTCCCGGTGGCCGGCTCCCTGGACCTCAAGGCCCTGGCAGCCGCGGTGGGCGGCAAACGCGCCACGATGGCGGACCCGGCGGCGGCGGAACGCACCACGGGCTATGTCCGGGGCGGCATCTCCCCGCTGGGCCAGCGCAAGCGCCTGCGCACGGTGCTGGACACCTCGGCACGGACACACGCCACGATCTGCGTCTCGGCGGGGCGCCGGGGCCTGGAGGTCGAACTGTCGGCGACGGACCTGGCGGAGCTGACGGGGGCGACGTTCGCGGAGATCGCGCGCGCATAGTCCAGCCCCTCCGGCGCTTGAGGAGCGGGGTCCGGGGCCGGGCCCCGAAAACCCGGCCCGTCCGGCGCTTGAGGACACCGGGGCCCGGGGCGGAGCCCCGCTTTCGGGAAGGGCGGGGAGGGGAACAGGCTCGCCGCAGGCGCTCTCAGCCCGCCCCACCGCCACCCGCGGACGGCGACGCCCCCGAACC
>NZ_QWFA01000415.1 GCF_003501885.1 Streptomyces globisporus
GGGGTGGGGCGGGGGGCCGGTCCCGCGGGAGGGGATTCCGCCTTTCGGAGCCCACCTGATCGATTTGCCCGCTCCCATGCCCTGACGAACGTCCCGCCGGGCGGAAGGTTTCACCGCACCCGAACTCCCGTCCGGGTATGTCCGAACTGCTGCCCGAAGGTCGCGGCCGTCGGACGCATCGCCCTACTCCCGCTGTCGTATGCGGCCGGACGCCGTGCCTCCTACCGTGAGGGGGTGATGACCTTGGACCGCCTGGCCGCCCGGGTGCGGGCGCTGCCGCCGATCGTCGCGGATCTGCTGGTGGTGGCGGTGGTGGGGGCGTTCACCACCGCCGACGCGGCGGTCAACGAGCCCGGCTACCGGCAGGCCGACGCGCTGACCTGGGCCCTCCTCGCGGTCTCGCTGGCCGCGCTCGCCTGCCGCCGCCGTTGGCCCGTTCCGGTGGTCTGCGTGACCGGGGCGGCCTGCGCCGGATGGGCGCTGCACGGGCACATCGGCGAGCTGCTGAACCTCCCCGTGATCGTGGCGCTGTACACGGTCGCGGTGCTGGGGGACCGCCGGTGCACCCTGTGGACCGGGGCGGTCGCCGCGACGGTCTCCGGCCTCGTGGCGCTGAAGGTCGGCCGGGACGTGGTCAACCCGCAGGGGCTGCCGGTCCTGGAGATGGTCTGGCCGCTCGTCCCGCTGCTCCTGGGCGAGGTGGTGCGGACCCGCCGGGAGCTGCTCGCGGAGTACGCGGCGCGCGCCGCCCGGGCCGAGGAGGACCGCGAACGGGAGGCCGCCCGCCGGGTCCGCCAGGAGCGGGTGCGGGTCGCCCGGGAGATCCACGACATCCTCGCCCACACCGTGAGCGCGATGACGGTGCAGGCCGGAGTGGCCCTGGATGCGCTGGATGCCGCGCCGGAGGTGTCGCGGCAGGCCATGACCCAGGTGCGCGCCTCGGGCAAGGAGGCCGTACGGGAACTGCGCGCCACGCTGTCCGTGCTGCGCGCGGCGGAGTCCACGGCCCCGGCTCCCCGCCTCGACCAGCTGGACGAACTGGTCGCGGGGGTCGAGGCGGGCGGCGTACGGGTCAGCCTGCGACGGGACACCCGGGCCGCCG
>NZ_QWFA01000416.1 GCF_003501885.1 Streptomyces globisporus
CTCGTGACCGGGGGAGTGGCGGGGCGCGGTCGGCCGCCTTCGGCGAGGGGCGCGCCGGTCGCTCCGGGCGGGGTGGCTTCGGCCGGCCCGGCGGGTGGCGCGTGGGCCGTGGCGGGCCAGTGGACTTTCGGGCGTGTCTCCGGCGGGGTCGGGGGAGTTGGGCACGGTGCGAAGCCTCGCTCCGGCGTCGCGGGCTCCACCCCTCGCCACGCTTCCGCTCCCTCGCCCCGGAGGTGCCCCTCGTGCGCCAGTTCCCCGCCCCTGTCCGCTGGGCAGCCGTCACCGCGCTGACGATCGCCGCGTCCACCGGCTGCATGAGCGTCGGCGAGGACGGCGCCGGAGGGCCGGGGCCCTCGCGGTCCGCAGGGCCGAAGGGTGCCGAGACCGATTCGGCCGGGAACACGATTCCCGGCTCCGGGCAGTCCGGAGGGCGTGGCGGGGGCGCCCACCCGCACTCGGACCGGGGCGTTCCCGGCAGCAGCCCGCGTCCCGACGCCTCCGGCGCCAAGCCGTCGGCAACCGCCAAGGACGCCCGCCCGGAACCGGCCGCCCCCGGCCGGCCCACCCGGGCCGGCGGCGGGGTGCCGCCCGCGCCGACGCCCTCGACGCCGGGGCCGGGGGAGCCGCCGCCGGTCACCCCTGAGCCGCCCGCCCCGCCGACGCCC
>NZ_QWFA01000417.1 GCF_003501885.1 Streptomyces globisporus
GGGTGGGGGTCGGTGGGGCCTCCCGGGTCTCCGGTGCGGGCGGGCCGGTGCGGAGGTGGGCCTGTGGGCCGGTGAGGGGTTCGGCCGGGGGGCCGGTGAGGAGGTCGGTGGTGGTTCCGGTGACCAGGTCCAGGAGGGTCTGGAGGTCCTGGGGCGTGGTGTGGGGGTTGAGGAGGGTCGCCTTGAGCCAGAGGCGGCCTTCGGCGTGGGCGCGGCCGAGGACGGCGTGGCCGCGTTGGAGGAGGGTGCGGCGGACGGTGGCGACGGTGTGGTCGTCGGTGCCGGTGGGGCGGAAGAGGACGGTGCTGATGGTGGGGCGGTCGTAGAGGTCGAGGGTGGGGGTTTTGGTGATGAGGTCGGCGAGGTGGTGGGCGGTGGCGATGGTGCGGTCGACGAGGTCGGCGAGTCCGGTGCGGCCGAGTGCCTGGAGGGTGACGGCGATCTTGAGGGCGTCGGGGCGGCGGGTGGTGCGCAGGGAGCGGCCGAGGAGGTCGGGGAGGCCGGCTTCGGTGTCGTCGTCGGCGTTGAGGTAGGGGGCGTGGTGGTGGAGGGGGGTGAGGTGGTGGTGTTCGGGTACGGCGAGGAGGCCGGCGGATGCGGGCTGCCAGCCGAGTTTGTGGAGGTCGAGGGTGACGCTGTGGGCGCGGTCGAGGCCGTGGAGGAG
>NZ_QWFA01000418.1 GCF_003501885.1 Streptomyces globisporus
GCGTCGCCGATGGTGCACTTGCCGTTCTGCACGTTGCCGAAGGCGTAGTTGATGTGCGTGATCTTCGCGGCGGTGCCGGACGTCACCAGGTTCTTGACGTGGTAGTTGCGCCCGTAGACGCCCCAGTTGGTGAAGTAGCCCAGGTTGATCTTGTCGCCGCCGGGCTGCTCGCCGCCGCCACCGGTGGTGCGCACGGCGGTGGACGCGGAGGCCGGACCGGTCTGGTCGGCGGTGTCCCGGGCCTGCACGGCGTAGGAGTAGTCGGTGCCCGCGGTCAGGCCGGTGTTGGTGTACGTGGTGCCGGTGACCGTGGCGACCTTCGCGCCGTCGCGCAGGACGTCGTAGTTCTTGATGCCCTTGTCGTCGGTGGCCGCGGTCCAGCTGAGCTTCACCGAGGTGTCGGTGATGTCGCTCGCGGTGGGCTTGCCGGGGGCGGAGGGCGCGTTGTCGCCGGGGACGGAGCCGCCGTCACAGGAGGCGCCGTTCAGCTTGCAGCCCGTGGGGGAGCCGGAGCCGGTGCCGTTGAAGCCGAAGCTGATGCTGGCGCCGGGCGCGACGGTCCCGTTCCAGGAGAGGTTCTTGGCGGTGTAGTGGTTGCCGCTCTTGGTGAGGTTGGCGTCCCAGGCGGAACCAGCGGCGGTGCCCGAGGGGAAGTCCCACTCGATGGTCCAGGAGGAGAGCGCGGTGGTGCCGGTGTTCTTCACCGTCCACTGGCCCTCGAAGCCGCTGCCCCAGTCCGACTTCTTGGTGTACGTGGCGGTGGCCGAGGTGGCGGCCGAAGCGGGGGTGGCGAGCCCCACCATCGCGGCCAGCGGCACGACCAGCGCGGTCAGGCCCGCGACGACCTTGGATCTGCCGCTGACGGCGGGCATCCATCTGAATCTGGAACGGCGTTGGGGGGTTTCAGTGCTCAACGGTGCTCCTCGGGTGAGGTCCAACAAACGGGGGTGATTCGTGGACTGCAAACCCTGCGCCGCCCTGAGTACGGGTGCTCTCGTACTCACCGCAGTGTGTCCGGTGACAGTAGAAAGGTCTGGACCAACCGTCAAGAGGTCTGGACCAAAGATCGATCCCTGGGTCAGATCCCCAACTCCTGTGCCAGCACCGCCGCCTGAACCCTGCTGCGCAGCTTCAGCTTGCCCAGCACCCTGCTGACATGGGTCTTCACCGTGGCCTCCGCCATCGACAGGCGCACCGCGATGTCCGCGTTGGACAGCCCCTCGCCCAGGCACCCCAGCACCTCGCCCTCACGCCGGGTGAGCGTCTCCAGCGCCCTCAGCACCGCGGGATCGGCCGTGCTCCGCTCGCGTACGGCCCCGCCCGCCGTGCCCGCTCCCGCGAACTCGGCGATCAGCCGACGGGTCACCGCCGGGGCGATCAGGCCCTCGCCGCGCCCCACCGTCCGTACCGCCTCCAGCAGGAGCCCCGCGCGCACCGCCGCCTGGTCCTCGGCCACCAGTACCCGGATCATCATTCCCGCATCTCCCTCTCCCGTACGGGCAGTTCGGCCCGCACCCGCCAGATCTTCGCGCCGTCGCCGCCCGGTTCGGCCCCCGCCCCGAACGTCCCGCCGAGCAGCGCCGCCCGCTCCCGCATGCCGACCAGACCCGCTCCCGAGCCGGGCGCCGTGGGCCCGGTCCGGCTGCCGAACGCACTGATCACCTCCACCGTCAGCAGCTCCCCGGTCCGGCCGAGCCGCACCACGACCGGGCCCGGCGCCGCGTGCTTGAGGGCGTTGGTCAGGGACTCCTGCACGATCCGGTACGCGGCCAGCTCGACCGGTGTCGGCAGCGCCTCCGCACCCGGGTCCCGGGTGTCCTCCAGGGTGCAGACGAGCCCGCCGGACGCCCCGTTGGCGCTCGTCTGCTCGATCAGGGTGTCCAGCGCCGTCAGCGTCGGGCAGCGCCGTCAGCGTTCCGCGAGGTCTCCGGTTCGTCGATGGACAGGGCCGCCGTGGAGTGGATCGCCACGGCGGAGAGGTGGCCCGCCACCATGTCGTGGAGCTCCCGGGCCATCCGGGCCCGCTCGGCGATCACCGCCTGCGTCCGGTCCATCTCGGCGAGCCGCGCGGTCTGGGCGGCCGCCAGCCGGGCCGCGTCGGCGGCGGTGCGATGGCTGCGCACACTGACCCCGGTGAGCGCGGGGATGAAGGAGACCAGCCCGATGACCAGGCCGATCAGCAGCGCCTCGGGCTTGCGGAACCAGGCCAGGAAGCCGATCGTCGACGCCACGGTGACCAGCAGCGTGGCCACCGGGAGGCGGCGGGCGGCGGCCGGGGTCCCGTAGAGCACGGCCGCGTACATGACGTCCGTGAACATCAGGATGGTGGCGAGGTTGCCCCGGGGCGCGGAGAAGGGGTGGCCGCCCTGGGTGTGGAGGCCCAGCAGCCACAGCAGCAGCCCCCCGAGCAGCCCGGAGACGGCGAGGGCCACCGCGTCGCGGTCGGGGCGGGTCGAGGTGAGCACCCCTCCATCCAACACGCAGCGCATCCCCTGGACCTCCCTTCGCGGGCCGATCCGCGACTACATCGAAGGATGCAGTGCGGTTTCGTCAGTGCCGACGACGCAACCGCGCCCGGCGGCCGGGAGGCTGGAGGGGAACGGGAGGAGAGAGTCGTGATCGCCCTACTGGTCGTGGCCTGCGAGGTCGCATTCTGGGTTCTGCTGGCCGCCGGACTCGCCCTGCGGTACGTCGCGAGGAAGCCGAGGCTCGGCGCGGCCCTGCTGCTGTGCGAGCCGCTGCTGGAGGTCGTGCTGCTGGTGGTGACGGCCATCGACCTGAAGAGCGGGGCCGAGCCGGACTGGAAGCACGGCCTGGCCGCCGTCTACATCGGCTTCACGGTGGGCCTCGGCCACCACACCATCAAGAAGGTGGACGCCTGGGTCGCCCACCGCTGGTTCGGCGGCCCGCCGCCGGTCAAGCCGCCGAAGTACGGCACGGCCCGCGCGATCCACGAGTGGCGCACGGCCGCCCGCTGGATCCTCGCCGCGGTGGTCGCCCTGGCCCTGC
>NZ_QWFA01000419.1 GCF_003501885.1 Streptomyces globisporus
TCGGGGATCTGATAATCGATTTTGTACGTCCCGACCTTATCCAGCACTGCATAAGGTGATGTTACCGTATGGCCGTTTAGCGATGAGATTCCAGAGTAACCATCCCCTGCATCTAGAAATTTATTCGGCTCGGTGTGCGTGTAAGTCCATCTTGTCATGTTTTCAATCGCAGGGTCATTCTCTAGATCTGAATAGCTTTTGACATAATCGAGCTGCGTTCCTACGATACCGACATTTTGAAGCTGATTGGTATTACCGATGTACTTCGTTGTTGAGAGCCCTTTAATAAGCACATAAGACGTTTCCGAGAAGGGCCCAAAAGAACCGCTAGTAAAAGTCGAATCTTGCACATCCAGCAATGGTACGCCGTTTATGTACCCCCGGATACGATTGCCGTTCAGTTTGATTTTCATGTCATAGTAATTACGATATGAAATCGCATAACCGACTTCGCCAAGCGTTGTTTTTACGCCATTTACGATTTTTACGATCCGCACCTTATCTGCAGCTAACTCCAACCGGTACATATTGAGGTGGTCAGCAATTCTTGCAGAAATACCCACGGAAGGTTCACTTGCAAAGTTGTTATAGTTGAATTTGACCTTTTGTGAAATTTCCCCGTTATCCAATG
>NZ_QWFA01000042.1 GCF_003501885.1 Streptomyces globisporus
CTCCCACAGGCACCACTCCCACAGCACCCCCGGCTTCGCCCCCCGGCCCGCCGACCCCGCCCATCCCGCTGGCGGAGCTGCTGGCGAGCAAGGACCTGGGCCTGCGCAGGATCGCGGGCCCGGCCGAGGCCGAGCTGCTCTGGGTGCACACCTCGGAGATGGCGGACCCGTATCCGTACCTCCTCGGCGGCGAGCTGCTGCTGAGCGCCGGGGTGCTGCTGACGGACCCGGACCACTACGTCGGCCGGCTGGTGGAGGCGGGGGCGGCGGCGCTGGGGTTCGGGGTGCGCCCGGTGCACGAGACGGTGCCCGGGGCGCTGATCGAGGCGTGCGACCGGCAGGGCCTGCCGCTGCTGGAGGTACCGCCGCAGACCCCGTTCACGGCGATCGCGCGGGTGGTGTGGCGGCTGATGGCCGAGGCGCGCCACCGCGAGCTGCGCCGGGTGACCCGCGCCCAGCAGGCCCTGGCGACGGCGGCGGCCCGCCCCGACCCCGTACCGGCGGTCCTGCACCAGCTGGCGACGCAACTCGGCGGCCGGGCGGTGCTGCTGAGTGCACGGGGCGAGGAGGTCCACGCGGCGGGCCGCCGCCTGTCCCCGGAGCCGGCGGGAGCCCTGACGCGGCTGGCTCGCGTGGTGGCCCGGGAACGCCCCGGCTCCCCCGCGTCGGCGACGGACACCCACGGCGCCACGCATCTGTCGGCGTACGCGCTGGGCGGCGGCGACGGCCTGGTCCTGGCGCTGGCGGCCGGGCGGCGGGAGTCCGGCGACCACACGGTGGCGGGCATCGCGGTGGTCCTGCTGTCGCTCCTGGCCGCCCCGCACCAGGGCGCGGACGCGGCGGGCCGTTCGGCGGCCCTGGTCCGCATGCTCCTGGGCGCCACCCCCGCCGAGGTGGCCCCGCTCCTCGGCGCCACCGGCCCCTGGACGGTGATCCACGCGCGCCGCACGGACGGCACCCCGGCGGACGCCTTGACGGCCGGGGCCCTGGGCGCGTCGCTGGGCACGGCCCTGGTGGACGCGGGCCGTGGGGGCGGCGAGGCGGTACGGCTGCTGCTGCCGGGCGAAGCGGGGCGGCCGCTGCGGGAGGGCGAGGCAGCACGGCCGCCGCAGGAGGGCAGGGCAGCACGGCCGCCGCAGGAGGCGGACAGGATCGCCCCGCAGCCCGGCTGGACGCTCGGCGCGTCCGCCCCCACCCCCGTCACCGCGCTCGACGCCGCCGACTCCCTGGCCGCCCGCGCCCTGGCCCACGCACAGGCGACCCGCGCCCCGCTGACGGTGGACGCCCCCGTGAGCGGCCTGGCCGCCCTGGTCCCGCCCGAGGAGGCGGCCGCCCACGCCCGCGCCCTCCTCGCCCCGCTCACCGCGCCGCTGGCCGACACCCTGCGCTGCTGGCTCTCCCTGCACGGCAGCTGGGACCGCACGGCGGTGGCGCTCGGCGTCCACCGCAACACGGTGCGCCAACGCATCGGGCGGTGCGGGGAGTTGCTGGGCGCGGACCTGGACGACATGGACGTACGGGCGGAGCTGTGGTTCGCGCTGCGGCAGGGCTGAGCGAGGCAGACCGCGCGCCGCCCGAGTCACCGATGAGTTTCGGTGCCCGCCCCTGTCCTACTGGTGAACACCGCGACGGGCCCCGCCGCGGGCTCACGGACAGGCGGTACCGACGATGGACAAGCAATTCACCGCGACTCTGCGAAAGAGCCCGAGCAAGGGCGGCTGGACCTACGTGGTGTGGCCCGAGTCGGCCGAGTTCTTCGGCACCCGCGGCCTGGTGAAGGTCCGGGGCACGGTCGACGGCCACCCGTTCCGGAGTTCGTTCATGGCCCTGGGCGACGGCACGCACAAGCTGCCCGTGAAGGCGGACGTACGCAAGGCGATCGGCAAGGAGGAGGGGGACACCGTGACCGTCCGCCTGGAGGAGCGCATTTCCGACTGACCAGGGGCGGGTAGGACACCCCTATCCTCGCCCCCATGCCTCCTGTCGTACGGCGCCCCCTCTCCCGCTTCGACACCCCCCGGGCGCTGCGCGCGCTGACCGCGTGGACACCGGCCGACGCCCCGGCGGGGGGCCTGCACCCCGGGGACGCGGGCCGGCTGCTGTGCCACGCGGACGCGACGGTCCACCTCTGGGTCGACGCGCGGAGCACGGGACGCCCCCCTCGGCTCGACCCCCGGCACGACGCCGCGGCCCCGGTCGCGGTGGGCTTTCTCGGCGGACGCGTCCTACGGGTGACGGCAGCACCCGACGCCGACCTCGGGGCGCTCGCGGCGGACGCCGAGGAGTTGCTCGTACCGGGCATCGACCGGTCCGACGGCCTGCCCGTACCGGGGTGGCACCCCCACCCGGAGGAGACCCGGCTCGTCCTGTCCTCGACCCCGCAGCCGGTGACGACCCGCGCCGAACCGGTCGGCGAGCCCGACGCCGCCGGCCGGGTGCTGATCCACAGGTCGGCCTTTCCCGGGTCGAAGTTCGCCCTGAAGCACTGGGAGACGATGCGGGCGGCCCCGGCGGGCCGTCTGTCCACGGAGACGCTCGTCACCGGACGGCGAGCCGGCGGCCGCCGCGACGGGCTGGTTCGCGGGCGCGGGCCGATGCGCCCTGCTCGAACCGGTCGGCACTCACCCGGACCACCGCGGCCACGGCTACGGCCGCGACGCCGTCCTGGGCACGTGCGCGGCCCTCGCCGACCGGGGCGCGAGCGCGGTGGCCGTCGTGACTCCGGCCCGCAACGAGGCGGCGGTGGCGCTCTACACATCGGCCGGATTCACCGTCGTACGCGAGAACCGCGACTGGACCCGCCCCCGCCGGGCGTGAAACCGCCCCATCACTTCCGACGACCCTGGTGTGTACTCCGCGAGCGCCCCTCGGTATGTTGCAGTGGCAAAGGGGGATCGCGTGGCACGGGATTACGACAGTCAACTGCTGGAATCGGTGGGGGCACGCCGCCGCAGGATGCGCGATGCCCTGCTCTTCGGTGCGGGGCGCGCACGGCGCAGCGCCGACGAGCGGCTCGGGAAGGTATTCGCGGGTATCGCCATCACCGCTGTGCTCTGCGCCGGTTGCGTCGGCTGGTCCTTCCTCCAGCACACGCTGGAGAAGCAGAAGGCCGAGCAGGAGAAGCAGCAACAGCGGCAGGCGCAGCAGTACGAACCACCGGCACATTCTTCCGGCCCGGAGAAGGGGCCCTGATCAACTCCGGCCGGGAAACGATCCGGTGGCCGAAAATTCACCGGGCCGTTGACCGGCACTGCGGTGGACGGGGTGACCGGCCGTGCGCACCGCGTCGGCGCGTTCGCGACACGCTTCGACAACGCGGAAGACATGGCGCGAGCCGACGCCTACTTCCGCGCCGAGATGGCTCGCACCGGGGAAGAGGCTATAGAGACTTCGATCGAGGACGTGCTCGGTCCTGGGGCAGAGGAAAGGTTCACGGGCTACTATCGTGACCCGGCCAACCTTGACGAATTCAAGCCGGTGAATTTCGAAGGCGGAACAATTATGCCTCTGTACCGGCAGAATCCCGACGGCACATACCGCCTGCACACCATGTTCGCAAACCCGGCCCCTGGCCGCCACCCATAAGGAAGCATTTCGATGGACGCACGTTTCAGGAACTTCTTCAGGGCAAACCTGGATCTTGAGCGAGGGTATGAAAATACAGGAGACCTCAGGCCCACACTACTGAGCTACAGCGATTCCTACGTGAAATTGATTCGCGAGGGATTCGAACAGATTCTGTCGGATGATTCTTTCGGACCAGCCGAGTACGAAAGGCTGACCGATATCGAATTCCCTGACAGGGAAACCCTCCACACCTATCTCCGAGACATGTACGACTATCTTTTCAATAATGCGCCGGAACAGCCGATGCCACCGGGCTACTAGTGGGCTGCGCGGGACTGAACCTGGCTCCACCGCGTGAATTCTGGTCGTGAACGCCGGATGAGCTCCGGGGGCTTCTTCGGGGTGAGGCAGCAGTGAGCGTCGGGGGCCGAGCACCTTCTCCCATCACGCCTGACTCGGCGGATTGCCAGGCTGATGCCCCTGGTCGCCCGCGAGACCGAGGCCTCTCTACCCTTTACCGGCATGGGGATATGCATTGACGTACTGATCGTCGACTGGGACCACCTCATGTCGGAACCGAGCGATCAGCACTACGGGATGTTGCATGATGCCGGTTTCTCCGTGGGCGAGGAGTGGTGGGCCGCCGGTCCCGGCCATCCGTCACCCATAGGTCCTCAGTGGTTCTGGCCCTCTCCTTCCGCCCTCGGCTGGTTCGGGAAGTACGACTTCGGGGCCGTCGGTTTCTCGTACAAGGATCACTTCGCGGCGAGCGAGCACTGGGAGGCGATTCGGGGGTTCGTCCCGCCTGCAATGCGGTCGGCCGTGGACCGGTTCATCGATCCGCTCTTCTGGGGCGGGCTGGAGTACATGGCCGACCAGGACTCCGAGGGGGCCGCGGCGCACGTATCGGTGGTCTTGCCCCCTGCACCGCCGGATCACCTCCTGTGGTGTCCTCCTGAAGCTGCCTCTTCGCTGAAACTGTTCTGGGATCTGGTCGGCACCCAACTCGAAGCGCTCCAAGAGCCGTTCGAGCGGTACGCTCACGCCGGATCCAGCCGCATCAACAGCTTCGACGCGTTCGTTGGGCTGCTCCGCGGGTGGGGTGACGTCATCGGCCAGGCCCAGCAGCGTGGCTGGGGCGTTGTTGGGCTGCGTTGCTGAAGGCGGACGCGGAAGCAATGTCCGGTTGGGGGATTGGATAGTTCCATGGTGAGGCAGGAGCACACGAAGAAGAGGCAGGCTCCCTTCGGCATGCCCAAGGGCATCGTCCTTCTCGCGACGCCGGAAGGCTGGCGCCACAGTGTTCTCACCGAGGAAGGCGGGACACTCTGCGGGCGCCTTACCGGTCTGCCGCCCGATACCGACCCGGCCGAGGCACGGGCCGCCGTGACCGCGGTGGTGGTGGGACTCGCGCACGACGTGAACGAAGCTGACGTCGACGTGGTCTGGGATCAGCCTCGGGAACCCGGGTCCTGGACAGCCCGAGTCACCGTTGTGGCGCCCCCACCGAGCGCCCGGGGTTGAGCAACAGGCTCAGTCCTGCGTCGCGTTGCCGTCCAGCTTCCTGCGTTCCCGCTTGCCGGGGTGGCGGATGACCACTCCGGCCATGCCGCCGGACCCGGTGAGCCGGATCAGTGGCGTTCCCGGGAGGCGGTCGGGAGTCGTCTTGTCCTTCAGGCCGCCGAAGCCGGGGGCCAGGCCGGTGGTGTCCGCGGCCCAGCCGTCGGGGATGACGATCGTGACGCCGGAGGTCTCCCCGTACGCCTCCACCACGACCTCCGCGAGGCGGCACTCGACCCGGGTGAAGTCGAGGCTCACCCCTCCCACGCCCGCGTGCGCGATCACGTGCCCGGGGACCTCCCAGCGGCCGGGGCCCCGGGACGCGCCGTACATGCCGCCCTTGAGTACCAGCGGCGGCAGGTTCTCGGCTGCCGACGAAGGCGGCTTCGGCAAGTCGGCCGTGAGGAGCGCCAGTTCACCGTATGTCTTCGACGTCAGCGCCTGCTCCAGGCGGGAATCCAGCTCATCGAGGTCGATGCGCCCCTCTGCCGCCGCGTCGCGGAGCTGCTCCACCACTGCTTCCCGGTCGTCGTGAGAAGCTCGGAGCTCTCCTGATGGGACGGGGCGTGGAGTGGGCTCCGGGGGCTGGGCGGTCATGATCCCAAGAATAGGCAGTCGGCGGACGGGGCGAACAGGGGCAGCGCATTGCGAGCGCCGCCCCCTGCGACGCGCTCGTACCGGCGTAGTGAGCGGATGTCCGCCGGCATCCCGGTGGCTCGTGAACAGCCCCGTCAGCCCAGCCAGTTGCCGAAGCGGACCGCCGACGGCGTGACGCCCAGGCTCGCCTCGCCGAAGGAGACGCTGCCCTTGGTGACCGGGCCCGTGCGGCTGCCCTTGAAGAGCCAGACGCCGCCCTGGTTGGTGTTCTCGCCGGGGGCGGCCACCGCAAGCGTGGCCGGTACGTTCTTGGCCCCGGACACCACATGGACCTCGCCGCCGAACGCGTCGCCCTGCTCGTCGACGCCGGGCACGTCCACCGTGGACTGGCCGATCACCTTCGTGTCGGCGCCCGTGATGCCCGAGGCTCGGCCCTTGAAGACCAGGACCCCTCCGGCGTCCTTCGCCGTGCCGACGTCCTCGCCCGGCAGGCCCACGACGACCTCGCCGTAGCCGTCGCCGTCCAGGTCCCCCACCGCGGCGCTCGCGCCCAGGGCGTCGCCCTTCTCGTCGGCGCCCGGCACCCCGGCCGTGGCCTGGGTGATCCACTTCGGCTTCACGGAGGTGTTCTGCCCCTTGGGGCCGCCGAGGGCGACCGCCACCGCGCCGCCCTTGCTCGGGAAGTCCACGTCGCTGTCCAGGCCGGTGGGCCGCCGGGTGAAGACCAGGTCCGGGTACGCGTCGCCGTTGACCGAACCGACCGTCACCGAGGCGTGGTTGAGGTACGTTCCCGGCGCGGTGACGATGTCGGTGCGGGTGAAGCCCGTGCCGGTCGACAGGTACAGCGACGTCCCGCCGCAGTCCGGCTCGTCGTTGCAGCCGGTGCGTACCAGCAGGTCGTCCTTGCCGTCGTTGTTGATGTCCGCGGCCTGCAGTCCCTCGTAGGTCGTGACTCCGTCGGCGGTCAGCGCCGTGCGGGTGCTTCCGACCGAGCCGTCCGCGCCGATGTTCTCGCTGAGCACGATCCTGCCGGCCCATTCGGTGTTGTCGATCCCGGCCACGTCCGCCCGGCCGTCGCCGCCGAAGTCGCCCACCGCGTTGCCCTGCCCCTGGAACTCGACGGCCCGGGTACCGAGACCGCTCTTGCCGCCGAACAGGATGATCGGGCGGCCGTTTCCGGCCGAGACCAGCAGGTCGGTGTAGCCGTCGGCGTCGATGTCGGCGGGCGCCGAACCGCCGAAGCGCGCGTTCGCGGCGGCCGAGCCGGGGACTCCGGCCGTGTTCTGGTTGATCACCTGGTGCCGGGCCGGGCTGATGCCCTTCGCGTCACCCCGATACACCGCCACGTAACCGGCCTTCTTGATGCCGGAGACGGTCCCGTCGAGCACCGAGGCGATCATGTCCTCGTACCCGTCACCGTTGAAGTCGACCTGCTGACGGACTGCGGAGGCCTGCGCGGCCGCCACCGCCGTACCGGAGAAGGCCGGGGCGGCGGTCGCCGTGGCGGCGAGCGTCACGAAGATCGCCGAAGCGGTACGGAGTCGAGAAGTCTTCATGGTTCATCCCCCGGATGCGCGCGTGCGTACTACGGGCGGGTCTGCTGCCCGTCATCTGCCCAGAAAGACCATCCGTGCCGCGAATGGTTGTGCGCTCAGGTTCCGGACGGTTCGCCCGTCGGCTGCTCAGGAGCTGCCTGCGTGCCGTCCGCGAGGTGCGGACGAGTTGTCCGCGCATTGCCTCCACTGCCGGCTTCGGCGCCATCTTCTTGCGTTAGCGGCAAGACTGCATGCGTCAGGCGCAGGAGACCGTACGCTCGATCTCATGGCTCACGCACACCAGCACCAGCACCAGCACCAGCACGGGGCGCCCTCCGCGCATGCCCACACCCACGACTCCGACGCAACGCCGAACGGGCTTCCCGAGATCCTCGACCTCGACGCCGCTCTCTTCGCACCCCACCTGACCGCGCTCACCGGGCGTATCGCCTGTCTGGCCGGTGACGACGTCCGGCACATCGTCGACCTCGGCTCGGGCACCGGGACCGGCACGTTCGCCCTGCTGGAGCAGTTCCCGACCGCCCGCGTGACCGCGGTCGACAGCTCCCCCGCGATGCTGGAGCTGCTCGTCTCGGCGGCCCGCGAGCGGGGGCTGGACGACCGCGTGCGCACGCTGGAGGCCGACGCCGGTACGGGGGTGCCGGGAGTGGTCGACGCCGACCTCGTCTGGGCGTCGGCGTCCCTGCACCACCTGGACGACCCCGCGACCGCCCTGGCCGGGATCCGCGCCGCGCTGCGTCCCGGAGGGCTGCTGGCCGTCGCGGAGGTGGACGGGATGCCGTCCTTCCTGCCCGCGGACGGGGAGCCGGGCGAGCTGGAGGCCCGCTGTCGCGCGGCGCTCGACGGGCTGCACGCCGAGCGGATGCCGCACCGGGGTGCCGACTGGGGCTCCCTGCTGACGGCCGCCGGCTTCTCCGTCGAGCAGGAGCGCGCCGAGCCGTGGGAGCTGCGCGCCCCGCTGCCCGAGGGGGCGGGCCGGTACGCCTTCCTGGTCTTCGAGCGGATCCGCGGCTCGCTCGACGGGCGCGTCGACGCCGACGACCTGGCCGCGCTCGACCGGCTGATCGGCGGCGGGCCCGAGGACGTACGCCACCGCGACGACCTCGTCGTACGGTCCACTCGCCGGACCTGGATGGCCCGCCCCGTCGAAGAAGGCGTGAAGGCATAGGGGTGCAGGCAGCATCACCGGGCCCCCCGGGGCACCGTGTACTGCCCCGCCGTACCGTCCGCCGGGCGTACACGGTCGAGCAGCCTGGAAAGGCTAGCCATCGACGCGACGAAGGAACCTCTCTGTGCGTGCGTACGCCTCGGGAAAAGAGCCTGATGACAGCCCAGCACGGGGCCGGGCCCGGGCCGCGGCTCCGGCCCGCCTCCCGGGCGGCGCCGGAGCCCTCGAATCCGGTGGTGCCCTCGCTCCCCAACGGGCCCTGGGCAATGCGGCGGTGACGCGCCTGCTGGAGGAGGAACGGAAGCGGCAGGAGGAGTCGGCCCGGCCCGACGGGACGCAAACCGCGCCCGATGTGCAGCGTTTCACCGTCCAGAACGTCCTCCGGGCCCCGGGCCGCCCCCTGGACGCCGCGCTCAAGGACGACATGGAGAGCCGGTCCGACGCCGACTTCTCCGACGTCCGCCTGCACACCGGCGCGGCCGCCCGGGACTCCGCCGCCGAGATCGGTGCTCGCGCCTACACCTCCGGAAGCCACATCGTGATCGGCGACGGGGGCGACGACCAGCACACGCTCGCCCACGAGTTGACGCACGTCATCCAACAACGCACGGGGCCTGTCTCCGGCACCGACGACGGAACCGGTCTACGGATCAGCGACCCCTCCGACCGATACGAGCGCGAGGCCGAGGCGAACGCGTCGCGGGTGCTGTCCCGGCCGTCGGCCCACAGCCCGGCTGCAGAGAGCGCGGGCGGTGCCCCGTCCTCCCACGCCCCCGGGGCCACCGTGCAGCGCCGCCCCCGGGAGAAGCCCCCCGAGGAGGAGGGCGACCACACGCACGTGGACCCCGACTATCCCGGGCTGCGCCTGACGGTGGACCAGGCCCTGACCGACGAGTACTACGAGACGATCTTCAAGCTCGGCGAATCCGAAGAGCGCGTGCTCTTCGACATGGACGGCAGCTTCGGCTACATCAAGGTCGACGAAGGGCTCCAGACCTACGACAAACTCGTGGAACAGGAGATCGGAGCGCAGGACGCACAGGCGGACCTGACCGGCCACTTCTCGCCGCAGCGGGACAGCAGCTACCACGTCCGGGCCAACGGCAAGCAGTTCCAGGACGCCCGGATCAACAGCCTGCAGGACTTCGAGGCCGCGGGCATCGGACCGGGGCAGCTGGTCGAGGTGAGCGCGGCGCTGCTGAGCCGGGCCAGAGGCAGACGGCAGACGGCTAAGTGCTGCTGACGGCGACAGCGGTCCCCGCGGCAACCGCCGCCACCGTCCGCAGCACCGCCGCGTTCACCGCCTCCGCGCCCCAACTGCTCCGCTCCAGCTCCTTCGCCCGCTTGTAGACCTTGCCGGACCACGGGATGGAGCGGTGCAGCGTCGGGAGCGTGCCGCTCGCGGAGAGCAGTCCGGCCAGCGCCGCCGTACGGCCATCGGGCTCGGCCCCGTCGACCAGGACGACCCGGACCTTCTCCACCAGGGCCTTCTTGTACCCGGTGTCCGACACCGTCGTCGATGTCGTACGGAACAGGCCCAGGGTCTTCTTCGTCTCCTGGCGCAGCACGCTCCGCTCCACGAGGCGGTCGAGCACCGTCTCCCGCTTCCCCACCCCCGTACCGATCTCGATCAGCAGGGTCTGTACGCCGCGCACCCGCTCACCCACCTTCGCGTGGGCGGCCCGGAGCAGCGGGTCCGACGGCGTACGACCGGCTACGGCATGCACCTTCACGCCGTTGAGGCCCGTGTCGTTCTCGTCGGCCCTGATGTGCCCGCCGAGGCCCAGCTCCACGAGGAGCGCGCCGCCCAGCGTGTAGTACAGCGTGCCCGCCCCCGCGATGGCCCCCGACGTGTCGTCCATCATCAGCAGCGTCAGGTCTTCGACGATGAGCAGGTCGTTCTCGGTCTTCTTCTGCATGGCCTCTGTCCAACCGTCGGCATCCGGTGCGCGGGTCTTCCTCCAGCCTGACCCGCGCGGGCGGAGGGGAGCGGTGCGCCCTGTCACCACTGTTCATGACAGACGTCATGTCCGGGCGTACGGCGGGGCCGCCCGGCTCACGGCAGCGCCGATAGCATCCGGCAGGAGACCCGGACGGACGAGGACGGAGAAGGAGCGGCACATGCGATTCGCACGGGAAGCACTGTTCGCGGACGTGCCCGCCGAGCAGGTCGCCGAGGCCCGGGACTTCTACCGGTCGCGGCCGGCCGGCCGGGGGCCGGCCGGCTTCGAGGAGCTGGAGGAGGCCCGGGCGAAGAAGCCCGCGCCCCGTGCCGTCGTTCCGCCGCCCCTCGCAGAGACGGTCGAGGCCGCCGGCGTACGCGTCCCGGTCCGCATCTTCCTGCCTGCCGACGGTCCGCCCCGGGGCGTCTACCTGGGCATCCACGGCGGCGGCTTCTACATGGGCACCGCCGCCCAGGGCGACGAACGCCACCGCGCGCTCGCCGACGCCCTGCAGATCGCCGTCATCGGCATCGACTACCGGCTCGCGCCCGAACACCCCTGGCCAGCCGCCCCCGACGACTGCGCAGCGGTGGCGCTCTGGCTCGTCGAGGAGGCCGAGGCCCGCTTCGGGACCTCGCGGCTCGCGATCGGCGGAAGTTCCGCAGGGGCCACCCTCGCCCTCACGACCCTCCTCCGGCTGCGGGACCGGGGCGTCGTCGACCGGTTCGCCGGGGCGGCGCTCCGCTTCGGCACCTGGGACCTGAGCGCGCACACCCCGAGCGGCCGTCTCATCGCGGACGAGTACTTCATCCAGGCGTACGTCGGCCACGTGCCGGACCGCGACCGCACCCTTCCCGACATCTCGCCCCTCTACGCCGACCTGACCGGACTCCCCCCGGCCCTGCTGGTCGTGGGCGCCGAGGACATCCTGCTGGAGGACAACCTGACCATGGCCGGGCGGCTGTCGGCGGCGGGGAACGACGTCGAGCTGCGCGTCTACCCCGCGGCGCCCCACGGCTTCACCGGCCACGCCACCGCCCTGGCCGCCACCGCGGTCGACGGGATCAACGCCTGGCTGCGCGAACGGATCAGCTGAGCAACCGGATCAGCGGTCGCCTCTGACACGGGCGTGCAGATGCATGTCGTGCCGCCCGTCGTCGTGCACGGCCGAGCTGCGCTTGGTCCCCTCCAGCAGGTAGCCGGCCTTGGTCGCGACCCGGCAGGAGGCGTCGTTACGCGTCGAGTGGTCCAACTCCAGCCGGTGGAAGCCGATGTCGTCCAGCGCCCAGGAGCTGACCGCCGCGAGTGCGCGGCAGGCGACCCCCGCGCCGCGTGCGGCCGGGAGCACCCAGTACGCCGCGTTCGCGACCCCATCGGCGAAGTCCACGCGGCGCAGGGCCATCCGGCCGAGCACCTCGCCGCTCTCGCGGGCGACGGCCCAGTGGCAGCCCTTCTCCCGCTCCCAGTCCTGGCGGTACCCCTCGAACCACTCCCGGACCTCGGCCTCGGTCGAGGGCCGGTGCGTGTGCCAGCGGCGGGTGCCCTCGTCCTCGTACGCGGAGAGGAACGCCTGCGCGTCGGCCCGCTCCCACGGACGCAAGCGCAGCCCGCCGCCGGCTACCGGGATCACGGGTTGCGGGGCTCCGGCGAGGCAGCCGGACCGCATGGTGGGTGGCGTGGACAGCGTACGGGTCATGGCCTCATGATCGCCGATCCCCGGCTGACAGCGGATCGGCCCCCTGCCTGGGCTCAGCCCATGAACGTCTTCCACGGGGGTGACGGCAGACGCCTGGAGATGCGCAACGGCGGTACGGCGGTGTTCGTGGACGTCCTCGTACTCGCCGTCTCCGCCCTGGCCCGCGAGCCCTGGCACTTCCGCTTCGCCGCCCTGCTCACGCTCCAGGACCAGAACGTCATGGGGCGCGGGGTGGTCGGCTTCGATCTGGCGGAGCTCGACTGGGGAGACACCCCGCGCGAGCGGGCGGCGGCGAAGGACTGGCTGCTGTGCGTCCTCGACCTGGCGCTGACCCGTCACCGCTGGGAGGAGCTGACGTACGAACCGCCGTACACCGAGGGGTACTTGCGCACGTACCGGGCGATGGTGGAGGCGTTCGCCCCCGCGACGGCCGAGCCCGGTACAGATGTCCTGCCCGGCCCGGAGGACGCCGCGACGGCCTCGTGCGTACGTCACCGGGTGCTGGACGCCCTGCCGTACTGGGCGGGGTGCGTGTTCTGCACGGCCGGGGACCGAGGGTCCGTTCCCCAACAGCCCCTGCCGGGTCAGTGACGCCCGCCGCGCTCCCAGCGCTGCGCCGTGAGTTCCGCGGGCCGTCCACCGGCCAGCCGTTCCGCGAACGGCCGGACCAGTCCCCGCGCTTCGTCCGGGAGCCCCCGCACGGCCGCGACCACTCCCGTCGTGCCGGTCCCTCCGTCGTCGACCAGAGCGGCCACGAAGATGAGCCGGCTGTCCGTCTCCGCACCCGACAGCCCCCGCGGCTCGACATCATCCGGAGCAGCTGCCGACAGCGGCCACTGAGCGGTGACGAGGGTGTGGGGGACGTCCGCCTCGGGTTCACGGCTCAACAGCACGTTCGCCGCGACGACCGTGAGATCGCGGTAGAGGCCCGCCTTCCAGAACGGCTCCTCCCGCGCGAACCGCTCCGCCGCGGCCCGGTCCGCGAGGTCGGCGACGTGGACGCTCCCCGTGTGCTCCTCCCCGTCGTCGGACACGGTGGGGCCGCGGAGTATCAGCCGGCCCTCGAACCGGTCCATGTAGGACCAGTGCTCCTCGGACAGCTCCATCAGCTGGTCGGCGACATCCGGCTGGTCCTGGGCGTACACATAGAACGGCATGCCGTGACCGTACCGGGACTCCTGAAGCGGCCCTCTCCGCCTGACCTGGAGGAGCAGGCGGAGAGAGCGCTGGCCTCACTCCCCCACGTACTCCGCGAGGTGTTCGCCCGTCAGGGTCGAGCGGGCGGCGACCAGGTCGGCCGGGGTGCCCTCGAAGACGATCTTGCCGCCGTCGTGGCCCGCGCCGGGGCCGAGGTCGATGATCCAGTCGGCGTGGGCCATGACCGCCTGGTGGTGCTCGATGACGATCACCGACTTTCCGGAGTCGACCAGGCGGTCCAGCAGGCCGAGGAGCTGCTCCACGTCCGCGAGGTGCAGGCCGGTGGTCGGCTCGTCGAGGACGTAGGTTCCGCCCTTGTCGCCCATGTGCGTCGCCAGCTTCAGGCGCTGGCGTTCGCCGCCGGACAGGGTGGTGAGCGGCTGGCCGAGGCTGAGGTAGCCGAGGCCGACGTCCGCCAGGCGGTCGAGGATCTTGTGCGCGGCCGGGAGGGCCGCCTCGCCGGAGCCGAAGAACTCCTCGGCCTCGGCGACCGACATCGCGAGGACCTCGCTGATGTCGCGGCCGCCGAGGTGGTAGTCGAGCACCGAAGGCTGGAACCGCTTGCCCTCGCAGTCCTCGCACGGGCTGGAGACGCCGGCCATGACGCCGAGGTCGGTGAAGATGACGCCCGCGCCGTTGCAGGTGGGGCAGGCGCCCTCGGAGTTGGCGCTGAACAGGGCGGGCTTCACGCCGTTGGCCTTGGCGAAGGCCTTGCGGATCGGCTCCAGCAGGCCGGTGTACGTCGCCGGGTTGCTGCGGCGGGAGCCCTTGATGGGGCTCTGGTCGACCGAGATGACGTTCTCGCCCGCCGGGATCGAGCCGTGGACCAGCGAGCTCTTTCCGGAGCCGGCGACGCCCGTGATGACGGTGAGGACGCCGAGCGGGATGTCGACGTCGACGTCCTGGAGGTTGTGCGCCGTCGCGCCGCGGATCTCCAGCGCGCCGGTGGGCTTGCGGACCTCGTCCTTGAGGACGGCCCGGTCGTCGAGGTGGCGGCCGGTGACGGTGTCGGAGGCGCGGAGCCCTTCCAGGGTGCCCTCGAAGCAGACGGTGCCGCCCGCCGTACCGGCCCCGGGGCCGAGGTCGACCACGTGGTCCGCGATGGCGATGGCCTCCGGCTTGTGCTCGACGACCAGGACGGTGTTGCCCTTGTCGCGCAGGCGCAGCAGGAGGTCGTTCATGCGCTGGATGTCGTGCGGGTGGAGGCCGATGGTCGGCTCGTCGAAGACGTACGTGACGTCGGTGAGCGAGGAGCCGAGGTGGCGGATCATCTTGACGCGCTGGGCCTCGCCGCCGGACAGGGTGCCGGAGGGGCGGTCCAGGGCGAGGTAGCCGAGGCCGATCTCCACGAAGGAGTCCAGCGTCTGCTGGAGGGCTTCGAGCAGCGGGGCGACCGAGGGTTCGTTCAGGCCGCGGACCCATTCCGCGAGGTCCCTGATCTCCATGGAGCAGGCGTCGGCGATGGAGATCTTCTTGATCTTCGAGGAGCGGGCGCCCTCGGTGAGCCGTGTTCCCTCGCACTCGGGACAGGTGGCGAAGGTGACCGCGCGGTCGACGAACTCCCGGATGTGGGGCTGCATCGCCTCGCGGTCCTTGGACAGGAACGACTTCTGGATCTTGGGGATCAGCCCCTCGAAGGTGAGGGTGGAGCCCTCGACCTTCACCTTGGTCGGCTCCTTGTAGAGGAAGTCCTGCATCTCCCGCTTGGTGAACTTGGCGATCGGCTTGTTCGGGTCGAGGAAGCCGGACTCCGCGTAGATCCGCACGGTCCACCAACTGTCCGACTTCCAGCCGGGGATGGTGAACGCGCCCTCGGCGATCGACTTGGAGTCGTCGTAGAGCTGGGTGAGGTCGATGTCGGAGACCGACCCGCGGCCCTCGCAGCGCGGGCACATGCCGCCGGTGCGGCTGAAGGTCGCCTTTTCCGTCTTCTTGTTGCCGCGCTCGACGGTGATCGCGCCGCTGGCGGTCACCGAAGGGACGTTGAAGGCGAAGGCGCCGGGCGGGCCGATGTGCGGCTTGCCGAGCCGGCTGAAGAGGATGCGCAGCATGGCGTTGGCGTCGGTCGCGGTGCCGACGGTGGAGCGGGGGTCGCTGCCCATGCGCTGCTGGTCGACGATGATCGCGGTCGTCAGGCCGTCGAGCACGTCGACGTCGGGCCGGGCCTGGGAGGGCATGAAGCCCTGGACGAACGCGGGGTACGTCTCGTTGATCAGCCGCTGGGACTCGGCGGCGATGGTGGCGAAGACCAGCGAGCTCTTGCCCGAGCCCGAGACTCCGGTGAACACCGTCAGCCGGCGCTTCGGCAGCTCGATGCTGACGTCCTTCAGGTTGTTCTCCCGCGCGCCGTGCACGCGGATCAGGTCGTGGCTGTCGGCAGCGTGCGGCGCGGGCGGCTGCGGGGTCTTCGTTCTCGGAGCCATGCTCGTCGTCTCTCCATTACTGGATTACTGGTGCGCGGAGCCTACTGTCCGTGCGTGGGGGCCGGGGCCCGAATACCGGGCTCCGGCCCCTGGGGGCGGTGGGGCGGGTACTACTTCTTGGCCTGGGTGATGCGCAGCATGTTGCCGGAGGGGTCCCGGAAGGCGCAGTCGCGGACGCCGTACGGCTGGTCGATCGGCTCCTGGAGCACTTCGCCGCCCGCGGCGCGGACCTTCTCGAACGCCGCGTCGACGTCGTCGGAGGTGAGGATGACGCCGCGCAGCATGCCCTTGGCGAGCAGCTCGGCCATGGTCTGCCGGTCGGCGGCCGGGGCGTTCGGGTCGGCGAGCGGGGGCTCCAGGACGATCTCCACGTCCGGCTGCGCGGGGGACCCGACGGTCACCCAGCGCATGCCTTCGAACCCGACATCGTTGCGCACCTCCATTCCCAGGGCGTCGCGGTAGAAGGCGAGCGCCTTGTCGTGGTCGTCGACGGCGATGAAGCACTGCGAGAGCTTGATGTCCATGGGTTTCACGCTACGGGCGGGGCTTTCGATCCGCTTCTCCATTCCTGACCGGTCGTGTCAGCATCTTGGCGACGCACGCGGGGATGGTCTCGCCGGCTTCGTGGGGGCGGGCCCGGTAGGCGCTGGGGCTCTCCCCGACCAGCTCCGTGAAGCGGGAACTGAACGAGCCCAGCGACGTACAGCCGACGGCGAAGCAGACGTCCGTGACCGACAGGTCGCCCCGGCGCAGCAGTGCCTTGGCCCGCTCGATGCGGCGGGTCATGAGATAGCTGTACGGGGTCTCGCCGAAGGCGGCGCGGAAGCTGCGGGAGAAGTGGCCCGCCGACATCAGGGCGTCACGGGCCAGCGCGGGGACGTCGAGCGGTTCGGCGTACTCGCGGTCCATGCGGTCACGGGCCCGACGCAGCCGGACCAGGTCCTCCAGCCTCACTCCCACACCTTCCTCCTCTCACCGTCCCACGGCCACCGACGCCCGGCCCGCCGCTCGAAGAGGACGTGGTCCGGGACATAGTCGTCCTCGTACAGCAGGTCCAGGAAGGTGTGGCCCGCCGGCTGCTCGCTGGTGATCGTCATCGTGCCCCCCGATACGTACCGCCGCCGTCTGCATCCGATAGTCCCCCATGCCACTGACAATCGGGCCGCCCCTTGGCCTTCGCCGGCCTCCGCCGGTCCGTCGCGTGCCGAGCATCACCCTGGACAGCGACCGCAACCGGCGGGTAACTTCGAAGGGAGTCTGAGCAAGCGCTTAGCCATGTTCCGCGAGTTTCCGCGAATCGACTGCCGACCTAGGAGGCATCCCGTGCGCCGTACGGTATTCAACGAGGATCACGAGGCGTTCCGGGAGACCATCCGCGCCTTCATCGCGGCCGAGGTCGTGCCGGTCTACGACGAGTGGTTCGCCGCGGGCCAGGCTCCGCGCGACTTCTACCTCAAGCTGGGCGAGCTGGGCGTCTTCGGCATCGAGGTCGACGAGGAGTACGGCGGCGCGGGCATCGACTCGCACAAGTACGAGGCCGTCATCTACGAGGAGACCGCCCGCGCGGGCGTCTCCTTCGGCGGCTCCGGCGTGCACACGCTGCTCGGCCTCCCCTACATCAAGATGCTCGCCACCGGCGAGCAGAAGAAGCGCTGGCTGCCGAAGTTCGCGAGCGGTGAGGAGATGTGGGCCCTCGCGATGACCGAGCCGGGCACCGGCTCCGACGTCGCGGGCATGAAGACCACCGCGAAGCTCTCCGAGGACGGCACGCACTACGTCCTCAACGGTGCGAAGACCTTCATCACCGGCGGCGTCCACGCCGACCGCGTCATCGTCTGCGCCCGTACCGCCGCCCCGCGCGAGGACGACCGCCGCTTCGGCATCTCCCTCTTCGCCGTCGACACGAAGTCCGAGGGCTACTCGGTCGGCCGCAAGCTCGACAAGCTGGGCCTGAAGGTTTCCGACACCGCCGAGCTGGCGTTCGTCGACGTCAAGGTCCCGGTCGAGGACCTCATGGGCGAGGAGAACAAGGGCTTCGGCTACCTCGGCACCAACCTGGCCTCCGAGCGCTGGGGCATCGCCTTCGGCGCGTACGCCCAGGCCGCGGCGGCCGTCCGGTTCGCCAAGGAATACGTCCAGGACCGCACGGTCTTCGGCAAGACCGTCGCCTCGTTCCAGAACACCAAGTTCGAGCTGGCCGCCTGCCAGGCCGAGGTGGACGCGGCCCAGGCCGTCGCCGACCGCGCGCTGGAGGCCCTGGACGCCGGTGAGCTGACGGCGGCCGAGGCCGCCTCCGCGAAGCTGTTCTGCACCGAGGTCGCCCACCGCGTCATCGACCGCTGCCTCCAGCTGCACGGCGGCTACGGCTTCATGAACGAGTACCCGATCGCCCGCCTGTACGCGGACAACCGCGTCAACCGCATCTACGGCGGCACCAGCGAGGTCATGAAGTCCATCATCGCCAAGTCCATGGGTCTGTAAGGGATTACCTTCCCTCCATGAACGCGAGTCCCGATCCCCTGCTCGATCTGCTCCACCTGCTCGACCTGGAGCAGATCGAGCGGGACATCTTCCGGGGCGAGAGCCGCAGCGCGCTCGTGCCCCGGGTGTTCGGCGGCCAGGTCGCGGCCCAGGCGCTCGTCGCCGCGGGCCGCACCGTCCCCGCCGACCGGGGAGCCCACTCCCTGCACTCCTACTTCCTGCGGGCCGGCGACCCCGGCGCGCCCATCGTCTACACCGTCGACCGCATCCGCGACGGGAAGTCCTTCACCACCCGCCGCGTCGTCGCCGTCCAGCACGGGCAGCCGATCTTCCACCTCTCCGCGTCCTTCCAGACGCACGAGGAGGGCATGGAGCACCAGGCCCCGATGCCCGCCGCCCCGGACCCGGAGACCCTGCCGACGGCCGCCGAGATGCTGCCCCGGTACGCGGACCGCTTCAGCGATCCCAGCGTCGTGGACCGGCTGATCGAGGCGCGGCAGGCGGTGGACCTGCGGTATGTGGACGCGCCGCCGTTCGGCACGGTGGGCGAGCCGCGCGAACCCCGCTCCCAGGTGTGGTTCCGGACGAACGGCAAGCTCGCCGACGATCCGCTGCTGCACGTCTGCATGGCGACGTACGTCTCCGACATGACCCTGCTCGACTCGGTGCTCCTCGCCCACGGGCGGGGCGGCTGGGCGGTCGGGGACGTGGTCGGGGCCAGCCTGGACCACGCGATGTGGTTCCACCGGCCGTTCCGGGCGGACGAGTGGCTGCTGTACGACCAGGAGTCGCCGTCGGCCTCCGGTGGCCGGGGACTGGGCCAGGCCCGTATCCACACCGCCGACGGCCGCCTCGCGATCACGGTCATCCAGGAAGGCGTCGTCCGTATCCCGCGAGGATGAGCGGCCTCTGAAGCCGCGATTCCGACATACTCCCCACCATGAGCGACGCGAAAGCGAGCAGGGAAACCGATGGTGGGGAGTCCACCTTCACCGTGATCGTGGCGGCCCTCGCCAACCTCGGCATCGCCGTGGCCAAGGCCGTCGCCGGTCTGATCAGCGGCTCCAGCGCGATGCTCTCCGAGGCCGCCCACTCGGTCGCCGACACCGTCACCGAGGTCATGCTCCTCACCGCCCTCAAACGGAGCGAGAAGCCGGCCGACGAGGACCACCCCCTCGGTTACGGCCCCGAGCGCTACATCTGGGCGATGCTCGCCTCCATCGCCACCTTCGTCGGCGGGGCCGTCTTCTCGATCTACGACGGGGTGCACACCCTGGTCGCGGGCGAGGAGCTGGGCGACCCGCTCATCTCCTACATCGTCCTGGCCGTCGCCTTCCTGCTGGAGGGCTACTCGCTGCGCACCGGGGTCAAGCAGGTGCGGCGCGAGGCGTCCCGGCTGCGGGTGCCGGACACGTACTACCTGCGGCACACCCCCGACACGGCCGTGAAGGCCGTCGTGATGGAGGATTCGGCGGCGTTGATCGGCCTGTTGCTGGCAGCGGGCGGCCTGCTGGGCGGGCAGCTCTCCGGCTCGGGCGTCTGGGACGGCATCGCGTCCTGTCTGATCGGCCTGCTGCTCGTGTACGTCGCCTGGGTGCTCGGCCGGTCCAACGCCCAGCTGCTCATCGGGCGGCCGCTGCCCGCGGCGGTGCGGTCCGGGGTGCGCGAGGAGCTGCTGTCGGTGCCGCACATCGTGGAGGTGCTGGAGCTGACCACGTTGATCCAGGGGCCGGACGAGATCCTGATCGCCGCGAAGATCGACTTCCGGGACATGGCCACCGCGGCGGAGGTCGAGTGGGCCTGCGAGGAGGCGGAGGCCCAGTTGCGCGAGCGGTTCCCGTCGGTCCGGCGGGTGTATCTGGACCCCACGCCGGGGCGGGCGCAGCGGCTGCGGCGCGGCGGTTCCTAAGGCGTCAGCTCGGCCACCGTCTTCGCGATCCGTCGCTCCCGGGTCTCCTGCGCCTTCGCGCCCCCGATCGACGTGACGTGCGCCTTCTGGCGGCTGGGCGAGAGCGCGGCGAACGCCTCGGCGGCCCCGGGGGCCGCCGCCGGCGCCGCCGCGAGGTCCTCGGGCGGCTCGACCGTGCGGGGCGCGGTGTCGAGGGTCAGCTCCACCTCGATGGCGTCCCCGCCGCCGATGCCGGTCTCCTTGCGCTTGTCGGCGCTGAACGGGATGAGGTACTGCCCGCCCATCGGGGCGATCGTCGAGCGGTACGCGTACCCGTTGACGTTCACGTTCACCGGCGGGCGCTTTCCCGCCCCGAGGGCGTCGACCACGTCCACGGGGACCTCGATCCCGGTGTTGTTCCCGGTCTGGAACATCGTCGTGCTGAACTTCATGGCCCGCACCCCTTCGTCTCCGTCGGCTGGTGCCAGGGCAGACACCCGCCGCGCCGGAATCTCATCGCCGACACCCCTGTGCGACGGCCTCCTCCTCTTCCAGCAGCCCCGCCGCGTGCAGCAGGTAGTCCGTCATCGGGTCGTAGAAGCGCGGGTCGGTGACGTGGTCGTCCAGCGGGACCGTGACCTGGAGGGTGCCCTCCGACTCGCCGAGGAAGAGGGCCGGGTCGTTGCAGTCGGCGTAACCGATCGCGTCCAGCCCCCGCTGTCCCGCGCAGCCCGCCCAGCCGTGGTCGGCGACGACCAGGTCGGGCAGCGGGCGGCCCAGATGGGCCATGGCGTCGAGGATGGCGGCCATCGGGGCCGGGGAGTGGGTGTGCCAGAGGGTCGCGCCGCGTTCCAGCATCGCGACGTCGGCGAACTGGAAGACCATGCCCTCGTCCGCGATGAGCCCGGACGGGATGCGGACGATCTCGCAGCCGGCCCGGCGCAGCGCGTCCGCCGTCTGCCGGTGCACGTCCAGCAGGCCGCCGGGGTGCCCGGTGGCGAACAGGACCCGCTCACGGCCGTCGGCGGCCTTGCGCAGGCGGGCCGCCATCCGCTCCAGGGCGTCGACCGTCAGCTCCGGGTCGATGGTGTCCTGGCCCTGCCGGTGCGCGGGATCGTCGTTCACCCCGCAGCGCTCGGCCATCACCGCGAGGACGTCCTGCTCGTCGGTCCAGCGGTCGCCGAGCTCCAGACCGAGCCAGTAGTGGCGGTCGCCGTTGGCGAGCTTGCGGTAGTGGGAGAGGTTGTTGTCGCGTGGCGTGGCGACGTCCCCCGCGATACGCGTACGGACGAGGTGGTCGACGAGGGCGGCGCGGCTGGGTATCGGCATGGACCCATTGTGCCGTCCGGTGTGCGGACTGTGCCCGGTTCCTGATCAACGGACGACTGAGGGCAGCGGTCCGGGCACCGACGCCGGGCGTCCTACGACACCGCGGTGAGGACCGTCACCACGGTCACCGCGGAGATCGCCGCCTGCAGGTTGCGGATCGCCTCGCGCACGCTCACGCCCGCCCAGTGGCCCTCGGCGATCTCGGCCACGCGCGGGGCGACCTGCTTCTTCGGCAGGCCGGGGAAGGCCTGGCGGTGCATGCCCGTGGCGTGCACCAGGGCGACGAGCGCGCTGGTGCGGGCGTCCGGCTCGGCGCCCGCCAGTACCGCGGCGGCCAGCCGGGCGCGCAGCTCCCGTTCGACGGTTCCGTCGGCCTCCGGGTAGCGGCGGACGGGGAAGACACCGAGGGCCCGGTGCTTCTCCTCGGTCACCAGGCCGCGGACGCAGAGGCTCTCCACGACGTCCTGCGAGCCCTTGGCGTGGTCCCGGGTCAGCCAGTCGGTCACCTTGCGGCTGCTGGAGGCCCCGTGGACCCAGCGCGTGAGCCGGTCGAGGCGGCCGTCCAGGAGGGCGTCGCCGGTCGGGGTCGGGTCGAAGACCTCGACGCGGCCGCCCCTCACCGTGACGCGCCCCGCCATGACCAGCTCCAGGAGCATGCCGGCCGCCACGCCCCAGCGGGCGGCGGTCTCCCCCTTCGCCGCGCCGGTCTCGTCGTCCAGCGACAGCAGCATGATCTCTTCGCCCAGTGAGACGGTCATGGTGCGGCTCCCCGATTCGTTGCGTGTCGACCGGAGAGACGTACGTACCCCGTCCCCGGTTGCCCGGAACCCGGGCCGGCCCAGCCGCAGCTCAGGAAGGTTCCGCCGCGGCGAAGGCGCCCCGGGCCAGCCGGTGCAGCAGGGCGGCGGTCGCCGCGCGGCCGGGCAGGGCGTCGGGGCGGGCCAGGTGCGGGGTGGAGTTCAGCAGGCCGAAGACGGCGTGCACGGTGACGCGGGCCCGGTTCTCGGGCAGCGCCGGGTAGAGGGCGCGGACGACGCCGACCCAGACCTCGACGTACTCGCGCTGCAGGCGGCGCACCCGCTTGCGGTCCGTGTCGCGCAGCCGGTCCAGCTCCCGGTCGTGGAGGGTGATCAGGGGGCGGTCGTCGAGGGCGAAGTCGATATGGCCCTCGATGAGCGCGTCCAGGAGGGCCTCCGGGGAGCCGTCGCCCCGGGCCGCGTCCTCCGAGACCCGCAGCCGTCCGCCCTCCAGCAGGCGTTCGCTGATGCCCACCAGCAGTTCGGCGAGCATCGCGTCCTTGCCGGGGAAGTGGCGGTAGAGGCCGGGGCCGCTGATTCCGACGGCGGCGCCTATCTCGTCGACGCCGACACCGTGGAAGCCACGCTCGGCGAAGAGGCGGGCGGCCTCCCGGAGGATCTGCTCGCGGCGGGTGGGGGCCGCGACGCGGGCGGCGGCAGGGGTGCTCATGAGGATTCATTCTAGACAGGGTCGTTAGCGGTCGTTAACCTGAGGGAAACGCGTTAACGCTCATTAACAGCACGTCAACGCTTTCACACTGCGGTACGGGCAAGGGGGCTCGACACGATGCAGCAGGCACCGGTCCTGGCGAGCGCGGCCGATCCCGCCTCGGAGGCCTGGCAGGCCAACGAGGCGGCGCATCGCGCGCTCTCCGACGACCTGGCGGAACGTCTCGCCACGGCACGGCTGGGCGGGGGTGAGAAGGCGCGGGCCCGCCACGAGGCGCGCGGCAAGCTGCTCCCCCGGGACCGGGTGGACACCCTGCTCGACCCGGGTTCGCCGTTCCTGGAGCTGGCCCCGCTGGCGGCGAACGGGATGTACGGGGACCAGGCGCCCGCCGCGGGCGTCATCGCGGGCATCGGGCGGGTCTCCGGCCGGGAGTGCGTGATCGTCGCCAATGACGCGACCGTCAAGGGCGGCACGTACTACCCGATGACCGTGAAGAAGCACCTGCGCGCCCAGGAAGTGGCGCTGGAGAACCGTCTCCCCTGCCTGTATCTGGTCGACTCGGGCGGCGCGTTCCTGCCGATGCAGGACGAGGTCTTCCCCGACCGGGACCACTTCGGGCGGATCTTCTACAACCAGGCCCGGATGTCGGGGGCAGGCATTCCGCAGATCGCGGCGGTGCTGGGCTCCTGCACGGCGGGCGGGGCGTACGTCCCGGCGATGAGCGACGAGGCCGTCATCGTCCGCAACCAGGGCACGATCTTCCTCGGCGGCCCGCCGCTGGTGAAGGCCGCGACCGGTGAGGTCGTGACGGCGGAGGAGCTGGGCGGCGGCGAGGTCCACTCCCGTACGTCGGGGGTCACCGACCATCTCGCGGAGGACGACGCGCACGCGCTGCGGATCGTCCGGAACATCGTCGCGACCCTGCCGGACCGGGCCCCGCTCCCCTGGTCGGTCGAGCCGGCCGAGGAGCCGAAGGTGGACCCGGCCGGGCTTTACGGGGCGGTCCCGGTGGACTCCCGCACGCCGTACGACGTCCGCGAGGTGATCGCGCGCGTGGTGGACGGCTCCCGCTTCCAGGAGTTCAAGGCGGAGTACGGGCAGACGCTGATCACCGGCTTCGCCCGCATCCACGGCCACCCGGTCGGGATCGTCGCGAACAACGGCATCCTGTTCTCCGAGTCGGCCCAGAAGGGCGCGCACTTCATCGAGTTGTGCGACCAGCGCGGCATCCCCCTCGTCTTCCTCCAGAACATCTCCGGCTTCATGGTCGGCCGGGACTACGAGGCGGGCGGCATCGCCAAGCACGGCGCGAAGATGGTCACGGCGGTGGCCTGCACGCGGGTGCCGAAGCTGACGGTCGTCGTCGGCGGTTCGTACGGCGCGGGCAACTACTCCATGTGCGGCCGGGCCTACAGCCCCCGCTTCCTGTGGATGTGGCCGAACGCCAAGATCTCGGTGATGGGCGGCGAGCAGGCGGCCTCCGTCCTGGCCACCGTCAAGCGCGACCAGCTGGGCGACGACTGGAGCGCCGAGGACGAAGAAACGTTCAAGGCCCCGATCCGCGCCCAGTACGAGACCCAGGGCAACGCGTACTACGCCAGCGCCCGGCTCTGGGACGACGGTGTGATCGACCCCGTGGACACCCGGCAGGTCCTCGGCCTCGCCCTGACCGCCTGCGCCAATGCCCCGCTGCCCCAGAAGGACCCGGCCGGGCCCGGCTTCGGCGTCTTCCGGATGTGAGGAACAGATGACGACGATGTTCGACACCGTTCTGGTCGCCAACCGCGGCGAGATCGCGGTCCGCGTGATCCGGACCCTGCGGGAGCAGGGCGTGCGCTCGGTCGCGGTCTTCAGCGACGCGGACGCGGACGCCCGGCACGTCCGGGAGGCGGACACGGCGGTACGGATCGGCCCGCCGCCGGCCGCCGAGAGCTATTTGAACGTGCCGGCGCTGCTCGAGGCGGCCCGCCGCACGGGTGCGCAGGCGGTCCACCCGGGGTACGGATTCCTGGCGGAGAACGCGGAGTTCGCGCAGGCGTGCGCGGACGCGGGGCTGGTCTTCATCGGCCCGCCCGCCTCCGCGATCGCGCTCATGGGCGACAAGATCCGGGCCAAGGAGACGGTCGCGGCGTACGGGGTCCCGGTCGTGCCCGGCTCCTCGGGCAGCGGTCTGACCGACGCCCAACTGGAGTCGGCGGCAAGGGAGATCGGCACCCCGGTCCTGCTGAAGCCCTCGGCGGGCGGCGGCGGCAAGGGCATGCGTCTGGTCCGCGACGCGGCGGTGCTGGGCGAGGAGATCGCGGCGGCGCGACGGGAGGCCCGCGCCTCCTTCGGCGACGACACCCTCCTCGTCGAGCGGTGGATCGACCGCCCGCGCCACATCGAGATCCAGGTCCTGGCGGACGCCCACGGCAACGTGATCCACCTGGGCGAGCGCGAGTGCTCGCTCCAGCGCCGCCACCAGAAGATCATCGAGGAGGCGCCTTCCGTCCTGCTGGACGAGGAGACCCGGGCGGCGATGGGCGAGGCGGCCGTCCAGGCGGCGCGCAGCTGCGGCTATGTCGGGGCGGGGACGGTGGAGTTCATCGTCCCGGGCAACGACCCGTCGTCGTACTACTTCATGGAGATGAACACCCGCCTCCAGGTCGAGCACCCGGTGACCGAGCTGATCACCGGCCTGGACCTGGTGGAGTGGCAGCTGCGGGTGGCGTCGGGCGAGCAACTCCCGTACGCACAGAAGGACATCACGCTCACCGGCTGGGCGATCGAGGCGAGGGTCTGCGCCGAGGACCCGTCCCGTGGCTTCCTGCCCTCCGGCGGTACGGTGCTGGCGCTGCGCGAACCGCGGGGCGGCGGGGTGCGGACGGACTCGGGGCTCAGCGAGGGCGTGCCGGTGGGCAGCCTGTACGACCCGATGCTGTCGAAGGTCATCGCGTACGGCCCCGACCGCGCGACGGCCCTGCGCAAGCTGCGGGCGGCCCTCGCGGACACGGTGATCCTGGGCGTCCCGACCAACGCGGGTTTCCTGCGCCGCCTGCTGGCGCACCCGGACGTGGTGGCGGGCGACCTGGACACCGGCTTGGTGGAGCGCGAGGCGGAGGGCCTGGTGCCGGACGGGGTTCCGGACGAGGTGTACGCGGCGGCGGCCGCGGTGCGCCGGGAGACTCTGGAGCCCCGGCCGGACGCGGGCGGCTGGACGGACCCGTTCTCGGTGCCGAGCGGGTGGCGTACGGGGGGTGTGCGGGCGCCGCTGCTCTTCCCGTTGCGAGTAGCGGGACGTGAACCCGTCACTCGGGACTCTCCGGCGTCCGCGACGGTCACGGCCGACCGGGTCACGGTCGAACTGAACGGTATGGCGCACCACTTCCACCGCTCGGGCGACTGGCTCGGCCGGGACGGTGACACCTGGCACGTCCAGGACCACGACCCTGTGGAGGCGTCCCTGAGCGGGGCGGGCCGGAACGGGGCGGACACCCTGGCGGCCCCGATGCCGGGCACGGTCACGGTGGTGAAGGTGGCCGTCGGGGACGAGGTCGAGGCGGGTCAGAGCCTGCTCGTGGTGGAGGCGATGAAGATGGAGCACGTGATCTCGGCCCCGCATGCGGGGACGGTGACGGAGCTGGACGTCACGGCGGGCGCGACGGTGGCGATGGACCAGGTCCTGGCGGTCGTGGTCCCGGCCGAGGCGGAGGACGCATGAGCGCGCAGGGACTCCCCATGAAGGTCCCGGCACCGGGCCTGCCTTCCCGGGTCCGCATCCACGAGGTGGGAGCGCGGGACGGCCTGCAGAACGAGAAGGAGACCGTTCCGACCGAGGTGAAGGCGGAGTTCATCCGCCGCCTGGCGGTGGCGGGCCTGACCACCATCGAGGCGACGAGCTTCGTGCACCCGAAGTGGGTGCCCCAACTGGCGGACGCGGAGCAGCTGTTCCCGCTCCTCGGCGACATCGCGGACGTGGGTGACGTGTCCCTCCCCGTCCTGGTCCCGAACGAACGCGGGCTGGACCGGGCGCTGGCGCTCGGGGCGCGGTCGATCGCGGTGTTCGGCTCGGCGACGGAGACGTTCGCGGCGCGGAACCTGAACCGTACGGTCGACGAGTCGCTGGCGATGTTCGAGCCGGTGGTGGCCCGCGCGAAGGCGGACAAGGTCCAGGTGCGCGGGTATCTGTCGATGTGCTTCGGCGACCCGTGGGAGGGCGCGGTCCCGGTCGCCCAGGTGGTGCGGGTGGCCAAGGCCCTGATGGACCTGGGCTGCGACGAGTTGTCGCTGGGCGACACGATCGGGGTGGCGACGCCGGGCCACGTGACGGCGTTGCTGACAGCCCTGAACGAGGCGGGCGTTCCGACGGATGCCATCGGCGTCCACTTCCACGACACGTACGGCCAGGCGCTGTCGAACACCCTGGCGGCGCTCCAGCACGGCGTGAGGACGGTCGACGCCTCGGCGGGCGGCCTGGGCGGCTGCCCGTACGCGAAGAGCGCCACGGGGAACCTCGCCACCGAGGACCTGGTCTGGATGCTCGAAGGACTGGGCATCGAAACGGGCGTCGACCTGGCCGGACTGGCCGCCACCAGCGTCTGGCTGGCCGAACACCTGGGCCGGCCGAGCCCATCCCGCACGGTCCGAGCCCTGACCCCTCCCCCTTCTTCCTCTCCCACAAGGAGTGAGTGACCCCATGTCCCTGGACCACCGGCTGACCGCCGAACACGAGGAACTGCGCCGCACGGTCGAGGAGTTCGCGCACGATGTGATCGCGCCGAAGATCGGCGACTTCTACGAGCGCCATGAATTCCCGTACGAGATCGTGCGCGAGATGGGACGGATGGGCCTGTTCGGGCTGCCGTTCCCGGAGGAGTACGGCGGGATGGGCGGCGACTACCTGGCGCTCGGGATCGCCCTGGAGGAGCTGGCCCGGGTCGACTCCTCGGTGGCGATCACCCTGGAGGCCGGCGTCTCCCTGGGCGCGATGCCGCTCCACCTCTTCGGCACGGAGGAGCAGAAGCGCCAGTGGCTGCCGAGGCTGTGCGCGGGCGAGGCGCTGGGCGCGTTCGGCCTGACCGAGCCGGACGGCGGCTCGGACGCGGGCGGCACGCGGACGACGGCGGTGCTGGACGAGACGACGAACGAGTGGGTGATCAACGGCTCGAAGTGCTTCATCACCAACTCGGGCACGGATATCACGGAGTTGGTGACGGTCACCGCGGTGACCGGCCGCAAGGAGGACGGTCGTCCCCTGATCTCGGCGATCATCGTCCCGTCGGGCACCCCCGGCTTCACGGTCGCGGCGCCGTACTCCAAGGTCGGCTGGAACGCCTCGGACACCCGTGAGCTGTCCTTCTCGGACGTCCGCGTCCCGGCGGCGAACCTCCTGGGCGAACAGGGCCGGGGCTACGCCCAGTTCCTCCGCATCCTGGACGAGGGCCGCATCGCGATCTCGGCCCTGGCGACGGGCCTGGCGCAGGGCTGTGTGGACGAGTCGGTGAAGTACGCCGCCGAGCGCCACGCGTTCGGCAAGCCGATCGGCGCGAACCAGGCCATTCAGTTCAAGATCGCCGACATGGAGATGCGCGCCCACATGGCCCGCATCGGCTGGCGTGACGCCGCCTCGCGCCTGGTAGCGGGCGAGCCGTTCAAGAAGGAGGCGGCGATCGCGAAGCTGTACTCCTCGACGGTCGCGGTGGACAACGCCCGCGACGCCACACAGATCCACGGCGGCTACGGCTTCATGAACGAGTACCCGGTGGCGCGGATGTGGCGCGACTCGAAGATCCTGGAGATCGGCGAGGGGACGAGCGAGGTCCAGCGGATGCTGATCGCGCGGGAGCTGGGCCTGCCGGGCTGAGCCGCCGGCTGATGCGCTGACTGCTGCCGCCCCGTCCGCCGTGGATCGCTCCACGGCGGGCGGGGCGGACGTGTCCCTGAGGGGCACCCGTCAGACCTGTCTCTCCGGACCCGGGCCCGGAGAATTCACTGTCCGAGAGAGGGGTCCGTGGGGGAGGCTGCAAGCGTGATGGAGCGAGAAGCCGCCGTTCGGATCGTCGAGGCCCAGCTGGAGCGCGACTACCTACGGTGGCGGGCCACCGGAGTGGACGCGCGGCGGATGGCCGTGGTCGACGTCGAGGAGCACGAGCTGGTGTGGATCGTCGACTGGACCTCCGAGGAGTTCGTCCGCACCGGGAACCCGGAGTTCATGCTGGCCGGCAACGGGCCGTACCTGGTCGACCGTGTCGACGGCGGGCTGCACCAGATCGGCGTCGTCTCCGCGCTGACCGGGGAGTGGGAGGCCGACTACCGAGCCCGGATACGCGGGCTGCCGGTGCGCACTGCGGTGGACGACCTGCACGACGCGCTCTGCGAAGTCGCCGCCGCGCGCGGACGCATGCACGCGGTGCGGATGCTGCGCCGGAGACTGCCCATGCTCTCGCCCGCGGAAGCCCTCGCCTACGTGAGCGCCTTGCCGGGCGGTGACGTACCCGCGCATCTCGTGTCCGTAGCCACCAGGGAGCTCGTGAAGCCTCTCAACCCGGTACTCATGGTGGAGACGATTCGGGACCCGGGGCACGGATGAAGGGCAAGCAATCGTGATCGCTTCCCCGTCCTGGTCGAAAGCCCGGGCAGGTGTGGGATCACCCCCTCGCGAGCGCATGCCGCGCGGCGAGGACGTGCACTCCCGGGAGCGGGCCGTCGAGCTGGGTGTCCCGGAGCGGCCTCTGCGCGGCTAGGACTTGCCCCGTGTCCTCGGCCCCGGCTCACGACCGCGCGGGCTGGTTGGCGATCAAGAGGGTGACGTCGGCGGGGCGGAAGCCCAGGCGGGTGTAGATGCGGGCGACGACATCCTCCGCGTAGGCGAGGAAGACGGTGTGCACCCCGTGGTCGCGGGCGTGGGTGGCCAAAGCTGCCGTGACGGCGGCCGCGAGGCCTTGGCGGCGGGCCGTGGGCAGCGTGCCGACGCCGCCGATCTCGGTCGCGCCGTTCGCCGGGTGGTAGTGGCCGGCTGCCAGCGGGATGCCGTCGGGGGCGAGGGCGGCCATGAGGGTCTTGTGCCCGGCGCGGAGGGCGGGGCGGGTCGTCGCGACCGTTCCGTCCGCGGCCAGCTTCTCCGCCACTGCCGACAGCTCCGCGCGCCCCGCCACGCCCACCGCGGTGCCCGCATCGGCGAAGGCCAGCCGGGGAAGGGCGAGGGCCCCGGGGAGGGCCGGGTCGTCCGCCGTCAGGGCGCGGATCGTGACGCCGTCCGGCAGGGGATGCCGAGGCAGCGCGCTGTGCGGGTCGAGGACCATCAGCGGGCGTTCCTGGACCGGGAGCCCGGCGGCCTCGATCCGGGCACGCAGCGTCGGCGCTGCCTCGGCGAGCCACTCGAAGGCTTCCGGCACCCCGAGTTCACGCTGCCGGGCGCGCACCCGGGCGATGTCCGCAGCGGTGACGGCCGCGGAGCCCTCCGCGGTGGGCTGTGCGTGACTCGGACCGCCGTAGTACGGGGTTCCGGGCTGGTTCCGTACGAACAGTCGCAACGGGCCGAACGCTTCCGCGTCGGCGAACAGCAGGGGCACGGTGGCGTAGTACTGCTCGATACGGGCACGCAGCGACAGGGCGTTCATGCAGCTCATCCCATCATGCCGAGGTGGCCCGCCCCATCCGGGATGCGGCGGTCCCTCGCCGGGGCCGGGTGCCCGCCGGGCTTTACGGGCGGACCTCCGAAGTGACCTTGAACGGGCCCTCGGCGACCGCCACGCACGGGACGACGTCCGACACCGCGCCCGCCGCCAGACCCGTTTCGCAGAGCCGGCCGCCGTCCTCGCGCAGGTCGATGTGGAAGCGGGTCTTCTTGCCGTCCTGCTTCAGATTGTGGATGCGTTCGTCCGTGTAGCCGAGGCCGTTCAGGGTCGTGCGGACCTTGGCGGGCGTGGGATCCGCGAGCATCTGCAGCGCCGCGATGACGCGCTGCTCGTGGTGGGCGCTCACACACCGGTCGCGGTCGTCCAACTCCGCCTCGGGCCCGGTGGGAGGGGCGGGCTCGACGGGGTCGGCCGGAGGTGTCTCCCCGGGGGCGATGGTCTCCGGCTCCTCCCCATCGGGCTTGCTCGTGCCGATGGGTCTCCGGGAGTTCACTCCGGGCTCGGGGCACGCCTTCTCGAATCTGTCGAACAGCGCCTGGGCAGCCGCCGATTCCGGAGATGGCTGCTGGGACACCGTCGACGAGCCGGCGTTCCCGGCCCTTCCCCCGCCGCCGCTCTGTTCTGTTCCGCAGGCGGTGAGGGCCAGGGCCGCGACGGCGGTGAGGGCGGCGGCCGCGAGAGCGCGTCGGCCGGGGGTGAACATGCTGATGGGGCCTCTGATATGCGTCATGCGCCGAGTCTCCGGCGGGCCCCTGCGGCCCGCTTGAGTACGCGTACTCATCGCCCACGGGCAATTCGACGGCCGGGGAACGGGGTTACGGGCCTCCCGATCCCGCAACCGCTGACGCCCCTCACGGGGTCCTGCGGTGAGCACGCCATGTTGACGATCACTACAACGACACCCCGGCGATCGAATGGCGCGTACTTGCGCCTCAGGAGACGGCTGCCCCCTCGCTCTGCCGGGCGTCGTAGTCGCTCCGGGCCTTCGCGATCTCCTGCTGGTGGCTCTCGGTCCAGTCGACGAGCGACCTGATCGTCGTGTGCAGGGTCGCGCCCAGCTCCGTCAGCTCGTACTCCACCCGGGGCGGGACGACGGGGTACACCGTGCGCCGTACCAGACCGTCGCGTTCGAGCTGGCGCAGGGTCACCGTCAGCATGCGCTGGCTGATGCCCTCGATGAGCCGACGCAGCTCGGAGAAGCGCAGCGTGCGGCGTTCCAGGTGGGCGATGGCGAGGAGCGACCACTTGTCCGCGACGCGGTCGAGGATCTGCCGCACCTCGCAGCCCTCACGGACGTCCCACTGGCTGATGTCGTAGTCCGGACCCGCGTCGGTATCTACGCAGTGACTCGGTGACTTCGAAGTGCCTTCTTCCATACCGCCCCACGGTGCCGCAAGCTTCGAGTGGTTACAAGAGGGAACCGACCACCGGTTCGGTAACTCGCTCCTGTTCCGCGCTGCTTGAGGCCTCTGCACGCGAACCCCTTCTCGATGAGCTGCTGTTGCGGCTGATCGTCATGCCCGATTCGACCGTGCACAAGGAGATTCCCGTGTCCTCATCACCGTCCCCCTCGAGACCGAAGAGCGCCCGCATGACCGGCCGCGCCTGGGGCGTGCTGCTCGTCCTGTGCGGCGCGATCTTCCTCGAAGGCATCGATGTGGCCATGCTGAACGTGGCCATGCCCGCGATCCGCGAGGATCTCGGTCTGTCCACCGGCACCCTCCAGTGGGTGATGAGCGCGTACGTCCTGGGCTACGGCGGTTTCATGCTGCTGGGCGGACGGGCGGCCGATCTCTTCGGCCGTCGCCGGATGTTCCTCCTCTGGCTCGTGGTGTTCCTGCTCTTCTCCGGGCTGGGCGGACTGGCCACCGAGGGCTGGATGCTGATCGTCGCCCGCTTCGTGACGGGGATCGCCGCTGCCTTCATGACCCCGGCCGGTCTGTCGATCATCACCACCGGCTTCCCGGAGGGGCCGCAGCGCGACAAGGCCCTCCTCGTCTACGCGGGCACCGCCGCCGGGGGCTTCTCGATCGGTCTGGTCGTTGGCGGGCTGCTCTCCGCGATCGACTGGCGCTGGGTGTTCTTCGCCCCGGTCATCCTCTCGCTGGGCATCCTGCTTGCCGCGCTCGCGCTCATCCCCGCCTCGCCCCGCCCGGACCGCACGGGGCAGGGCGTCGACCTGGCCGGAGCCGTCACCGTCACCGCGGGCATCCTGCTGCTCGTCTTCGGCGTCGAGCGGGCCACGCACGTCCCGGCCGTCTGGACCGTCGGCACGGTCGGCGCGGCGCTGCTCCTCTTCCTCGCTTTCGTCGTCATCGAGCGCTCCTCGTCCTCGCCGCTGGTGCGCCTGGGCATCTTCCGCAGCGGGTCACTGGTCCGCGCCAACGTGTCGGGGCTGCTGTTCGCCGCGGGATTCTTCGGCTTCCAGTTCATCGCCGTCCTCTACCTCCAGGAGCTGCGCGGCTGGTCGTCCCTGCAGACCAGCTTCGCGCTGATCGTCATCGGCGTGGACGCCGTGCTCTCGCCGCTCCTCACCCCGAAGCTGGTCGCCCGGTTCGGCAACGCCCGGGTCATCTTCGTCGGGCTGCTCGTCGCGTCGCTCTCGTACGCTCTGTTCCTGCCGCTCGCCGCGGACTGGACGTACGCGGCGATGTTCCCGGGCCTGCTCCTGCTGGGCGTGGCCTTCTCCCTGGTCTACGGGCCGCTGACCATCGTGGCCACGGACGGTGTCGCCGAGGAGGAGCAGGGGGTGGCCGGCGGACTGCTCTACACGTCCTTCCAGTTCGGCGCCGCGCTGGGGCTGTCCGCCGTGACCGCCGTCAGCATCGGCGCGACGGACGGGACGTCACCGGCCGCCCTCCTCGACGGGTACCGGGCGGCCCTGGTCATCCCTCTGACCGCCGCCCTGATCGCTGCCGNCGCTGCCGTCCGGGCTTACGGCCGACGGCGGATGACGTACGGGCGAAGGCGGATGTCGCACGGTCGACGGCGTACCGCCGGCTGCCGGAATTCCGGTCGACACGTCTCCGGCCCGTCCGGCAGAGTCTCGTCATGGACCTCCGGCATTGGCCCCTCTACGGGCTCCGTCTCCGCACCCCGCGCCTCGAACTGCGTCTGCCCGGGCTCGAACTCCTCGACGAGCTTGCCTCGGCGGCGGCCCACGGGGTGCACGATCCGGACCGGATGCCGTTCAGCGTGGCATGGACCGACGGGAAGCCCGACGAGGTGGCGCGCGCGGTGTTCCAGCATGTGCTGGGGACCGTCGCCGGCTGGTCCGTACAGGACTGGACGCTCAGCCTGGCCGTGCTCCACGAGGGCGAGGTCGTCGGACGGCAGGACCTCATGGGGCGGGACTTCGGGGTGCGGCGGCAGGTGGAGACGGGGTCGTGGCTCGGGCTCCCTCACCAGGGGCGGGGTTTGGGTACGGAGATGCGGGCCGCCGCCCTCCACCTCGCGTTCGCCGGGCTCGGCGCGCGGTACGCCGTCTCCGCGGCCATGACCGACAACCTCCGTTCGCTCGGGGTCTCGCGGCGGCTCGGGTACGGGGACGACGGCCTGGACACGGGTGTGGTGCGCGGGGCCGCGGTCACGCTGCGGCGGCTGCGCCTGGACCGGGCCCGATGGGAGGCGCACCGGAGCGTGGCCGTGACCGTGGAGGGGCTCGACGCCTGCCGGGCGGAGTTCGGCGTGTGAGTCGGCGGCTTCCGCGGGTGTCGCACGACGCCCCATTCGGACAGTCCCGCGCACCGAGGACCGGCAGGCACTGAACACCGCGGTGAAGTCCCGGATCAGCCGGCTCGCCCGGAGCGAGGGGACCGCCTGCGGCGTGGAGACCGTGCGCGCCGCTCCGTTGCCCGAAGGCACGCCGTACTCATGGAGCGCGGGCGAGGCGTCCGGGGTGCGGGCACTACGCCACCACCCCGTCCGGGAGCGCGGGTTCGCCAGGGCGCGGGTGACGTCCACCACGTACTGGGCGCGCGGACTGAGCGAGGAACAGGCGCGGAAGGCGGAATCGGAGGCCGTATCCGCCGGAATCGACTCGGCAGAGCACCCCAAAGATGGATCGGGTGGATGAAGTGGCGCGATAGGGGAGGTAAAGCGGACAACCGGCACACACGCCGGGGGCGAGGAAAGCGAGCGATTCCGACTTAGGTTAGGCTCCCCTTAGTTCAAGATCGCGCCCTCGTCCCCTCTTCCTGCCCGGAGGGACGCGATGCAGTTGCCCTCACCCGGGAGGACCCCTTCATGCGTGCGCACCTGCTCAACAACACGACTGCGGAGCACTATCGGAGCACCGTCTCCGCAGGCGTGGAACGGGTCGCGGCCACCCTCGCTGCCACCGAGCGCCCCTTCAGCGGGATCGGTGTCGACGAGCTCTCCCCCGTCGTCGACGCGATCGACCTCGACCGGCCGCTGGGCGACGCCGCCGCCGCCCTCGACGAGCTCGGCGAGGTCTACCTCCGCGACGCCGTCTACTTCCACCACCCCCGCTACCTGGGCCACCTCAACTGCCCGGTCGTCATACCCGCGGTGCTCGGCGAGGCCGTGCTCTCCGCGATCAACTCCTCGCTGGACACCTGGGACCAGAGCGCGGGCGGCACGCTCATCGAGCGCCGTCTGATCGACTGGACCACCGAGCGGATCGGGCTCGGCCCGGCCGCCGACGGGATCTTCACCAGCGGCGGTACGCAGTCCAACCTCCAGGCCCTGCTGCTGGCGCGGGAGGAGGCGAAGATCCGGCCGGAGCACTTCACCCGGCTGCGGATCTTCACCTCCGAGTGCAGCCACTTCAGCGTGCAGAAGTCCGCCAAACTGCTCGGCCTCGGCCCGGACGCCGTCGTCTCCGTCCCCGTGGACCGCAACAAGCGCATGCAGACCGTGGCGCTCGCCCACGCGCTGGAGCAGTGCGTGGCCGAGGGGGCCGTCCCGATGGCCGTCGTCGCGACCGCCGGCACCACGGACTTCGGGTCCATCGACCCGCTGCCCGAGATCGCCGCGCTCTGCGAGCAGTTCGCCACCTGGATGCACGTGGACGCCGCGTACGGCTGCGGGCTGCTCGCCTCCCGCGAGCGGCGCGGGCTGCTCGAAGGCATCGAGCACGCGGACTCGGTGACCGTGGACTACCACAAGTCCTTCTTCCAGCCGGTGAGTTCGTCGGCCGTCCTGGTCCGCGACCGGGCGACCCTGCGCCACGCCACCTACCACGCGGAGTATCTGAACCCGCGCCGGATGGCCGAGGAGCGGATACCCAACCAGGTCGACAAGTCCCTCCAGACGACCCGCCGGTTCGACGCGCTCAAGCTGTGGATGACGCTGCGCGTCATGGGCGCCGACGGCATCGGCGAGCTGTTCGACGAGGTCTGCGACCTGGCTGCCGAGGGCTGGAAGCTGCTCGCCGCCGACCCGCGCTTCGACGTGGTGGTCCAGCCGCAGCTGTCCACGCTCGTCTTCCGCTACATCCCCGCCGGGGCCGTCTCCCCGGACGAGATCGACCGCGCCAACCTCCACGCCCGCAAGGCCCTGTTCGCCTCCGGCGAGGCGATCGTCGCGGGCACCAAGGTGGGCGACCGCCAGTACCTGAAGTTCACCCTGCTCAACCCCGAAACGACCGCGCACGACATCGCCACGGTCCTCGACCTGATCTCCGGCCACGCCGAGAAGTACCTGGGAGACTCCCTTGACCGCGCTTCCTGACCCCCACGACTTCATCGGCATCGGCCTCGGCCCGTTCAACCTCGGCCTCGCCTGCCTCACCGAGCCGATCGACGAACTGAAGGGCGTCTTCCTGGAGTCCAAGCCGGACTTCGAGTGGCACGCCGGGATGTTCCTCGAAGGGGCCCATCTCCAGACGCCCTTCATGTCGGACCTGGTGACCATGGCCGACCCGACCTCGCCGTACTCCTTCCTCAACTACCTGAAGGAGCGCGGCAGGCTCTACTCGTTCTACATCCGGGAGAACTTCTACCCGCTGCGGACCGAGTACAACGACTACTGCCGCTGGGCCGCCGGGAAACTGAGCAGCATCCGGTTCGACGAGACCGTCGAGACGGTGACGTACGACGAGGGCACCGAGCTCTACACCGTGCGCACCGTCTCCGGAGAGGAGTTCCGCTCCCGCCACCTCGTCCTCGGCACCGGCACGCCGCCGCACATCCCCGAGGCCTGCCAGGGGCTCGGCGGGGACTTCATCCACAACTCCCGCTATCTGGAGGGGAAAGCCGAGCTCCAGAAGAAGAAGTCGATCACGCTGGTCGGCAGCGGGCAGAGCGCGGCGGAGATCTACTACGACCTGCTCTCCGAGATCGACACCTACGGCTACCGGCTGAACTGGGTCACCCGCTCCCCGCGGTTCTTCCCGCTGGAGTACACCAAGCTGACGCTGGAGATGACCTCCCCGGAGTACATCGACTACTTCCACGCGCTGCCCGAGGAGACCCGCTACCGGCTGGAGACCGGGCAGAAGGGGTTGTTCAAGGGCATCGACGGGGAGCTGATCGACGCGATCTTCGACCTGCTCTACCAGAAGAACCTGCCGGGCCCCGTGCCGACCAGACTGCTCACCAACTCCGCCCTCGTCAACGCGCGTTACGACGAGGAGGGCGGCGCGTACAGCCTGGGGCTGCGCCAGGAGGAGCAGGGCAAGGACTACGAGCTCACCACCGAGGGCCTGATCCTCGCCACCGGCTACCGGTACGAGGCCCCCGCCTTCCTCGCGCCCATAGCCGGGCGGCTGCGCCACGACAGCCGGGGCCGCTTCGACGTGGCCCGCAACTACAGCATCGACACCACCGGGCGCGGGGTCTTCCTCCAGAACGCCTCGGTGCACACCCACTCGATCACCTCGCCCGACCTCGGCATGGGCGCCTACCGCAACGCCTACATCATCGGCGAGCTGCTCGGCCGTGAGGTCTACCCGGTCGAGAAGTCCATCGCCTTCCAGGAGTTCGCCGTATGACCCGCCCCGACGAACAGCAGTCCGCAGCCATCGGCACGTTCACCGTCCGGCCGCTCGACCCCGCCGCCGACGCCGAGCTGGTGCACGGCTGGGTGACCCACCCCAAGGCCGCGTTCTGGCTGATGGGAGAGGCAGAACTCGCGGACGTGGAGCGGGAGTACCGGTCCATCGCCGCCCACCCGCACCACGAGGCGTTCATCGGGCTGCACGACGGCGAACCCGCCTTCCTGATCGAGCGGTACGACCCCACCGAGGTCGAGCTGAAGGGGCTGTACGAGGCGGAGCCCGGCGATGTCGGGATGCACTTCCTCGTCGCCCCCACCGACACCCCGGTGCACGGCTTCACCCGGGCCGTGATCACCGCCGTGATGGATTTCCTCTTCGCCGACCCGTCGGTGCGCCGGGTCGTCGTCGAGCCCGACGTGACCAACAGCGCGGTCCAGGCCCTCAACAAGGCCGTCGGGTTCGAGGTGCTCCGCGAGATCGCCAAACCGGAGAAGGACGCTCTGCTCAGCGCCTGCACCCGTGAGCAGTTCGAAGCAGCAACCGGAGGTAACGACCGATGACGACCGCCCTCACCGACAGCGTCGCCCACCTCTCCCCCGGACGCTGGGCCACCGCAAACCGACTGCTGGTCCGCAAGGCACTGGCGGAATTCAGCCACGAGCGGCTACTGACCCCCACCCCGCTCGGCGACGACCACTACACCGTCCGTAGCGACGACGCCTCCACCGAGTACCGTTTCACCGCGCGCGTCTTCGCCCTGGACCACTGGCAGGTCGAGGCCGAGACCATCACCCGGCACCGGCACGGCTCCGAACTCCCGCTGGACGCAGTGGAGTTCTTCATCGAGTTGCGGCACGCCCTGGGGATCTCCGAAGAGATCCTGCCGGTCTACCTGGAGGAGATCTCCTCCACGCTGGCCGGAACCGCCTACAAACTCACCAAGGAACCGGCCACCTCCGGCCAGCTCGTCGCCGCCGGCTTCCAGGCCGTCGAGACCGGGATGACCGAGGGCCACCCCTGCTTCGTCGCCAACAACGGGCGGCTCGGCTTCGGCGTGGACGAGTACCGGGCGTACGCCCCCGAGGCGGCGTCCCCGATCCGGCTGGTGTGGCTGGCCGCCCACCGGGAGCGGGCCACCTTCACCGCGGGCGCCGGGCTCGAATACGACGCGCTGATCAAGGACGAGCTGAGCGAGGCGACCCGGGAACGGTTCGCCGGCGCGCTGCGCGGTCTCGGCCTCGACCCGGACGACTACTTCCTGCTGCCCGTCCACCCCTGGCAGTGGTGGAACAAGCTCGCCGTCACCTTCGCCGGCGAGCTGGCCGAACGCCGTCTGGTGGTGCTCGGGGAGGGCGAGGACGGCTATCTCGCCCAGCAGTCGATCCGTACCTTCTTCAACACCGACCACCCCGAGAAGCACTACGTCAAAACGGCGCTCTCGGTCCTCAACATGGGCTTCATGCGCGGGCTTTCGGCCGCGTACATGGAGGCCACGCCCGCGATCAACGACTGGCTGGCCGGTCTGATCGAGCGCGACGACCTCCTGCGCGGGGCCCGGTTCTCGATCATCCGGGAGCGGGCCGCGATCGGCTACCACCACCGCTCGTACGAGGCGGCCACCGCCAAGGGCTCCCCGTACCGGAAGATGCTCGCCGCCCTGTGGCGCGAGAGCCCGGTGCCGGGCCTCCAGCCGGGCGAGCGGGTCGCGACGATGGCCTCGCTGCTCCACACCGACCACGAGGGCGGCTCGGTGGCCGGGGTTCTGATCGCCGAGTCGGGCCTGGACCCGCAGGTGTGGCTGCGGCACTACCTGGACGCCTATCTGGTGCCGGTGCTGCACAGCTTCTACGCCTACGACCTGGTCTACATGCCGCACGGCGAGAACGTGATCCTGGTCGTGGAGGACGGGGTCGTCACCCGCACGATCTTCAAGGACATCGCCGAGGAGATCGCGGTGATGGACCCGGACGCGGTGCTGCCGCCGCAGGTCGAGCGGATCCGGGCCGAGGTGCCCGAGGACATGAAGCTGCTCTCGGTCTTCACCGACGTCTTCGACTGCTTCTTCCGCTTCCTGGGGGCGAGCCTGGCCACCGAGGGCATCCTCGACGAGGACGCCTTCTGGCGGACGGTCGCCGCCTGTGTGCGGGACTACCAGGAGTCGGTGCCGTATCTCGCGGAGAAGTTCCGGCAGTACGACCTGTTCGAGGCGGAGTTCGCGCTCTCCTGCCTCAACCGCCTCCAGCTGCGCGACAACCAGCAGATGGTCGACCTCAACGACCCTGCGGGCGCTTTGCAGTTGGTGGGCCGCCTGAAGAACCCGATCGCCGGGTTCTGAGCCCGGCCGCCACGGCGCGGCGGCCCCTGGACGGGGAGCGCCCGAGGACGGTCCCTCGGGCGCTCGCCCCTTTTCCGGGGCGGCCGGCTGGCAGAATCGGGGCCATGGCAGAAATCATCCAGCGGGACGGAACGTGGACGTTCGACGGGGGCACCGTGCGCATCGTGCCGGGCGGAAAGGCGCATCCGGTCCGGCAGGAGCTGGGTGAGATCGCCGTCCCGCTGGAGGCGGTGGCGGGCGTCTCGTTCGAACCGGACCGCAAGGGCGGCCGGCTGCGGCTGCGGCTGCGCGGGGGCGCCTGCCCGGTGCTGCGGGCCGCCGACGGCCGGCTCAAGGACGGCGCCGACCCCTATGCGCTGACCGTGGAGAAGGACCGTACGGGGGTCGCGGAGTACTTCGTCGACGAGGTCCGCAACGCGCTGCTGATCGAGCAGGTGCCGGACACCCCGGTGGACCGCTTCCTGCTGCCGGGACCGACGCTGCCGGTCTCCGGCGGGGGCGGCGACGGCACGGCGTCCTTCGACGGCGAGACCATCCGGCTGACCTGGAACTGGAAGGCCGAGGAGTCCAAGACCGCCGGGGGCGCGTCCACCCTCCCGCTGTCGCGGATCGCGGCGGTGCGGTGGCTGCCCTCGATCGGCCTGGAGAACGGCTATCTGCGCTTCGAGCCGGTTGAGGGGCCCGTCTCCGCGCCGCCGAAGTACGACCCGTACGCCCTGGACCTGTGGGGGATGTCCAAGAAGGAACACACCGCGGTCCTGGTCGCGGCGGCCGTGCTGATGCGGCTGCCAGGGCCCCGCACGGCCCTGGAAGCCCCGCAGGCGCCCCCGGCCCTGACCAAGGCGGCCGATCCCGCCGCAGCGCCCGCGGGCGACCACGACGCGCTGCTGCGGCGGCTGCGGGAGCTGGGCGAGCTGCACAGGGCGGGGGTCCTCACCGACGAGGAGTTCAGCACCGCGAAGCAGGCCGTTCTGCGCAGCATGTGACGCGATCGGGCGACGTTCACCACACCGGCTGCCCGATATCGGGCAGATTTCTTGCGTAAGCGCGCCCCGACAAGCAATATCGACGGGTGCTTGAACGCCGCTCGTCGCACGACGACCTCATCGATCACCTCGTACGCTCCACCGCGCTCCAGCGCGGCGAGGCGGCCCGGGTGATCCTCGACGTGCTGGCGTACTTCGACGAGAGCACCGACGACTTCGTCCGGCGCCGCCACCGCGAACTGCAGTCCGGCGGCCTGGTCAACACGGAGATCTTCGAGCGGATCGCGGCCGAGCTGCCGCACCGCGCCGTGGCGCCGCCGGAGCTCTCGCTCCGCCAGCTGCGCCGCATCGTCTACGGCTGAGCGGGCCGGGCGCCCGTGCGCGGGGCGCCGCCACGCATGTGTACGTGTACGTCGATGGAGGGGCAGAGAATTCATGTGCGGGATCGTCGGATACATCGGGAAGCGTGACGTCGCTCCGCTGCTGCTGGAGGGCCTGCAGCGGCTGGAGTACCGGGGGTACGACTCCGCGGGCATCGTCATCACCAGCAAGGCGGCGGCGGGCAAGCCGGGCACGCTGAAGATGGTCAAGGCCAAGGGCCGGGTCCGTGAGCTGGAGGCCAAGGTCCCCAAGCGGTTCGCTGGCACCACCGGCATCGCCCACACCCGATGGGCCACCCACGGCGCCCCGAGCGACGAGAACGCCCACCCGCACCTGGACGCGGAGAACAAGGTCGCCGTCGTCCACAACGGGATCATCGACAACGCCTCCGAGCTGCGCACCCGGCTCGCCGCCGACGGCGTCGTCTTCCTCTCGGAGACCGACACCGAGGTGCTGACCCACCTGATCGCCCGCGCCCAGGCGGACACCCTGGAGGAGAAGGTCCGCGAGGCGCTGCGCCACGTCGAGGGCACGTACGGCATCGCCGTGCTGCACGCCGACTTCAACGACCGCATCGTGGTCGCCCGCAACGGTTCGCCGGTCGTCCTCGGCATCGGCGAGAAGGAGATGTTCGTCGCCTCCGACGTCGCCGCCCTGGTCGCCCACACCCGCCAGGTCGTCACGCTCGACGACGGCGAGATGGCCACGCTGAAGGCCGACGACTTCCGTACGTACACGACGGAGGGCTCGACCACGACGGCCACGCCGACCACCGTGGAGTGGGAGGCCGAGTCGTACGACATGGGCGGCCACGACACGTACATGCACAAGGAGATCTCCGAGCAGGCCGACGCCGTGGACCGGGTCCTGCGCGGCCGGATCGACGACCGGTTCTCCACCGTGCACCTGGGCGGCCTGAACCTGGACGCCCGCGAGGCGCGCGGGGTGCGCCGGATCAAGATCCTCGGCTGCGGCACCTCGTACCACGCGGGCCAGATCGGCGCCCAGCTGATCGAGGAGCTGGCCCGGATCCCCGCCGACGCCGAGCCGGCCTCCGAGTTCCGCTACCGCAACCCGGTCGTGGACCCCGACACCCTGTACGTCGCGGTCTCCCAGTCGGGCGAGACGTACGACGTGCTGGCCGCCGTCCAGGAGCTGAAGCGCAAGGGCGCCCGGGTCCTCGGCGTGGTCAACGTGGTCGGCTCCGCGATCGCCCGGGAGGCCGACGGCGGTACGTACGTCCACGCGGGCCCGGAGGTCTGCGTCGTCTCCACCAAGTGCTTCACCAACACCGTGGTCGCCTTCGCGCTGCTCGCGCTGCACCTGGGCCGCATCCGTGACCTGTCGGTCGCGGACGGCAAGCGGATCATCGACGGGCTGCGCCGGCTGCCGGAGCAGATCAGCGAGATCCTGGCGAACGAGGACGAGATCAAGCGGCTCGCGGCGGAGTACGCGGACGCCAAGTCGATGATGTTCATCGGCCGGGTGCGCGGCTATCCGGTGGCCCGCGAGGCTTCGCTGAAGCTGAAGGAGGTCTCGTACATCCACGCCGAGGCCTACCCCGCCTCCGAGCTGAAGCACGGCCCGCTCGCACTGATCGAGCCCGCGATGCCGACCGTGGCGATCGTGCCGGACGACGACCTGCTGGAGAAGAACCGCGCCGCGATGGAGGAGATCAAGGCCCGCAGCGGCCGCATTCTCGCCGTGGCCCACCAGGTGCAGGAGAAGGCCGACCACACCATCGTCGTGCCGAAGAACGAGAACGAGCTGGACCCGATCCTCATGGGCATCCCGCTCCAGCTGTTCGCGTACCACACGGCCCTCGCGATGGGCCGGGACATCGACAAGCCGCGCAACCTGGCGAAGTCCGTGACGGTCGAGTAGCCGACCCCGCAACAACGTGGGCCCCGTACCGCGATCAAGCGGTACGGGGCCCAACGCGTGCCGTTGCAGGGCCTTCTGGCGGTCCCTCAGGGAATGCGGACCTCAGAGGGTTGCGGCCCCTCAGGGAATGACGATGACGGGGCGTTGCGCGCGGCGGGCCAGGCGGCCGGCGACGGACCCGAAGATCCGGCCGACGATGCCGTGCGTGGAGCCGACGACGATGGCGTCCGCGGCATACTCCCGGCCGACCTCCTCCAGCTCGTGGCAGATGTCGCCGCCGCGCTCGACCAGCACCCAGGGGACCTCGGAGAGATAGTCGGCGCAGGCCAGCTCCAGGCCGAGGACCTCGGTGCGGTGGTCGGGGACGTCGACGAAGACGGGGGGCTCGCAGCCCGCCCAGACGGTGGTCGGCAGCCGGTTGGCGACATGGACGATGATCAGGCCGGAGCCCGAGCGGCCGGCCATGCCGATGGCGTAGGCGAGGGCCCGCTCGCTGGACGTCGAGCCGTCGAAACCGACCACGACTCCGTGCCGGAAGGCGGGATCGCACGCATGGCGTGCTTCTTCGACCGTGCGCGGCTCCGACCCGGGGTCGGCGAGCGGCTTGCGGTCCTTGGGTTCAGGGATTTCGTGACCGGCCATCGGTGTCTCGGCGAAGAGAGTCCTCGTGAGGAGGGAACGGTTTCGATGTGCGTCGGGTGCGTCAGCTGATGGTGAAGCTCTGTCCGGGAATCATCTTCCCAACCCCATACCCCCAAGGGTACGGCGTCACTCCTCCATCGCCCAGACCCCCGCAAAAGCGTGCGTGACGCTGGAGGGAGCATGCACGAGCCGGTCCGGTATGGCAATGCCGGTTGTGTCGTACACGCGCCTTCGAGGGGGCGAAGACCATCGGGCGTCCTGTTTTTCACGAGGGCCCGCGAGCACCCGCGAGGGGTGGCGACGGAGCCCGCACCCGGTCCCTGTTGGCCACGTCTCCGAACACCGCGCGAAACCCGTCGTTCGCGTGTTCCCCGGCACATCGGCCGGTGACGCGCCCCTGCGGGACCTCGGCCCGATCCACGCCGCAACGCCCGCCATGACCGCCCTTCCCGACCCGAGCACGCCACGCGTCCACGGCCCCCAGGGAGCGCACCGGCGCGGCTGCCTTACGACGGTTGTGCGCCCGGCGTGACCGGATACAGCACACACAACCGATGATTTTCAGCCAACTTCGCCCGGGGGGCGACCCCTTCGCGGGATGGCCGGACAACCCACCGCCCACCAGGCAGGAACGGACCGCGCGGTACGCTTTCACCCGACGCGGACGGGCCACGTTGGCGAAGGGCACTTCCCTGTGCGCTTCGCAGGTGGAACGCTTCGTGATCGAACGCTTCACGCCACGTTTCCTTATCGACATTGAGCTGGTGGGGGAAGGTGTCACGGCGGGACCACGCGACGCAGTAGATTCGATCTTGAAAAATCGGGGGCTGGGGAACCGTGCGAAACCGAGGGGAAACGTGCAGGAGCGGCAGGCCCGTAAGGACCAGGGAGACGCGAACACCGAGGGGGGCTTAGCGTCATGAGCCAGGACTCCGCCACCGCGACGGATGGCGCACGCAAGCTGACCGGGCGGCGACGCCGGGAAGTCGTTGCCGTGCTGCTGTTCAGCGGCGGCCCTATCTTCGAGAGCTCCATCCCGCTCTCCGTTTTCGGGATCGACCGGCAGGACGCGGGAGTTCCCCGCTACCGCCTGCTGGTCTGCGGGGGCGAGGAAGGACCGCTGCGCACCACCGGTGGGCTCGAACTCACCGCGCCGTACGGCCTGGAGGCGATCAGCAGGGCCGGCACCGTGGTGGTGCCCGCCTGGCGGTCGATCACCTCGCCGCCGCCCGCCGAGGCACTGGACGCGCTGCGGCGCGCCCACGAGGAGGGCGCCCGCATCGTCGGTCTGTGCACGGGAGCCTTCGTGCTCGCGGCCGCCGGCCTGCTGGACGGACGGCCGGCCACCACACACTGGATGTACGCGCCGACGCTGGCCAAGCGCTATCCGTCGGTGCACGTCGATCCGCGCGAGCTGTTCGTGGACGACGGTGATGTGCTCACCTCCGCCGGTACGGCGGCGGGTATCGATCTCTGCCTCCATATAGTCCGCACCGACCACGGCACGGAGGCCGCCGGGGCACTCGCCCGCCGGCTCGTCGTGCCGCCGCGGCGCAGTGGCGGGCAGGAGCGCTACCTGGACAGGTCTTTACCGGAGGAGATCGGGTCCGACCCGCTCGCCGAGGTCGTGGCCTGGGCCCTGGAGCATCTGCACGAGCAGTTCGACGTGGAGACGCTCGCGGCGCGCGCCTACATGAGCAGGCGGACCTTCGACCGCAGGTTCCGTTCGCTCACCGGCAGCGCACCGCTCCAGCGGCTGATCACCCAGCGGGTGCTGCAGGCGCAGCGGCTGCTGGAGACCTCCGACTACTCGGTCGACGAGGTCGCGGGCCGCTGCGGCTTCCGCTCCCCGGTCGCGCTGCGCGGGCACTTCCGCCGCCAGCTCGGCTCCTCCCCCGCCGCGTACCGGGCCGCCTACCGGGCCCGTCGTCCGCAGGGGGGTGGCGGAGAGCGCGGCAACGGTGGTCGAAACGATGGTGCCCAGCCAGGGGCCGCCGTCCGGACGCCGGGGGTCCCCGTTGTCCTCCGCACCGGTCGCCGTGGCGGCCGCGACGGGTCCCGGGGAGCACTCCCTGCCCGGCCCCGACGCGTTCGTTCCCGGACGCCCGGCCCTGCCGGGACAGCGGAGTGCCCCGTAGGGTGGGGCCCATGAACGACCGCATGGTGTGGATCGACTGCGAGATGACCGGGCTCTCGTTGACGGACGACGCACTCATCGAGGTGGCCGCCCTGGTCACCGACTCGGAGCTGAACGTGCTCGGCGAAGGGGTGGACATCGTGATCCGCCCGCCGGACGCGGCCCTGGAGACCATGCCCGAGGTGGTGCGGCAGATGCACACCGCCTCGGGCCTCCTCGACGAGCTGGCCGGGGGCACCACCCTGGCGGAGGCCGAGGAGCAGGTCCTGGCCTACGTCCGCGAGCATGTGAAGGAGCCCGGCAAGGCCCCGCTCTGCGGAAACTCGGTCGGTACCGACCGCGGCTTCCTGGCGCGGGACATGCGGGATCTGGAGAGCTACCTGCACTACCGGATCGTGGACGTGTCCTCGGTCAAGGAGCTGGCCCGGCGCTGGTTCCCCCGGGCGTACTTCAACAGCCCGGACAAGAACGGCAACCACCGGGCGCTGGCGGACATCCGTGACTCCATCACGGAGCTCCGCTACTACCGGGAGGCGGTCTTCGTCCCGCAGCCCGGCCCGGACTCGGACCGCGCCAAGGAGATCGCGGCGCGTCTGGTGACCCCGGCCACATCGTAGGAACCCGCTGGTCACGGGCGTGAGAGCGCCCGCGGACCGGCCCCGGGAAACGGGGGCGCGAGCACCCTCCCGGACCCTGTACACTTTTTCTCGGCCGGTCGGAAACGACCGGGCGACATGGTGGGTATAGCTCAGCTGGCAGAGCACCTGGTTGTGGTCCAGGATGTCGCGGGTTCAAGTCCCGTTACTCACCCTGAAGGAAGGGCCCCGGTCTTCGGACCGGGGCCCTTCCGCGTACGCGCTCTGCCGATCGGGCGATCAGCTCAGAACGCGACGTCGGAGCAGGCGTGGAAGGCATTGCCGGTGTCCGCGATGGTCCGGACGCCGAGGATCAGGTGCTTGCCCGACTTCTGCGGCAGCGCGCCGGCGTGCGTGACGGTGGAGCCGGGCGGAAGGTGTGGCTCGCCCCGGCGGTCATGGCAGGGGCCGGCCAGGCCCCGCCACGCGGGTCGTCCAGCTCGGCGAAGCGCTGGTTGGAGGCCGGCCCCGCCCTCTAGTCATGTCCATACCACCGAAAGCCCCGCACGCGGGGTGGAGCCGACGCCGCCGCCCCCGTCACGAAGAGTCGCGGACCACCAGCTCCGTCGGCAGCACCACCGAGGGGCGCTCGTCACCCGGGGTGCGGCCCGCGATCTCGTCCAGGAGGAGCTGGGCCATGCGGCGGCCCATCTCCTCTATGGGCTGGCGGACGCTGGTGAGGGCCGGGTGCATGTGGCGGGCGACGACCGAGTCGTCGAAGCCCACCAGGGCCACGTCCTCGGGAATGCGGCGGTCCGCCTCGCGCAGGACCTGGCGGGCGCCGGCGGCCATCACGTCGGAGGCGACAAAGACCGCGTCCAGGTCGGGGCGGCGGGCCAGGAGGTCGCGCATGGCGGCCGCGCCGCCCTCCTCGGTGAAGTCGGCGGGGGCGATGAGGCGCTCGTCGGGGGCCAGGCCGGCGGCGGAGACCGCCGCACGGTAGCCGTCCAGGCGGCGCTGGGCCCCGTACACCTCCAGGCGGCCGGTGATCGTGGCCACCTGGCGGCGGCCGCGGGAGACGAGGTGCTCGACGGCGGCCCGCGCGCCCTCGAAGTTGTCGGAGTCGACCGAGGGCAGCGTCTCGGCCGCGTGCCGGGCGCCGCTGATCACGCACGGCATGCCCAGCTGCTCCAGGAGCTCCGGCAGCGGGTCGTCCGCGTGCACGGCGACCAGGAGGACCCCGTCGACGCGGTGGGCGGTGAGGTACTGGGCGAGGCGGCGGCGCTCGCGGTCGTTGCCGACGAGGGTGAGGAGCAGCTGCATCTCGGTGTCGGCCAGGGCCGCCCCGACCCCGCGCACTATGGCGGAGAAGTACGGTTCGGCGAAGAAGCGGGTCTCCGGCTCGGGCACCACCAGCGCGATGGCGTCGGTGCGGTTGCCCGCCAGGGCGCGGGCGGCGCGGTTGGGGACGTATCCCAGCTCGGCCACGGCCGCCTCGACCGCCTGCCGGGTCGCGTCGCTGACCCGGGGCGAGCCGTTGATGACCCGTGAGGCGGTGCCCCGGCCGACGCCGGCCCGTGCCGCCACCTCTTCGAGCGTGGGCCGCCCGCCGCTCCGTACTCGCGCTGCCGCCATGGCCGCCTCCCCGTTCCCGGTCAATTTCTCACAGCCGTAACGTCAATCCAAGTCCTGGATCGATCACCTCGACGAGCGTACGGACAGGGTATTGGGAGCGCTCCCAAAAGCGGTAATGAAAGGTCGGTGGGCCCGGTCGCGGAGACGACCGGGCCCACCGTTCCCGGGAGGTCAGGCCTCCGGGGGCAGCGCGTGACGGGCGATCAGGTCGCCGTACCAGTGCGCGCTGGACTTCGGCGTACGGCGCTGGGTCGCGTAGTCGACGTACACCGCGCCGAAGCGCTTCCCGTAGCCGTAGCCCCACTCGAAGTTGTCCATCAGGGACCAGAGGAAGTAGCCCCGCACGTCGGCACCGTCGGCGACCGCCCGGCGCACCGCCTCCAGGTGGCCGTGCAGATAGGCGATCCGCTCGGGGTCGTGGACCCGGCCGTCGGCATCCGGGGCGTCGTCGAAGGCGGCCCCGTTCTCGGTGACCATCAGCGGCAGGTCCGGGTGCTCGCGGGATACGTCCATGAGGAGGGCGTGCAGACCGTTCGGGTCGACCGACCAGTTCATGGCGGTACGGGGCTTGCCCTCGGCCAGGTGGAAGGCCACGTGCTCGGAGCCGGGCCACGGGGAGTGGTCGCTGCTGCCGTGGCCGTCGTTGCGGGTGTCCCCGGCGCCGTCGGCGGGCGTCGAGACGATGGTCGGCGTGTAGTAGTTGACGCCGAGCACGTCGATGGGGGCCGCGATGGCGGCGAGGTCGCCCTCATGGATCAACTCGGGCCAGTCGACGATCCGTTCGGTGTCGGCCAGCAGGTCTTCCGGGTACGCGCCCTTCAGCATCGGCCCGGTGAAGATCCGGTTGCCCACCGCGTCGATCCGGCGGGCCGCGTCCGCGTCCGCCGCGCTGTCGGTCAGCGGGCGCACCTGGTGGAGGTTGAGGGTGACCGAGGTCTGCGCGGCAGCGGGGAGGTTGGCGCGCAGCGCCTCGGTCGCCCGGCCGTGGGCGAGGTTGAGGTGGTGGGCGGCCCGCAGCGCGGCGGCCGGTTCGGTGCGGCCGGGGGCGTGGACCCCGGAGCCGTACCCGAGGAAGGCCGAGCACCAGGGCTCGTTGAGCGTCGTCCACATCGAGACCCGGTCGCCGAGCGCGCGGGCCATGATGGCCGCGTAGTCCGCGAACCGTTCGGCCGTCGCGCGCTCGGGCCAGCCGCCCGCGTCCTCCAACTCCTGTGGCAGGTCCCAGTGGTAGAGCGTGGCGACGGGCTTGATGCCGGCGATGAGCAGCTCGTCGACGAGCGACCGGTAGAAGTCCAGGCCGCGTTCGATCGCGGGGCCCCGGCCGGTGGGCTGGACCCGGGACCAGGAGACGGAGAAGCGGTACGCCTGGAGGCCGAGGCGCTTCATCAGGGCGACGTCGTCGCGGTAGCGGTGGAAGTGGTCGGCGGCCACGTCCCCGGTGTCGCCGTTGACGACCTTGCCGGGGGTGTGGCTGAAGGTGTCCCAGATGGAGGGGGTGCGGCCCCGCTCGGAGGCCGCACCCTCCACCTGGTACGCGGCGGTGGCCGCGCCCCACAGGAAGCCGGTCGGGAAGGGGGCCTGGGCGGCGGGTGCCTGCTGCGGGACCGTGTCGGGTCGGACGGCTGTCATGCGGGAGCGCTCCCTAGGGGAAGGTGAGGGGTGGGGAAGGAGAGGTGAAGGCCGTCAGCCCTTGACCGCGCCGGACATGATGCCGCCGACGATCCGCTTGCCGAAGAGGACGAACACCACCAGCAGCGGCAGCGTGCTGATCAGCGCGCCCGCCATCACGATGGACTGGTCGGGGGTGTACGAGGCGCTGAGCTGGCCGAGGGCCACCTGAAGGGTCGGGTTCTGCTGGTTGAGGGCCAGGTAGGGCCAGAAGAAGTCGTTCCAGGCCTGGACGAAGGTGAGCATCCCGAGCACCATCATCGCGGGGCGCGCCACCGGCAGCACCACGCTGCGCACGATGCGGAAGTTGTTCGCGCCGTCGATCTTGGCCGCCTCGATCAGCTCGTACGGCAGGGCCTCGATCAGGTACTGGCGCATGAAGAACACGCCGAACGCGCTCACCAGGGTCGGGAAGATCACCGATTCGAGCTGTCCGCCCCAGCCGAGGCCGGACATCATCATGAACAGCGGGACGACACTGAGCTGCGGCGGGATGGTGAGGGTGGCGATGACCGCGGTCATCAGCCAGCCGCGGCCCCGGAAGCGCATCTTGGCGAACGCGTAGCCGGCGAGCGTGCAGAAGAAGAGCGTGGCGAGGGTGATCGAGGACGAGACGATGACGCTGTTGACGATCGCCTTGCCGAGGTTCGCCTGTTCCCAGGCGGTCTGGACGTTCTCGATCAGCTTGCCGCCCGGGAAGAACGGCGGGGTGGAGGCGAGGACCTCGTCCTGGGTGCGGGAGGCCGCGACCAGGGTCCAGTAGAGCGGCAGCAGCGAGCCGAAGCCGACGACGGCGAGCGCGGCGTACGCGAACGGGCCGCCTTTCATCTGCTGTCCGGCGCCCATCCGGAAGCGGCTCGGGCGCTTCGGAGCACGGTTCTCCGGGCTCGGCGCGAGCTTCACGGGGGCGGTGGGCGTGGGGCTGGTCATGGTCATGGAGTCGCTCCCGGTCAGACCGCGGACGTGCGGAAGAATCGGCCGATGATCCAGTTGGCCGCGGCGATGAGCAGCAGGAGGGCGAGCATCGCCCAGGCGACGGCGGCGGCCGGACCGAGGTGTCCGAGGTTCCAGCCGTAGTTGTAGAGGTAGATGCTGAGCGTCTCGTACTGGTTCTCGTTGCCGCCGGTGGCGCCCAGCGCACCGCCCTCCAGCAGCAGCGGTTCACCGAAGAGCTGCATGGAGCCGATGGTGGAGATGACGATGGTGAACAGGATCGTCGGCCGCAGCGAGGGGATGGTGACCTTGCGGAACTGCTGCCAGCGCGACGCCCCGTCCAACGAGGCCGCCTCGTAGAGGTCGTTGGGGACCGCCTGCATGGCGGCCAGGTAGATCAGCGCGTTGTAGCCGGTCCACCGCCAGATGACGATGACGGAGATGGCGAGCTTCGACGTCCAGTGCCCGTTGGCCCAGTTGACCGGGTCGAAGCCGACGAGGCCGAGCGTCCAGTTGAGCAGTCCGCCGTCGGCCCGGAACACCAGGGCGAAGACGAGGGCCGCCGAGGCCACGGAGGTGGCGTACGGGGTGAGGATGATCGTGCGCCAGAACGTGCTGGCGCGCAGACGGTAGTTGAGGAGATGGGCGAGGCCCAGGGCCATCAGGAGCTGCGGGACGGTCGAGATGACGCCGATCAGGAAGGTGTTGCTGACCGAGGTCCAGAACTCCGGGTCGTTCAGGATCTTGTCGAAGTTCTCCCAGCCCACCCACTCCATGGAGTCCAGGCCGGTCATCGAGACCCGGTGCAGGGCGATCCACCCGGTGTAGAGCAGCGGGTAGAGGCCGAAGGCCCCGAAGATCAGGAAGAACGGCGCTATGTACGCGTACGGGGACGCCTTGTCGTCGAACCGCCACAGCCGGCTGCGCCACAACTGCCGTCGCTCGTCGGTCGGTTCCTTCTTCGATGGGCGGGGCGCTTTCGCGTACGCATCCCGGGTGGGGGTCGAGGTTGCCACGGGCGGGGAGTCCTTCCCTGGGTGCGGCTGAGGAGTCGGGCGGG
>NZ_QWFA01000420.1 GCF_003501885.1 Streptomyces globisporus
CTGCGGGGCGGCGGGGGTCGGGGTGGCGTCCACCCGCCGATTGTCCCCCGCCGACGCGAAAAGGCGCAGCCCCACCGGGGCTGCGCCTGTCTGCGTGTCGGTCGCCGGGACGGTCCGGCGGCCGGCTCAGTGGGAGATCTGCGCCCGCCCGGCGCGCGCCCGGGCCTCGACCATCTCGGCCGACTCCTTCTGCGCACCGAGACCGGCGGCCCGCATGGCGAGGCCCACGAGTCCGCCGCCGAAGATCACGGCGACGCCGACCCAGAAACCGAGCGGGTTGGCCGCGACCATGAAGACGCCTGCGACGCAGAAGCCGATCAACGTGATGATGGCACCGGTCCAGGCGGCCGGGGTGTGTCCGTGGCTCGTGCCCGCCATGAGTTGCTCCTCGTTGGTGTTGCGCTGTGGGTGACGCGGTAGATGGGGCCGCCGCCCGGGGGACGGCTCGGTTCCATTGTCCCGCACGGGGCCGCCGGGGGTGAGCCTGGGGTCACGCCTCGCGCGTCGGGTCCTCGCCGCGGTCCAGGGCCTTCCACAGGTCCTCGGGCCGGTCCGGGTCGGGGGCGGTGCGGGGCGCCTTGCCGGGGCGGGGGGTGCCGTCGCGCTCGTACTTCCCGGACATGGCGGG
>NZ_QWFA01000421.1 GCF_003501885.1 Streptomyces globisporus
AGCCGTTCCCGAAAATGCGTTAACAGAGAGTGATGAAACGGCTCTTCGTCTACATACTCGGTGTAGCCCAAGAAGAATTGCAAATATGGATTCTCTTGGATTTGCAGGGTCGTCTCGCGGTCACTTAAACCAAGACGCTCCTTGATGATGAGCGAGCCGAGAGCGATGCGTGCCGAGTAAGCCTTTTGGCCGATAGCTGGTGACTGGAACGATCTCACATATTTCTCTTCTACTATGCCCCAAGGGATGAGTGCTGCAAGCTGCACCCACCGATTAGCAGGATTTAATCTTCCGCCAAAGGGTAAATAGAAATTTTCTAACAGATCCGCCATATCTCGATTCAGCACGAACACTTTAGCTCACTCCATCTGCAAGGTTTTTTACCGTTTTTCCGTGTTTTCCTTGCAGATAAATTCGACAAAAGTGCCTTAAAACCCTTGCAGAACAGGGAATTTTTGATTATTCAGCAAGCCCTAATTATTTCATCTTCTTGTTCCGTACCCAAATACTCGCAAGCATTGTCTTATAAAGTCTGGGCAAATAACGTTTAAAATTTTCGATAATAACGGATGTTTTCCAAATGAAGATACCGCTGTTCCATAAATAATGTCCGGAGGAGAG
>NZ_QWFA01000422.1 GCF_003501885.1 Streptomyces globisporus
CGCCCGGCTCCCCGTCCTGTGGGCCAAGGCCGTGGTCTTCGCCGCCACCGTCTTCACGGTCATGCTCGCGACGTCGGTGGTCACGTTCGCCGCGGCCCAGGCCTTCCTCCACGACACCGACCAGGCAGCCTCGTTCACCGACCCGGGCATCCTGCGCGCCCTGGCAGGCAACGCGGGAGCGCTCACCCTGATGGGCCTGCTCGCCCTCGGCCTCGGCGCACTGCTGCGCTCGGTGCCGGGCGCGATCGGGGCGTTCATCGGCGGGGTCATGATCCTGCCGGAGATCCTCGGGATGCTCCCGTACGACGCCGTCGAGCGCGCCATCAGGTACTTTCCCACCCAGGCCGCCGGCGCCCTCGGCTCCGCCACCCCCATCCCGGGCACCATCTCTCCCGGGCCCGCCCTGCTCGCCCTGTCCCTGTGGGCGGGTACGACACTGGCCGCGGCGGCCCTGACACTCAAGCGCCGCGACGTCTGACCCATGAGGAGCGACCAGGTGAGCAGCCCGCCGAGGGACCGCGACCAGGACGGGGACCGGGGCACGGTTCCTCCCCTCACCCGGATCATCCGCGACGCCCTGGACCGGCTCCGCGCCTTCGACCGACACCGGCCACGGGTCTGGGACACGGCGGTGACCGGGTTCTGGACCGTGGCAGCGGTACTCGACTACACCTCCGGCGGCTGGCGGCACACCGCCCACGAGGACGTGACAGCACCGGAGTTCCTGGTCCTCCTGATGAGCCTCGGGTTCTCGCTGCCGCTGCTGTGGCGCCGCACGCACCCCCTGGCAGTAGTCCTGCTCATGACACCGATATCCCTCGTCAACATCTGGACGGGGGCCGTGGTGCAGGCCTCCCTCCTCCAGCTGATCCCCGTCTTCCAGATCGTCCTGCGCTCCTCGTTCCGTACGGTCGCGGCAGCGGCCCTGCTGTTCGTCGTGCCGGTCCTGTCGGGCGGTTTCCGCATCCCCTCCGGCTGGGGTCAGGAAGTGGTCTCGTACGTCTGGGGCCTGGTCTTCGTCGTCCTGCTGGGAATCGCGGTACGGACGCGGCGCGAGGCGTACGCAGGGCGGGCCTGCCCGTCCACCTGAAGCTGAACGGCGAACCCACCGCGCGGTCCCTCACCCCGGGCCGCCAACTCACCGTTTACCGGGTGATCCAGGAGGCCCTGACCAACACCCTCAAGCACGCCACCGGCCCCACGTCCGCGACGGTCACCCTCACCTACTCACGCACGCACCTCGACGCCCGCATCACCGATACGGGCACCGGAGCCGGCAGAACCGCGGAAACAGAGGAAGCACCGCTGGCAGCCCAGGGCATCATGGGCATGCGGGAACGCGCCGCACTGTACGACGGCTCCCTCGAAGCGGGCCCGCTGCCGGAGCACACCGGCTGGCAGGTACAGCTCCGCCTTCCCCTGGAGGACACACACCAGTGACGACCGTACTCATCGCCGAC
>NZ_QWFA01000423.1 GCF_003501885.1 Streptomyces globisporus
GTGCTTGTCGGGGGTGGGCTTGTCGCTGGGGTCCGGAGCGTCGCCGGAGTCCGAGGTGTCGTTCGGTTCCGGGGCGTTGCTGGGGGCCGGAGCGCCGCTGGGGGCCGGAGCACCGCTGGGTGTGGGGGTGGGGCCGCTGCGCGGGGCCTCTCCCCCACCCGCCCCTTCCGGGGGCTCCGGGCCCTCCGGTTCGTCGAAGGCCGGCTGCGCGTCGTGCCACGGGGCATCCGTGCTGCGCACCCGGAGCGGACGCGACGGCGGACCCTCAGGCGCGTCCGGGGCCGAACGCTGACTGGCCGAACCTTCGGAGGCGGAGCGGGACCTGCGCGGTCCGGACGTCGGCTGCGCGGGCGACTCGCCCGGCTCGGGACGCTGACTGGCCGAACCCTGCGACGCCGACCGGGAACGGCGCGGGCGGGTCGCCGCAGGCGTATCCGGTGCAGCAGGAGTCTCAGGTGCCGCAGGGGCATCCGGGGTCGCGGAGGCGGGTGCCTGCGCCCCGCTCCCCGTGGGGGCCTCCGGGCCGGTCGGGGCGGGGGTTTCCGCACCGGTGGCGGGTGTCGTGGCGCGTTGTGCCGCCGAGCCCTCGCCCGCCGTGCGGGTGCGGCGGGCG
>NZ_QWFA01000424.1 GCF_003501885.1 Streptomyces globisporus
CGACGGGGGCGGCCCGGGCGGGCTCGGGGGCCGTCTCCGTGGCGGGGTCGGGTGCGGGGTCCGGGCCGGGGTCGACGAGTTCGAGGCGCAGCCCCTCGGGGAGCGGCGCGGCTTCGGACCGGCCCTGCGGATCGGCCGGCTCCGGCCGTACGCGGACCTCGACGCCGTCCGATGCGCCGACCCAGAGGGGGGCGGTCGCACCGCGCACGGCGCCGGAGGACCGCTCGTCGCTGCCGAGGTCGGCGGCGTGTTCGGCGTTGTGGGTCTCGACGTCCTGCCAGTCCGACCAGCTCGTACCGCCGGCCGCGCGGGTGCGGACCTGGACCGTGCCGTGAAGTTCGGCCTCCGCGTCGTCCCAGACGACCCCCACGAGGGAGAACGGCCGGGCCGTCCGGCGCTCCAGCCCTTGACCGGCCGCCGCGCCCGCGACCCGGTCGGACGGTGCGGCGAGGGGCTCCAGCGGCAGGGACTGTGTCGAGCCCGAGGACTCGGCGGCGGGGAGTTGGGCGGCCCGTACCGACGGCGGGCCGGCTCCCGGTGATTCAGGGGACAGGGAGGGCGGCCGAGCCGAGGCGGAGTGCGGGGGCG
>NZ_QWFA01000425.1 GCF_003501885.1 Streptomyces globisporus
ATCAGGGAAAAACTGATGGAGCGTGCGGAACAGCCGATGTCTGAGGTGAAGCGACGCCCAGCGCGAGTATTGTTCGTGGAAGTGGATGGGCTATACACGAAGCTGCAGCGGAGCAAGAAGCGCGGGATGGAGAACGCAATCGCGGTCGTACACGAAGGCTGGGAGAAGAACGGCAAGCGGGTGGAGCTGAAAAATAAACAGCATTACCTGCATACGAGCGGCGGCGACTTCTGGGAAGGGTTCGGGGACTTTCTGGTGGAGCGTTACGAAATCGACGAGAACACGTGGCTTGTGGTGAACGGAGACGGCGCGGCGTGGATCGGGGAATGTACATCCTACTTCCACCAATGCCTGTATATGCTGGATCGCTTTCATGTGGCGCGTGATTTGAAACGGTTTGTCGGACATTTGCCAAAGGTATGGGAGACCGTGAGACGGTCGCTGGCCAAACAGGACGCAGCCGCGCTTATGGCGGCCTTGGAAGGCGTGTCGGAGCAAGAGATAGCGGAAGAGAAGCGGAAGGATTGGAAGCCGTATAAAAGCTTTCTGAAGCGGCACGAGAAGCATTTGGACGACTAC
>NZ_QWFA01000426.1 GCF_003501885.1 Streptomyces globisporus
AATTTTAATACCTGTGAAGATGCAGGTTACCCGCGACAAGACGGAAAGACCCCATGGAGCTTTACTGCAGCTTGATATTGGACTTTGGTACGATCTGTACAGGATAGGTGGGAGCCTGGGAAGCCTGCGCGCCAGCGTGGGTGGAGGCGCCGTTGGGATACCACCCTGATCGTATCGGAGTTCTAACCTGGTACCGTGAACCGGTACGGGGACAGTGTCAGGTGGGCAGTTTGACTGGGGCGGTCGCCTCCTAAAGAGTAACGGAGGCGCCCCAAGGTTCCCTCAGAATGGTTGGAAATCATTCGAAGAGTGCAAAGGCATAAGGGAGCTTGACTGCGAGACAAACAGGTCGAGCAGGGACGAAAGTCGGGCTTAGTGATCCGGTGGTACCGCATGGAAGGGCCATCGCTCAACGGATAAAAGCTACCCTGGGGATAACAGGCTTATCTCCCCCAAGAGTCCACATCGACGGGGAGGTTTGGCACCTCGATGTCGGCTCATCGCATCCTGGGGCTGAAGTAGGTCCCAAGGGTTGGGCTGTTCGCCCATTAAAGCGGTACGCGAG
>NZ_QWFA01000427.1 GCF_003501885.1 Streptomyces globisporus
GTGTACAGGTCGGTGGGGGAGTGGGCTCGGGGGCGTCCTCCAGCGGCTCGGAGGCGTTGTCCGGTCCACCCGCCGGGGCCGGGGCCGCGTCGGCCGGGCCGCCCCCGTGGAGCCAGGGTCGGCCGACAAGGAGTGCCGTGCCCGCCACCACCGCGAGCACCAGCACGGCCAGCGAGAGAACCCGCCGCCGGTTCCGCTGCCGCCGCCGCACCCGCGACCGCGCCGCCGACCGGGACCGGGAGGCGGTGGCGGGCCCGGAGCGATGAGCGGACGGGGTGCCGTTCCCGGTGGTCCCCGGAGTCCGGGGCGGCGGCACGCGCAGCCGGAACGTGTCCTCGTCGCGGGCCGGTTCCCCGTACGCGGGCGGCAGCGTGCCGGTCGTGCGGCGGCGCGTCACGAACGGTCCCCCGGGCGTCGGGCTTCCTCGGGGCCGAGCCCGGGCGGGGCCGACAGGGAGGGCGTGGGCGGCCCGGCGGGTACGGGCGGCGCGGCCGCGGACTCCGTCGGCACAGGGGTGGCGGTGGGGCTCGGCATCTCGGGGGGGTGCTCCGTACGTCGGGG
>NZ_QWFA01000428.1 GCF_003501885.1 Streptomyces globisporus
GGGCGGTGGGTGGGGCTGAGGAGGAGTGGTCCTCCGTAGGCGGCGTCGATGTGGAGTTCGGCGTGGTGGGTGGTGCAGAGGTCGGCGATGGTGTCGAGGGGGTCGATCGCGCCGGTGTCGGTGGTGCCGGCGGTGGCGACGACGAGGAGGGGGCGGTGGAGTTCGCTGAGGGCGTCGTCGAGGGCGGTGAGGTCGAGGGTGCCGGTGGGGGCGGGTACGACGACGGGTTCGGGGAGGCCGAGGAGCCAGGCGGCGCGGGCGATGCTGTGGTGGGCGTTGGCGCCGCAGACGGTCTGGACGGGGCCGTGGCGTTCGCGGGCGAGGAGCAGGGCGAGTTGGTTGGCTTCGGTGCCGCCGGTGGTGATGACGGCGTCGGGTGAGGGGGTGTGGGGGTAGATCTCGGTGGCGAGTGCGCTGGTGAGGTCGGCTTCGAGGGCGGAGGCTGCGGGGGCTTGGTCCCAGGAGTCCATGGAGGGGTTGAGGGCGCTGGCGGCGAGGTCGGCGGCTGCTGCCAGGGCGAGGGGCGGGGTGTGGAGGTGGGCC
>NZ_QWFA01000429.1 GCF_003501885.1 Streptomyces globisporus
CCAGGGGCGCGGGCCCCACCCCCACCCCGGACCGCCGGGGCGAGGTGGGCGGTGCCGGGGGCCAGGCGGTAGCGGCCGTGGGCGGTGACCGAGCCGGGGCCGACCAGGTAGCCGCCGGTGCCGCGGATATCGATGCCCGGGGCGAGGCGGCCGGCGGAGTTGGGGACCGTCGCGTCGGCGGGGCCGGTGAGCCAGAGGTGGCGGCCGCCGCTCGGGGTGAGCACCGTGACCGTCGGCGGGATCGTGAACAGGTGCTGGAGGGCGAGCTGCCGCAGTGCGCCCGCCGCGTCGCTGCCGTACGCCGGGTCGACGTCCAGGTCGATGCCGATGAGGCGGTGCGGGGCGCGTCCGCAGGCGATGCCGTAGCCGGTGGCCCGGGGCGCGGCGGCGAAGAGGGCGCGGACGGCCGCGGGGTCGGTGGTGGCGTCGTGCACCCCGTGTCCCGGCAACCCGCACTCGCCCCGGCAGTGCGTCGGGGGCTGCTCGCCGCGGTGGGGGGAGCGCAGGGCGGGGAGCTTGGTGGCGGAGAGGGGGAAGAC
>NZ_QWFA01000043.1 GCF_003501885.1 Streptomyces globisporus
CCGCCGCCCCCTCGCCCCCCGCCCCGGCCGGAGAGGCGAAGGCCGACGGGTCCGCCGTCATCCGGTCCGACCGGCTCGCCGTCGCCGTCGCCGACGACTTCCCGCGCGTCCTGTCGTACACCGACCGGGCGAGCGGCGAGCAGCTGCTCGGCTCCACCCGGCCGGTCACCGCCGTCACCCTCAACGGCACCGCGCACCCGGTGAAGCTCAAGGGCGCGCCGAAGGTCACCGGCTCCGCCGCCCGCTACACCCTCGTCTTCGACTCCCTGCCGGGCGTCGAGATCGACGCCTCGCTCACCGTGTCCGGGCGGGCCACCACCTTCAAGGTGACCGCCGTCCGCGACACGTCCGCCTTCCGGGTCGGGACCATCGACATCCCCGGGCACGACCTGATCTCCGTCGGGTCCACCGAGTCCGGGGCCGCCACCGCGTTCACGAAGCTCGACCCGGACTCCACCCGCACGGCCGACGTCTTCGCGAAGGTCACCGCGGAGACGAAGCCCGACTCCGCTCCCCTCGGGGCCAGTTACGCGATCCTCAACACCGGATCGCTCGCCGCGGCGATCGAGTCCAACTCCTCGTACGACAAGCCCTCCGGGGCCACCGGCGGCGACGATGCCCGCTTCTGGCACCAGGCGCGCACCGAGGAGGGCGGCGGCGTCCGGGTCGGCGCCTGGTCCGGCCAGTGGACCTACCGCGGCGAGGGAGCACCCAAGCCCGAGAGCGGCGAGAACCTGCCGTGGGCCAAGGTCGTCGTCACCCCGGACGCCAACGGGGACAAGGCCGTCGACTGGCAGGACGGGGCCGTCGCCTTCCGCTCCATCGGCGTCACCGCGCCCGGCAGCGAGGACACCGCGGGGCGCGTCGTCACCCACATCCCGTTCAACTTCGCCAGCCAGGCCACCCACCCCTTCCTGCGCACCCTGGACGACGTCAAGCGGATCTCGAAGGCCACCGACGGCCTCGGCCAGCTCGCCGTCCTCAAGGGGTACGGCTCCGAGGGCCACGACTCCGCCCACCCGGACTACGGCGGCAACTACAACAAGCGGGCCGGCGGGCTGGGGGACCTCAACACCCTGCTGAAGGAGGGCGGGAAGTGGGGTGCGGACTTCGGCGTCCACGTCAACGCCACCGAGTCCTACCCGGAGGCCAAGGCCTTCTCCGAGCAGCTCGTCGACAAGACCAAGCCCGGCTGGAACTGGCTCAACCAGAGCTACTACATCGACCAGCGCCGCGACATCAACAGCGGCGATCTGGCCAAGCGCTTCCAGCAGCTGCGCGACGAGACCGACAAGAACCTCGACTTCCTCTACATCGACGTCTACTACAGCCACGGCTGGATCGCCGACAAGACGATCCAGGCCGTCCAGAAGCAGGGCTGGACCGTCGGCACCGAGTGGGCCGACAAGTTCGAGCGCGCCTCGCTCTGGTCGCACTGGGCCAACGACCTCAACTACGGCGGGGCCACCAACAAGGGCCTCAACTCGCAGATCATCCGGTTCATCCGCAACGGCGAGAAGGACACCTGGAACAACCACCCGGTTCTCGGCCAGAGCGCCCTGGAGGACTTCGAGGGCTGGACCGGGGAGACCGACTGGAACGCTTTCACCGCCAACATCTGGCAGAAGAACCTCCCCGCCAAGTACCTCCAGCAGCAGAGGATCACCCGCTGGGACGGCAACGACATCACCTTCACCGGCGGGGTGCGCGGCACGGTCGAGGACGGTGAGCGCACCTTCTACGACCAGGGCCGCAAGGTGCTCAGCGGCACCGACTACCTGCTCCCGTGGGACGGCGGCAAGAAGCTCTACCACTACAGCGAGACCGGCGGGACCAGCACCTGGGAGGTGCCCGGCAAGGGCGCGTACACCCTCTACAAGCTGACCGACAACGGCCGCGAGAAGGTCTCCACCGTCCGTCCCTCGGGCGGGAGGATCACGCTGACCGCCGCCGCCGGACAGGCGTACGTCCTCTACCCCGACCGGGCGCCGAAGGAGACCTCGGCCGACTGGGGGAAGGGGACCGGGGTCACCGACCCCGGCTTCAACGACCGGGACCTGAAGGGCTGGGCGACGACCGGCACCGCCGTCCGTGACACCGACGACCAGGGCCGCAACAGCGCCGAGCTCTCGGGTACGGACACGGCCTCGCTCTCCCAGACCGTCACCGGCCTCACGCCCGGCAAGCGGTACACCGCCTCCGCCCTGATCGAGGTCGAGCCGGGCAAGAGCCGCCGCACCACCGTGAGCGCCGCCGGGAAGTCGGTCGCCGTCGAACGGTCGACGGCGAAGGACTACGTCGCCGCCTCCGACTGGCACGGCACCTTCTTCCAGCGGGCCAAGGTCACCTTCACCGCCCCCGAGAACGGCCGCACCACCCTGCGCATCGAGGCGGCGGCGGGCTCCGCGGCGAAGGTCCGCGCCGATGACGTACGGATCGTCGAGAACGCCCCGGCGACCCTGCCCGGCACCGTGGCGTACGAGGACTTCGAGGCCGTCGACCAGGGCTGGGGCCCCTTCCTCAAGGGCGACGCGGGCGGCTCGACCGACCCCCGCACCCACATCTCCCAGCTGAACGCCCCGTACACCCGGTCCGGCTGGAACGGGAAGCTCATCGATGACGTGCTCGGCGGGAAGGAGTCCCTGAAGTCCCACGAGGAGAACACCGGGCTCGTCTACCGCACCGCCCCCTGGACCGTCCCGATGAAGGACGGCCACCGGTACAAGGTCGAGTTCGCCTACCAGTCCAGCCACGCCGGCGCCTACAGCTGGGTCGAGGGCTACGACCGGATCGCCGACGGCAAGGCCGCCTCGACCGAGACCCGGGCCACCCCGATCGGGCAGCAGCGCACCACCGGACAGTTCAGCCGGACCCTCACCGCGGGCTGCGGCGACACCTGGACCGGGCTGCGCAAGCTCGCCGGAGCACCCGAGGGCGCGGACTTCGTGCTCGACGGCTTCACCGTCACCGACCTCGGCCCCGCCCCGGCGGGCGAGGAGGCCGTATGCGGCACCCTCGGCGTGGCCGCCGACGGCGAGACCCTGGAGCCGGGCGCCCCGAACACCGTGAAGGCGACCTTCGGCAACGACGAGGCGAGCGCCGCCACCGACGTGAAGCTCGCGCTGACCGTGCCCGAGGGCTGGCAGGCCGAGCCGGCGGGCCCGGTCGCCTTCGACTCGGTCGCCCCGGGCGCGAAGGTCACCGGCAGCTGGCGGGTCACCCCGCCGGTGGACGCCCCCTACGACACGTACGCGCTGGAGGCGAAGGCCACGTACGCCGTCCAGGGAGCCGGTCGCACGCTGGGCGCGGGCGCCTCCGTCCGCACGCTCCCGCCGCCGCCCACGAAGGACGGCTGGGCCAGTGACCTGGACTGGACCGCCTCGCAGAACGGCTGGGGGCCCGTCGAGCGCGACCGGTCCAACGGGGAGGCCGGGGCCGGGGACGGCGGGCCGCTGAAGATAGGCGGCGTCGCCTACGACAAGGGCCTGGGCACCCACGCCCCGGCGACGATCCGCTACTACCTGGGCGGGAAGTGCACCTCCTTCACCGCCGAGGTCGGGGTGGACGACGTCCAGACGACCCGGGGGAGCGTGCGCTTCTCGGTCACCGCCGACGGTACGCAGAAGGTGGCGTCGCCCGTACTGGGGGCGGCCGACCCCGCCTGGAAGCTCACCGCCGACGTCACCGGCGCCAAGTACGTCGAGCTGGTCGTCCGGGACGGCGGCGACGGCAACGGCAACGACCACGCGGACTGGGGCAACGCCCGCTTCCACTGCGGAGGTTGACCCCCGGTAGGACAGCCGCCCGGGGCGCGGTGGACGGCGGGGGGCCGCCCTGCGCCATACTGAGGGGGCCTTCGGGCCCCCTCAGGGGCATGTGGCCCACCGCACACCCTTCACTTGTGGAGTCTCCACAACCGGAATCGGCGTTTCGCTGGTGGATTGCGTGCACCGGAGCATGGTTCTGTTCACTCCCACCACGAAACCGGGCAGGAGACTGTACGGAGTCGACGGCGAGTTTTCTGGGTCGGGGTTCGTAGGGTCGATACATGACCGTTGTGGACGAAACCCAGGGTGAGCCGACCGACGCCCGTGGCCGGGTGGCCGAACTGCTGGCCCTGCGCGAGCAGGCGCGGCGCGGACCGAGCGAGCGGGCGACCGAGGCGCAGCACGCCAAGGGCAAGCTGACCGCCCGGGAGCGGATCGAGCTGCTGCTGGACCCGGGTTCGTTCAAGGAGGTCGAGCAGCTCCGCCGGCACCGGGCCACCGGGTTCGGCCTGGAGGCCAAGAAGCCCTACACCGACGGTGTCATCACCGGCTGGGGCACGGTCGAGGGCCGCACGGTCTTCGTCTACGCGCACGACTTCCGGATCTTCGGCGGGGCGCTGGGCGAGGCCCACGCCACGAAGATCCACAAGATCATGGACATGGCCATCTCGGCCGGCGCCCCGCTGGTGTCGCTGAACGACGGCGCTGGCGCCCGTATCCAGGAGGGCGTCTCGGCGCTCGCCGGCTACGGCGGCATCTTCCAGCGCAACACGCGCGCCTCCGGTGTCATCCCGCAGATCAGCGTGATGCTCGGCCCGTGCGCGGGCGGCGCGGCCTACAGCCCGGCCCTGACCGACTTCGTGTTCATGGTCCGTGAGACCTCGCAGATGTTCATCACCGGACCGGACGTCGTGAAGGCGGTCACCGGCGAGGAGATCACCCAGAACGGCCTCGGCGGCGCGGACGTGCACGCCGAGACCTCGGGCGTCGCGCACTTCGCGTACGACGACGAGGAGACCTGCATCGCCGAGGTCCGCTACCTCATCGGGATGCTCCCCTCCAACAACCGCGAGAACCCGCCGACCGTGGAGAGCGACGACCCCGCCGACCGGCGCGGCGACGTGCTGCTCGACCTCGTCCCGGCCGACGGCAACCGCCCGTACGACATGCACAAGGTGATCGAGGAGCTCGTCGACGACGGCGACTACCTGGAGATCCACGAGCGCTGGGCCCGCAACATCGTCTGCGCCCTGGCCCGCATGGACGGCCAGGTCGTCGGCATCGTCGCCAACCAGCCGCAGTCGCTGGCGGGGGTCCTGGACATCGAGGCCTCAGAGAAGGCCGCGCGCTTCGTCCAGATGTGCGACGCCTTCAACATCCCGATCATCACCCTTCTGGACGTCCCCGGCTTCCTGCCGGGCGTCGACCAGGAGCACGGTGGGATCATCCGCCACGGCGCGAAGCTCCTGTACGCCTACTGCAACGCCACCGTGCCGCGGATCTCGCTGATCCTGCGGAAGGCCTACGGAGGCGCGTACATCGTCATGGACAGCCAGTCCATCGGGGCCGACCTCACCTACGCCTGGCCCACCAACGAGATCGCGGTGATGGGCGCCGAGGGCGCGGCCAACGTCATCTTCCGCCGCCAGATCGCGGACGCCGAGGACCCCGAGGCCATGCGCGCCCGCATGGTCAAGGAGTACAAGGCCGAGCTGATGCACCCCTACTACGCGGCCGAGCGCGGCCTGGTCGACGACGTGATCGACCCCGCCGAGACCCGCGAGGTGCTCATCGCCTCGCTCGCCATGCTCCGCAACAAGCACGCCGACCTGCCGTCACGCAAGCACGGCAACCCCCCGCAGTAGTCGCCCCGCAGCGGCGCGATCCGCCGCCACGGTCCACGACAGCCTGCCGAGAAGACGGAGACACCCACCATGAGCCCCACCCCCGCCGAGTCCGTCCTGCGCGTCGAGAAGGGCCACGCGGCCCCCGAGGAGCTGGCGGCCATCACCGCCGTCCTGATGGCCCGTGCCGCCGCCCAGCCGGCCGTCCCCGCCCACCGGGGCCGTGACACCGCCGGCTGGCGCCGCCTGGAGCGCACGCCGGGCTTCCGCGCCCCGCACAGCTGGCAGGGCTGACCACCCAGCTGTTACGAGAAGGGCCCCGCACTCCTCAGGAGTGCGGGGCCCTTCTCGTACGGGCGAGAGGCCCTAGCGCAGGCGTGCCATCAGGGCGTGCTCGACCAGCGTGATGAGCGCGCTCTTGGCGTCCGCGCGGTGGCGGGCGTCCGTCGTCAGGATCGGGGTGTCCGGCCCGATCTGGAGCGCTTCGCGGACCTCGTCGGGGGTGTAGGGCTGGTGTCCGTCGAAGCCGTTGAGGGCGATGACGAAGGGGAGGCCGCTGTTCTCGAAGTAGTCGACGGCGGGGAAGCAGTCGGCGAGACGGCGGGTGTCGACGAGGACGACGGCGCCGATGGCGCCGCGGACCAGGTCGTCCCACATGAACCAGAAGCGGTCCTGTCCGGGCGTACCGAACAGGTACAGGATCAGGTCCTGGTCCAGGGTGATGCGGCCGAAGTCCATGGCCACCGTCGTGGTGGTCTTGTCCCCGGTGTGGGTCAGATCGTCGATGCCCGCCGAGGCGGACGTCATCACGGCTTCGGTGCGCAGCGGGTTGATCTCCGAGACGGCACCGACAAACGTGGTCTTACCCACGCCGAAGCCCCCTGCCACCACGATCTTCGCCGAGGTAGTGGAGCGGGCCGCTCCGCCGCTAGAGCTTGCGAAGTCCACTGAGCACCCTTTCGAGCAGTGTCACATCTGGCTGGCCGCCGGCGGCCTCGTCGCCGCCGGGCTGATGGATAGCGACGAGTCCGGCCTCGGCCAGGTCGGCGACGAGGATCCGGGCAACGCCGAGGGGGATCGAGAGAAGGGCCGAGATCTCGGCGACCGACTTGATCTCGATGCAGAGCCGGCAGATCCGCTGATGCTCGGGCAACTGCCCTTGCAGCCGGGCCGGATCGGCCGTCGTGCTGACCAGCGCCTCGATGGCGAGCTGGTAACGCGGTCGGGTCCGGCCGCCGGTCATGGCGTACGGACGGACCAGCGGGTTGTGCGCGGCGGGCTTGGCGGGCTCGGGGGCCCGCCGCTGCTGCACCGGCTGGATGCGCGGCTGCTGGGACGTGTCGTACCGCTGCTGCGGTTGCTGCGGCCATCCCGAACCGGGCTGCTGCTGGGGCCATTCGGGCCCCGGGCCGCCGGGAGCACCCTGCTGCTGGTGCTCCTGCTGCTGATATGGCTGATACTGCCCGGGCCCCTGACCACCGGATGCGGCGGGGAAGCCGAAACGGTTGTCACCGTGCTCACCCGGAACCCTCTGGTCACCGTTGTATGGGTGCCCGCCTGTGGGTGCTGCCACGTTTCCTCCTCCGACTGCCGGTCGCCGATCCCAGTGGGGCCGCGCCACCGCACTTTATGGCGCGGTGGCGAGAAACGCACTGTCTGTCTACTAGTTAAGAAGACTTCCCTGAAGTTCGGCGCGGAGATCCGGAGTCAGGACACTGCCCGCGCGGTCCACCAGAAGGGCCATTTCGTACCCAACCAGACCGATATCGGCGTCCGGGTGGGCCAGAACGGCGAGCGAGGATCCGTCGGAGATGGACATGATGAAGAGGAATCCCCGCTCCATCTCCACAACGGTCTGATTCACGGCGCCGCCCTCGAAGATCCGCGAGGCACCCGCGGTCAGCGACGTCAGACCGGAGGCGACGGCCGCCAGCTGGTCGGCGCGGTCGCGCGGGAAACCTTCGGACATCGCCAGCAGGAGTCCGTCGGCGGAGACCACCACCGTGTGCGACACCCCGGGGGTGTTGTCCACGAAATTGGTGATCAACCAGTTGAGATTCTGCGCCGCCTGGCTCATCGGGCTCACACTAACGCTCCTGGTTGTAGGTGGTACTGGTGTCCGACCCCGCGCTGCGTCCCCGCTGGATCCCCCGCCGCAGGTTGCTCAACCTGCCGCGGACGTCCTCGGGGGCGCGGGAGACCTGTGGGCCGCCCTGCTGGGTCTGCTCCGCCGTGCCCTCGACCAGGTTGGCCTTGGGTACGCGCCGGGGGAGACCGGAGGGGGTTATTCCGCCCGCCTTCGGCTCACGGAGCTTCTCGGCCCGCTCCCAGCGCTCGTCGTTCGTCGAGCGCCAGTCGTCGGAGCCGTCCCCGTCCGTCTGCGGGTCCTGCCGCTGTTCCTGCTGCGGGTCCTGCCGCTGTTCCTGCTGCGGGTGGGGCCGCTGGGCCGGAGCGGGCTGGTCGTTGCCGCGGCCGCCGGGGCCGGGCTGCCAGTGCTGCTGACCGCCGCGGCGCGGCAGACCGGCTTCGGTCAGCTCGTGGCCGGCGTTCGGGGTGGGTCCCGGACGGTCGAAGCCTACGCGCTCCGCAGGCTCCGCGGGCGTGCTCGGAACAGATTCCGGTTCGGCCGGAGCGATCGGCTCATAACCATTCTGGAAACCGTTCTGAACAGGCCAGTCATCCTGGTGGGACTGGTCCGCCGAGGCCGGATACGGGTCGGTGTACTGACCCTGCCGGGCGTCCGGGACGGCATATGCCGATTCCGTGTAGCCGTCGTAGCCGTCCTGCTGCTGCGCCTGCTGGTCCTGCTGCGGGTAGCCTTCGCCGGCACCGTACTGCTGCTGCTGCTCGTACGACCCCTGGTACTGCTGCTGCGGCTGCTGCCCGTACTGGTCCTGGCCGTAACTCTCTTCGGCGTAGCCCTGCTGCGGCTGCTGCTGGTCGCCGTACGGGTCGCCCGCGTACGGCTCCGGTGCGTAGCCCTGCTGTTCCCGGGTGTTGTCCGCGAAGGGGCCGCCGACGCCCGTCTGGGCCTCCAGGGCCGCCCTGCGCTCCTCGCGCATCAGCGAACGGTTGACGGGGTCCAGCTGGCCCGGGTCCGCGGGGGTCTCGTAGCGCGAGTCGTCGAAGCCGAGCTCCGCCGCCGTGCGCATCGGGGCCTGCTGCGGAGCCGGATCGAAGGCCGACTGCTGCTCGGGGATGATCGAGGAGACGGTGAAGTCGTCCTCGGCGCCCTGCGGATCGCCACCGCCACCGTGGGTGATCGCGTCCGGCAGCATGACCAGCGAAGTGGTCCCGGCCTGCTCGCCCGAGGGGCGCAGCTGCACCCGGATCCCGTGCCGGTCGGCCAGCCGGCCGACCACGAACAGGCCCATGCGCTGGGACACCGCGGCGTCCACGGTCGGCGGGTTGGCCAGCTTGTGGTTGATGTCGGCGAAGTCCTCGGCGGTGAGACCGATGCCCTTGTCGTGGATCTCGACCATGACCCGGCCGTCGGGCAGCCGGGTCGCGGTGACCTTGACCTTGGTCTGCGGTGAGGAGAACGTCGTGGCGTTCTCCAGCAGCTCGGCGAGCAGGTGCACGAGGTCGGTCACGGCCTGGCCGTGGATCTCGCTCTCCGGCACCCCGGTCAGCTGGATGCGCTCGTAGGACTCCACCTCGGAGGAGGCGGCCCGCAGGACGTCCACCAGCGGCACCGGCTGGTTCCAGCGGCGGCCGGGCTCCTCGCCCGCGAGGACGAGGAGGTTCTCGCCGTTGCGGCGCATACGGGTCGCCAGGTGGTCCAGCTTGAAGAGGCTCTCCAGCTGGTCCGGGTCGGCCTCGTTGTTCTCCAGGTCGGTGATCAGGGTCAGCTGGCCCTCGATGAGCGACTGGTTGCGGCGCGAGAGGTTCGTGAAGATCGCGTTGACGTTGCCCCGGAGCATGGCCTGCTCGGCGGCGAGCCGGACGGCCTCGCGGTGCACCTGGTCGAAGGCGCGGGCGACCTCGCCGATCTCGTCCTGCGTGGTGATCGGGATCGGCTGCACCCGGGTGTCGACCCGGCCAGGGTCGGTACGCGAGAGCTGGTCGACGAGGGAGGGCAGGCGCTGCTCGGCGATCCCGAAGGCGGCGGTACGCAGCTGGCGCATCGAGCGGCTCATCTGGCGGGCCATGAGCCCGGCCAGGATGAACGCGGCCAGCAGCGCGATGACGACGATGAGGCCGTTGACGATGGCGTCGGTCTTGGCGTCGGAGGAGATGTTCGCGGCCTCGTCCACCGCCTTGGCGACGAGCTCGTCCTCGACGGTGGCGTACCCCTCGAACTTCGCGGTCGCCGCGGCCATCCAGGTCTCGGGCGTGATGCCCTTCTTCGCCAGCTCCGCGGGGTCCTGCCCCTTGCCGATCTCCTGAGCCATGCCGTCGAAGACCGAGCCGTCGATGCTCGGCGGCGCCACGAAGGGCCTGCCCGCGGCCTCGGCCTGCTCCTTGGCGGCCTCCAGCTGCTTGGCGCCCTCGGCGGCCTTGCCGGCCATGACCTGCTTGAGGCGGTCGACGTCGGCCTGGGTACCACCGGAGTTGAACTCGCCGAGCGCGATCTGCTCCAGGTAGTTGTACGAGCCGAACGCCTTGACCTGGGCGTCGTAGGTGCCGGGCTTCTTGCTCGGGCGCACCAGGAGGTGCATGCCGATCGAGCGCTGAAGCGATTCTGCAGCCTTGGACAGCTCGATCGCGTAGACCGTACGGCCGTAGCTGGTGATGTTGCCGGTGCCGAGGCCGAGCTCGTTGGAGAACTCCATCAGCGAGTGCTGGACCTGTACGTAGCCCTCTTCGGTCTTCACCGGGTCCAGGGCCTGCGAGTAGGCGGCCTTGCGCAGCTCGGGAAGCTTGGGCTCCTCACCCTTGAAGAGCTTCAGGCGGCGCTCCAGGCCGGGCTTGGACGGCATGTCCTTCACCGCGGCGTCGAACTTCCGCGCGGCCTCGTCCGTGGTGGCCCGGGTCTGCTCGACCACGTCGGCGTCCCGGTCGCCCGAGAGCAACGGCTGGGCGGTGAGGTCCCGCTCGTTCAGCAGCGCCTGCCCGTAGTCGGACGCGGCACGCACGACGACGGCGATCTTCTCGGCCTCCTGGGCCTCGCCCCACGTGTCGATGGAGCCCTTCACCTGGAAGCCGCCCATGACCAGGCCGACCAGCACCGGGATCAGGAGGATCGCGTTCAGCCGGGTGGCCACCCGCCAGTTGCGCGGGGCCAGCCGGCTGGTGCTGCCGCCACCCGCGGACGCCGTGTCGGACACATCCGCAGGGGACGCCGCAGCGCGCGGCGGCGGGGTGAAGTTGCCCCGCTCGGGCTGCGCCGCGGAGCCCTCGTTGCTTCGCCTCACTCGACCAACAACCTCTCGGCGTCGGCACCTACGTTGTGCCGGATTATTTCGTTCAGGGCCGTACTACTGGGGAGTTCGTCGAATTGCAGCACGGGGACCGGCCCCGTTCCAAACACTCGGAATCACCGATTCCGAGTGGCCCAGGCCTCAGATAAATCGGGCATAAAGAGCGAGCCCCGTCAAAAGGCGGGGCTCATGTGAGCGCAGTGGCACCGAATGGATGCATCGGGTGGCGGTGCGGAGTCAATTCTCTGTCGAAACATTATGAACACGGGGGCGGATCGTGTCAAACGACACAGGCCGCCCCCGCGTGACTACTGCAACTTCCGTATACCGATATCGACTTGTCCCTGGTGGGAGAACTACTTCAGGCGTGCCATCAGGGCGTGCTCGACCAGCGTGATCAGGCCGCTCTTGGCGTCGGCCCGGTGCCGGGCGTCCGTCGTGATGATGGGCGCGTCCGGCCCGATCTGGAGCGCTTCGCGGACCTCGTCGGGGGTGTAGGGCTGGTGTCCGTCGAAGCCGTTGAGGGCGATGACGAAGGGGAGGCCGCTGTTCTCGAAGTAGTCGACGGCGGGGAAGCAGTCGGCGAGACGGCGGGTGTCGACGAGGACGACGGCGCCGATGGCGCCGCGGACCAGGTCGTCCCACATGAACCAGAAGCGGTCCTGCCCGGGCGTACCGAACAGGTACAGGATCAGGTCCTGGTCGAGCGTGATGCGGCCGAAGTCCATGGCCACCGTCGTGGTGGTCTTGTCCCCGGTGTGGGTCAGATCGTCGATGCCCGCCGAGGCGGACGTCATGACGGCCTCGGTGCGCAGCGGGTTGATCTCCGACACGGCCCCGACGAACGTGGTCTTGCCCACGCCGAAGCCGCCCGCCACCACGATCTTCGCCGAGGTGGTGGCGCGGCCCGTACCGCCGCTAGAGCTTGCGAAGTCCACTGAGCACCCTTTCGAGCAGTGTCACATCCGGCGCGCCGCCGGCCTCTCCGTTGCCCGGCTGGTGGATGGCCACCATGCCGGCTTCCGCCAGGTCCGCCACCAGGATCCGGGCGACGCCGAGCGGCATCGACAGCAGCGCCGACACCTCCGCCACCGACTTGACCTCACGGCAGAGGTGGCAGATCCGCTGGTGCTCGGGGAGCAGCGTCCCCAGATGCGCGGGGTCTGCCGTCGTGCTGACCAGCGCCTCTATCGCGAGCTGGTAGCGCGGCCGGGTCCGGCCGCCGGTCATGGCGTAAGGACGAACCAGCGGCTGGTCGCCTTCCCCGTCGTACGACGCGTGGTGCAGTGCGCCGTACGGATCGGGTGAGGCGGGTGGCGGGGTCATGAATCCTCCGGGCGTGACAGCAGGTTCTCGGCTTGCCGTCTGCAAGGGGCCGGTGAGGGGACTAAAGCGGCCTGTCGGGTGAGGGTTGTGGGCATTACCTGGGGGGATCGTGTCGTGAATCCGCTGGATGGCCGTCTAGTGGAGCAGACTGCCTTGGAGCTCGGCGCGGAGATCGGGCGTGAGGACGGTGCCGGCACGGTCGACCAGGAGGGCCATCTCGTACCCGACCAGACCGATGTCGGCGTCCGGGTGGGCCAGGACGGCCAGGGACGAGCCGTCGGAGATGGACATGAGGAAGAGAAATCCCCGCTCCATCTCCACAACCGTCTGACTGACGGCGCCGCCCTCGAAGATCCGCGACGCACCCGCGGTCAGCGAGGTGAGACCCGACGCGACAGCGGCGAGCTGGTCGGCGCGGTCGCGCGGAAATCCTTCGGACATCGCCAGCAGCAGGCCATCCGCGGAGACCACCACCGTGTGGGACACCCCTGGGGTGTTGTCCACGAAGTTGGTGATCAGCCAGTTCAGATTCTGTGCGGCCTGACTCATGGGGCTCAACTAACGCTCCTGCTGGTGAGTGGGGCCGAGATGGAAACTGCCGGTCTGCGAGCCGTTGTTGTTGGCCTGCCGACCCTGCTGGATGCCCCGGCGGAGATTGGTCAGACGACCGCGCACGTCATCGGGCGCGCGCGAAACCTGAGGTCCGGACTGGTGATTCTGCTGCTGTGCGGTCCCCGGAACCAAATTGGCGCGGGGAACACGGCGGGGCAGCCCGGAAGTGGTGACCCCGCCGGCGGCGGGCTTCTTGACCCGCTCGGCCTGGCGTACGAGTTCGTCGTTGGGCGAGGCCCGCCACGAGCTGGTGACCGGGGCGTCGTCCGCACCGCGCTGAGGCAGCGGCGGAACCGGCACACCGGTGGGCTCCGGAGCGGCCGGCGCCTGCGGTTCGGCGGGCGGCTGCTGGCCGCCCTGGCCCGGACCGTGGAACCAGTTCGTCTCCAGCGTGTCGTACAGCGGCGTACGTCCGTCCCCGGGACCGGCCGGCGGCAGGGCCTCCGGCTGCTGGGGGAGCGCCGGACGGTACGGAGCGTCGCCCGCCGGGGAGGCGGACGGACGCGGCGCACCGAACTCGTTGCCACGCGGCGCCGGCAGCTGGTGACCCTGGCCCTGCTGGGGCTGGTGCGGGACACCGAAGTCCGGCCGGGCGAACTGCGCGGTGCTCGCCGGGTCCTGGCCCTGCGGAGCCTGCTGCGGGTACGAGCGGTCCTGCGGAGCCCCCTGGCCCGAGAAGTCGGGCCGGGCGAACTCGGAGGTCGCGCCGGGACCCTGGCGGTCGCCCGCCGGCCGCTGGTTCGGCGGGCCGTTGAACGACGGGTCCTGGCCGGGGCCCGCCGGGCGGGCGAACTGCCCGGTCGCGTCGTGCTCCTCGTGACCGCGCGGGGCGTCGGCGCCCCAGCTGGTGGTGGCCGGACGCTGCGGCTGCGGGTTGCCCCCCGGCAGCTCGGCACGCGGCCCACCGGGCGGCGGCAGCTGACGACCGGGGCCGCCGGACTGCTGGAATCCGCCCTGCTCCTGGCGGCCCTGGGGCTGCTGCGCCCCGGGACCCTGCTGGTTCAGGTGGTTCTGCTGCCCGTTCTGGTCCTGCTGGTTCTGCCAGCCGGACGGGGCCTGCTGGTTCTGCGGGGCGAACTGGCCCGGGCGGCCGTTCTGCCCGGAGGACGCCGGAGCGCCGTGCCCGAACAGGTTGGGCTGCGCGCCGCCGTCGCCGCGGCCGGGCGCATCGCCCTGCGGGCCGCCCTGGGGGCCGCGGGCGCCGAGCCGGGCGCTGTTGCCGAAGGCGCCGGAGAGACCGCCGCCCTGGCGCTGCGGGGCCGGGCCCTGGCCCGGGAAGTCCTGGCCGGGGCCGCCGTTGTTCGGCTGGCCGCCGCCCTGCGGGCCCTGCGGCCGGCCGCCCGTCGAGCCGTCCCGGGCCGGCAGCGCCGCCCGGGGACCCGCGCCCGCGCCGACCTGGCCGCGCTGGGCGCCGCCGAGGCTCTTGGCGCCGGCACCGCCCGGACCGCTTCCGAGACCGGTGCGCTGGGCATTGCCGGCACCGTTGCCGTTGCCCGCGAGCAGACCGCCCGGGGCGCCGGACTGCGGGCCGGAGCCCTGCTTGGACGGGGGCTGCTTGCCGCCGTGCGCGACGTCGACGGGCAGCATGACCAGCGCGGTCGTACCGCCGGAGTCGGAGGGGCGCAGCTGGATCCGGATGCCGTGACGCAGCGAAAGACGGCCGACCACGAACAGACCCATGCGGCGGGAGACGGAGACGTCCACCGTCGGCGGCTGCGCGAGCCGCTCGTTGATCGCGGCGAGGTCCTCGGGGGAGAGGCCGATGCCGGTGTCGTGGATCTCGACCAGGACGCGGCCGTCGGGCAGCGCGTGACCGGTGACCTTGACCTTCGTCTGCGGCGAGGAGAACGACGTGGCGTTCTCCAGCAGCTCGGCGAGCAGGTGCACGAGGTCGTTGACGACACGTCCCGCGACCTCGGTGGCGGGCACCGCGGACAGCTCGATGCGCTCGTACTGCTCCACCTCGGACGCGGCGGCGCGGAGCACGTCGACCAGCGGGACGGGGCGGGTCCACCGGCGGCCCGGCTCCTCGCCCGCGAGGACGAGGAGGTTCTCGCCGTTCCGGCGCATACGGGTCGCGAGGTGGTCGAGCTTGAAGAGCGAGGACAGCTGGTCCGGGTCGGCCTCGCGCGACTCCAGCTCGGAGATGAGTGAGAGCTGGCGCTGGATGAGGCCCTGGGAGCGGCGCGAGAGGTTGGTGAACATCGCGTTGACGTTGCCCCGGAGGAGGGCCTGCTCGGCGGCGAGGCGGACGGCCTCGCGGTGCACGTCGTCGAAGGCCGCGGCCACCTGGCCGATCTCGTCCCGGGAGTGCACACCGACCGACTCGACGGAGGTGTCGACGTCCTGCGGGTCGGTCTCGGAGAGCTGCTTGACGAGCTCGGGCAGCCGGTCCTGGGCGACGCGGGTGGCGGTGTCCTGCAGGCGGCGCAGGGACCGGATCATGGAGCGGGCCACCACGAAGGCGCCGACGAGCGAGACGCCGAGCACGATGAAGATGACCGCACCGCTGACGATCGCGTCGCGCTGGGAGGCCTGGCGCAGCTCGCGGGCCTTGGCCTCCATGTCGCTGAGGAGGGTGGCCTCGATCGTCTCCATGGCCTTGATCTTGATGGTGCTCTGGTCGTACCAGTCCAGGTACGACCGGACCTGCTTGCCCTCGATATCGTTCGTGGTGGTCAGGATCCGCTTGGCGTACATGTTCCCGGCGTTGATCTCCGGGTTGCCGTTGTCCAGGGGCGCCAGGAGCTCTTCGGCGCTCTGCCCGGTCGCCGCGTAGATCTGCTTGAACGACAGGAGGGCGCGGGATTCCTTCTCCAGCGCGTTCTTACCGAACTGCCGGTCGTTCGGGTTCAGGTGGGGATCCTTGACCGAACCGCCGGGCAGCGCCGCCGCGATGATCGCGCGCTGGACGGAGGCGTACTCCTTGGCGGAGGAGAACGCCGCCAGGGCCCGGGTCCGCTTGATCATGTCCGGGTTGCTGGTCGCCTGCGCCATGTCCTGCGAGAGGCTCAGCAGCGAGGTGATCAGCTGGCTGTACTGGTCGATCGTGTTGAGACTCGGCGTGCCCTCGTCGTACGCCGTCTTGCGGATCGAACGGATGGTGCCGAGCTGGGAGGCGATCGCCCTGACGCTCCCGTGGATGCTCTCCAGTGACTCGTTGCCCTGGGTGTCACCGATGGAGTCGGTCTCGTCGAGGAAGGCGTCCTTGGCGCGGTCGGTCTTGTCCCGGGGCCCGGTGACCTTGTAGTCGGTGGGCTTGGACTTGTTCGACAGCGGACCGGCCGACTGGTCGCGCTCCGACTGAAGAGCCTGGGCGAGCGAGGTCGCCTGCTTGGTCATCTTCGTCAGCAGCTGCATGTGCTCCAGCTGCTGCATGTCGGTCATGGACTCGTTGATCCTCAGACCGCCCAGGCTGGTCGCGGCGACCACGGGGAGGGCGAGGAGCGAGACCAGTCGCGTGCTGATGCGCCAGTTACGGAGCGCTATTCGCGAGCCCGTGTCGACCGGGCCGCGCGGCTGTGCGGCCGTGTCCGGCTCCGCACCGCTCGTCGCGGAGCCCGGGCGCTGCGCACGGTCGCTGTTGTCGCCGGCAGCGGCCGGCCCGGGGTTCTGGGCGTGCTGGGGCGAGGAACCGCGGTCGGTCCCGCCGCGCGGCTCCTGTTCCGCCGGAGCGCTGCCATCCCTCTTGAAACGTCCCTGCACTAGCGTCGCAACCTCTGGACCAGGCGTCCCGCCCGCGTGTGCGGACAGGACGGTGTCGGCGTCGTGGGGCGCTGGACGCGCCCCATGGTGGTCGTGTGAGTGACCGGCGTACTTCCCCCTCCCGCCGCCACTCGGCGCTGCGTTGCGCCCCTGCGCGCCGGCCTGAAACCCGCGGCGGTGCGTGGAATTCCAGCACAGTGCAGGATCTCCAACAAGGCCCATGTACCGGGCTGTGACCTGCGTGACACGTTGTGATGAACGAGTAACAAGCAGTGGAGAGTGATCGTAGGTAAAGCGGACGTTTATGGAGAACTTGCCTAGGGGTGGGGGGTGTCCCAGTCGCGATGATCAGGAGCGGAATGGTGGATTCAGTGGTGCAATGTCCGTTTTCTGGATCACGGTTCACCGCCCGAAATGGGTCAATTGTCGATTAGTTCGTGAGCAAACTCACATGATGATCGTCGCCTCATCCCGGCTCCGGCGGGGAATCGGATGTTTAGCCTGACGCTTTACAGGGATGGCGAATCCGACAAGCCGGCGCCGCGACGAGCGACGCCCTCACCGACAGGGTCCTGACGGCAGATGAAGACGACGACGATGTTCCGCAACATTGCCAACCCCCGGCGCACCACGCTGGCGCACCTCGAGGACGCCGAAGCGCTGCAGACGCCCCTGGCGCCGGAGCACGCCGCCGACCTGCCCAACGTCACCGCCAACCCGCGCCGCACCATCCTGATGGAAGCCCCGGTCGCGGTCGCCCCGTAGCCGCCACCGGCATACGCGAGCTGTGCTCCTCCCGCGGCGCCGGCGCCGGCGCCTCGGCCGGCCCGGATCGCCCCGTCGCGCCGCCCGGCAGGCACGCTCGCGGCGTTGGCCGAACGCCCTGGTAGCTCCGCTGCGAGGGCCTTCGCCCGCCTTGCGATCGCACGCACGGGACGACGCTCCTTTTGGGACGATCCGCGCCGGGCGAGGCGCTAGCCTGGAGCGTCAGTCTTCAGCCAGCCAGCAAGTGAGGGGCGACAGCATCCCGTGCGCATCGCCAGGTTCTCCATCGACGGCAATGTCGCCTTCGGCGCCGTCGAGGGGCAGGGCACCGTGGAATCCGGTGACCTCGTCCTCGACATCATCAAGGGCATTCCGTACGCCGACTTCGAGCTCTCGGGCACCAAGGTCCCGCTGAACAAGGTCCGGCTGCTGCCCCCCGTCCTCCCCAACAAGGTCGTGGCCATCGGCCGCAACTACGCGGAGCACGCCGCCGAACTCGGCCACGAGGTCCCCGACGCGCCGATCACCTTCTTCAAGCCCACCACCTCGGTGATCGGCTCCGGCGACGCGATCGAGTACCCCTCCTTCTCCGAAGAGCTGCACCACGAGGCCGAGCTGGCCGTGGTCATCGGCCGCATGTGCCGCGAGGTCCCCCGCGAGCGCGTGCGTGACGTCATCCTCGGCTACACCTGCGCCAACGACGTCACTGCCCGCGATGTGCAGAAGCGCGAGAAGCAGTGGGCCCGCGCCAAGGGCTTCGACACCTCCTGCCCGCTGGGCCCCTGGGTGGAGACCGACGTGGACCCCCACGACCTCACCATCCAGGCGACGGTCAACGGCGAGCAGCGGCAGCTCGGCCGCACGAGCGACATGGTCCGCTCCATCGAGGACCTGGTCGTCCACATCACGGAGGCCATGACCCTCCTCCCGGGCGACGTCATCCTCACGGGCACCCCCGCAGGGGTCGGGCCCCTGCACGTCGGCGACGAGGTCGCCGTCACCATCGAAGGCATCGGCACTCTCACCAACAAGGTGATCAAGCGTGGCTAACGCACCCTCCCCCAAGCTCTCGGCTCCGCTCGACCAGGGGGTACCCCCTCGCGTCCGCTTCTGCCCCTCCCCGACCGGCAACCCGCACGTGGGCCTGGTCCGGACGGCCCTGTTCAACTGGGCCTTCGCCCGGCACCACCAGGGCACCCTGGTCTTCCGGATCGAGGACACCGACGCGGCGCGCGACTCCGAGGAGTCCTACCAGCAGCTGCTCGACTCGATGCGCTGGCTCGGCCTGGACTGGGACGAGGGCCCCGAGATCGGCGGCCCGCACGCCCCCTACCGCCAGTCGCAGCGGATGGACCTGTACAGGGACGTCGCCGAGAAGCTCCTCGCCGCCGGGTACGCCTACCCCTGCTACTGCACCACCGAGGAGCTGGACACCCGCCGCGACGCCGCCCGCGCCGCCGGGAAGCCGTCCGGCTACGACGGCCACTGCCGCGACCTCACCGCCGAGCAGAAGGCGGCGTACGAGGCCGAGGGCCGTACCTCGATCGTCCGCTTCCGGATGCCAGACGAGGCCATCACCTTCACCGACCTGGTCCGCGGCGAGATCACCGTCCAGCCGGAGAACGTCCCCGACTACGGCATCGTCCGCGCCAACGGGGCCCCGCTCTACACCCTGGTCAACCCGGTCGACGACGCCCTGATGGAGATCACCCACGTCCTGCGCGGCGAGGACCTGCTCTCCTCCACCCCGCGCCAGATCGCCCTGTACCGGGCGCTCATCGAGCTGGGCATCGCCAAGGACACCCCCGCCTTCGGCCACCTCCCGTACGTCATGGGCGAGGGCAACAAGAAGCTGTCCAAGCGCGACCCGCAGGCCTCCCTCAACCTCTACCGGGAGCGCGGCTTCCTCCCCGAGGGTCTCCTGAACTACCTCTCGCTGCTCGGCTGGTCGATCGCCGAGGACCGCGACATCTTCTCGATGGACGAGCTGATCGCCGCGTTCGACATCAAGGACGTCAACGCCAACCCGGCCCGCTTCGACCTCAAGAAGTGCGAGCACATCAACGCCGAGCACATCCGCATGCTCGATGTGAAGACCTTCACCGAGGCCTGCGGCCCCTGGCTGAAGGCCCCCTTCGCACCCTGGGCCCCCGAGGCCTTCGACGCGGAGAAGTGGACCCGGATCGCCCCGTACGCCCAGACCCGGGTGACGGTGCTCTCCGACATCACCGACAACGTCGACTTCCTCTTCCTCGACGAGCCGGTGGACGACGAGGCCTCCTGGGCCAAGGCGATGAAGGGCGACCCGGTGGCCCTGCTCACCACGGCCCGCGCCAACCTGGAGGCGGCCGACTGGAGCGACCCGGAGTCGCTGAAGAACGCCGTCCTGACCGCCGGCGAGGCCCACGGCCTCAAGCTCGGCAAGGCCCAGGCCCCCGTCCGCGTCGCCGTCACCGGCCGCACGGTGGGCCTGCCGCTCTTCGAGTCCCTGGAGATCCTGGGCCGCGAGAAGAGCCTGGCCCGCGTGGACGCCGCGCTGGCGAAGCTGGCCGGCTGACACAGGACCGGACACCTCCGGGGAGGGCCGCAGCCGACCGGCTGCGGCCCTCCCCGTTTTCCCCTCCGCGGCGGCCCGCCGACGGCTACCGTGAGATCCATGCCGATCCGCGCCGTGCTCTGGGACATAGACGACACGATCTTCGACTACGCGGGCGCCGACCGCATCGGCATGCGGCAGCATCTGGGGCTCGCGGGCCTCCCCGAGGCGTACGCGTCGGTCGACGAGGCCCTCGACGCCTGGAAGGCGATCACCGTCCGGCACTGGGCGCGCGTCGCCGCCGGGGAGACGGACTTCCTCGGGCAGCGCCGGGACCGGGTGCGGGAGTTCCTCTCGCGGGCCATGACGGACGCCGAGGCCGACGACTGGTTCGCCGGCCATGTGACCCACTACGAGGCCGCCTGGGCGCTCTTCCCGGACGTGCTGCCGGCCCTGGACCGTCTGGTGCCCGACTACCGGCACGCGATCCTGTCCAACTCCAGCACCGACCACCAGCACCGCAAGCTCACCGCGCTCGGCGTCCGGGACCGCTTCGAGGCGATGGTCTGCGCCGTGGAGCTCGGCATCTCCAAGCCGGAGGCCGGCGCCTTCCACGCGGCCTGCGAGGCGCTCGCGCTGGAGCCGCACGAAGTGGCGTACGTGGGCGACGAGCCCGACATCGACGCGAGCGGAGCCGTCGCCGCCGGACTCACCGGCATCTGGCTCGACCGGCGGGGCAGGGGCGGACGCTCCGATCTCGTGCGGATCACCGGGCTCGACCAGCTGCCGGGCCTGCTGGCAGGCGATACCCGTTTTGGAGCGCCGGACACCTTCGGGTAATGTTCTTTCTGCGCCGCCCGAGCGGGCCGAAAGATCCGGCCGGGAAGCGCAGACAGAAGTGAAGCCTCCACCAGGGGTTGCATTTCAGTGGGCTATGGTGTAATTGGCAACACTACGGTTTCTGGTACCGTCATTCTAGGTTCGAGTCCTGGTAGCCCAGCGCAGTACAGCAAGACCAGCAGGACAAGCCCCCGTTGTGTAGCGGCCTAGCACGCTGCCCTCTCACGGCAGTAGCGCCGGTTCGAATCCGGTCGGGGGTACAGATCCTTCCCGCGAGAACATCATGGGTCGCACCCATCGCTCTCGATGCAGGATCGCTAGGGCCCCCGTTGTGTAGCGGCCTAGCACGCTGCCCTCTCACGGCAGTAGCGCCGGTTCGAATCCGGTCGGGGGTACTTGTCTCACCATGGGCTATGGTGTAATTGGCAACACTACGGTTTCTGGTACCGTCATTCTAGGTTCGAGTCCTGGTAGCCCAGCGCAAGTCAGCAGTAATCACGCCCCCGTTGTGTAGCGGCCTAGCACGCTGCCCTCTCACGGCAGTAGCGCCGGTTCGAATCCGGTCGGGGGTACAACAGAGCAGTACGGAAAGGCCCTTCACCTCAGTGAAGGGCCTTCTTCGTTGTCACAGGCCGTACCGGCGGGCCGACTCCTCGCTCTGCGCCGGCCGCCGCAGGGACATCAGCGGCGGTTCGTGCAACACCGCCGACGCGACGGCCTTCTCCACCTGCTCGGCCTCCGAGTCGTACGCCTCCATCTCGTCCGGATCGTGCACCGGGGCCTGCTCCATGATCCGGGCCTGCCGGGTCAAGTAGCCGATGTCACACGGATATCCGAGCCGTACGAGCGTGGCCACCGACGCGACCAGCGACCGGTGGACGGGGGAGAGGTCACCGAGCTGCAGGACGGTCGACCACCCCAACTCCGTGAGCAGCTCGGTCACATGGGCGCGGGCGACGGCGGTCTCCGGGGCTTCCTCGTCGGGCGACGGGCCGTGCGGCGGGGCCCACAGCGCCGCCCCCAGCCGGATCGTGCGGCCCAGCGACTCGTCGTCGACATGGGTGAGCACCTCGCGGGCCGTCGCCACCGGGTCCGGAGAAAGGAAGACGGCCGCCACGGCGTTGGGGCGGCCTACCGGAGAGAGGGAGGGGAAATAGGCGGGGTCAGCCGCTGCGGCGCAGGGCCTCGGTCAGCCGCGCCGCCGAGTCGATGACCGCCTGGGCGTGCATCCGGCCAGGGTGACGGGTCAGCCGCTCGATGGGCCCGGAGATCGAGACCGCGGCGACGACCCGGTTCGACGGGCCGCGCACCGGAGCCGAGACCGAGGCGACGCCCGGCTCCCGCTCGCCGATCGACTGGGCCCAGCCCCGCCGCCGTACGCCGGAGAGCGCCGTCGCCGTGAACCGGGCGCCCTGGAGGCCCCGGTGCAGGCGCTCCGGCTCCTCCCAGGCCATCAGGATCTGGGCGGAGGAGCCCGCCTTCATCGTGAGCGTGGAGCCGACCGGCACCGTGTCCCGGAGTCCGGACAGCCGTTCCGCCGCTGCCACACAGATACGCATGTCGCCCTGCCGGCGGTAGAGCTGCGCGCTCTCGCCGGTGATGTCGCGCAGGTGGGTGAGCACCGGTCCGGCCGTGGCCAGCAGGCGGTCCTCGCCCGCCGCGGCTGCCAGTTCCGACAGCCGGGGGCCGAGAATGAACCGGCCCTGCATATCCCTCGCCACCATCCGGTGGTGTTCCAGTGCCACGGCCAGTCGGTGGGCCGTGGGCCGTGCGAGCCCGGTCGCCGCGACCAGCCCGGCGAGGGTGGCCGGACCGGACTCCAGGGCGCTCAATACCAGAGCTGCCTTGTCGAGAACGCCGACGCCGCTAGAGTTGTCCATACGACGATACTCCCGTCTCACTCTGTGAAACGCAAGTTCAATTTTCGGCGGAAGTTGCGAACCTGTAGAAGCGGCCGCACAACGGCTCGTAGCCACCGCCCCGCACGGGGGTCCGGACGGAGGCGCACCGATCTCTAGTTGGGCCGGCGAAGACGCCGGCCGGAGGGAAAGCGATGGGTAGGACACTCGCGGAGAAGGTCTGGGACGACCATGTCGTCCGGCGCGCGGAGGGCGAGCCCGACCTTCTCTTCATCGATCTGCACCTGCTGCACGAGGTGACCAGCCCGCAGGCCTTCGACGGACTGCGGCAGGCCGGACGTCCCGTGCGGCGCCTCGACCTCACCATCGCCACCGAGGACCACAACACCCCGACCCTCGACATCGACAAGCCGATCGCGGACCCCGTCTCGCGGGCCCAGCTGGAGACGCTGCGCAAGAACTGCGCGGAGTTCGGCGTACGGCTGCACCCGCTGGGCGACGTCGAGCAGGGCGTCGTGCACGTGGTCGGCCCGCAGCTGGGGCTGACCCAGCCCGGCACCACCGTGGTCTGCGGCGACTCCCACACCTCCACGCACGGCGCGTTCGGGGCGCTGGCGTTCGGCATCGGCACCAGCCAGGTCGAGCACGTCCTGGCCACCCAGACGCTGCCGCTGGCCCGCCCGAAGACCATGGCCATCACGGTCGAGGGTGAACTGCCCGACGAGGTCACCGCGAAGGACCTGATCCTGGCGATCATCGCCCGGATCGGCACCGGCGGCGGCCAGGGCTACATCCTCGAATACCGCGGCTCCGCCATCGAGAAGCTCTCGATGGAGGCCCGGATGACCATCTGCAACATGTCGATCGAGGCCGGTGCCCGCGCGGGCATGATCGCCCCCGACGCCACCACCTTCGACTACCTCAAGGGCCGCGACCACGCCCCCGAGGGCGAGGACTGGGACGCCGCCGTCGCGTACTGGAACACCCTGCGCTCCGACGACGACGCCGTGTTCGACGCAGAGGTCGTCATCGACGCCACCGAGCTGGCCCCGTTCGTCACCTGGGGCACCAACCCCGGCCAGGGCGCGCCCCTGTCGGCCAACGTCCCCGACCCGGCTTCGTACGAGGACGCCTCGGAGCGCCACGCCGCCGAAAAGGCCCTGGAGTACATGGGGTTGACCGCCGGACAGCCGCTGCGCGAGATCAGCGTCGACACCGTCTTCGTAGGTTCGTGCACCAACGGCCGCATCGAGGACCTGCGCAACGCGGCCTCGATCCTGGACGGCCGCAAAGTCGCCGAGGGCGTACGGATGCTGGTCGTCCCCGGCTCGGTGCGGGTCGCGCTCCAGGCCGTCTCCGAGGGCCTGGACAAGGTCTTCACCGAGGCCGGCGCCGAATGGCGGCACGCGGGTTGCTCGATGTGCCTCGGCATGAACCCCGACCAGCTGGCCCCCGGCGAGCGCTCCGCCTCCACCTCGAACCGCAACTTCGAGGGCAGGCAGGGCAAGGGCGGCCGCACCCACCTGGTCTCGCCCCAGGTCGCCGCCGCCACCGCGGTGCTGGGCCATCTGGCCTCGCCCGCCGACCTGTCCGACGCCCGTACCCCCGCCGGAGTCCGATAGCCATGGAAGCCTTCACCACGCACACCGGCCGGGTCGTCCCGCTGCGCCGCAGCAACGTCGACACCGACCAGATCATCCCCGCCCACTGGCTGAAGAAGGTCACCCGCGACGGGTTCGAGGACGGCCTCTTCGAAGCCTGGCGCAAGGACGAGAACTTCGTCCTCAACCGCCCCGAACGCGCGGGCGCCTCGGTCCTGGTCGCCGGTCCCGACTTCGGTACGGGCTCCTCCCGCGAACACGCGGTCTGGGCCCTGCAGAACTACGGCTTCAAGGCGGTCGTCTCCTCCCGCTTCGCCGACATCTTCCGCGGCAACTCGCTGAAGAACGGCCTGCTCACGGTGGTGCTGGAGCAGAAGGTCGTCGACGCGCTCTGGGAGCTGACGGAGGCCGACCCGACCGCCGAGGTGACCGTCGACCTGGAGGCGCGACAGGTCCGCGCCGAGGGCATCACGGCCGACTTCGAGCTGGACGAGAACGCCCGCTGGCGGCTGCTGAACGGCCTCGACGACATCAGCCTCACCCTTCAGAACGAAGCGGACATCGCCGCGTACGAGGCGTCCAGGCCCGCCTTCAAGCCGCGTACCATTGCCGCCTGAGCAGCGCTTTTCCAGGACTGCGCCCCCTGCCTCCCGGCAGGGGGCGCAGTCGCTTGTTGAGACCCCGTCGGGCGACAACTCGCCCCAGATGGCACAATCGGTGCATGGAACGCGACAGCCAACTCAAGCTCTATGGCCAAGTCGCCGACCGATTGAAGGAAGCGCACGCGAAGGTGCGTGCACTGCAAGTCCCGGAGGGCGTACGGATGGCGCTGACCCGGAAGCTGCTGGTCGTCACGGCCGCGGCGAAGCACGATCTCCCGGACGCGGCAAGGCGTCTGGACCGGTTGATGAAGGACCTCGATGAGGGCCGATTCCCCGAAGGTGACTGACACGTGGAACTGCGCATCGGTCGACTTCGTTGCGGCACTAGGGTGATTAGCCCGTTTCGTGTTTGATTTGCGGTATATATCTGCCTAACGTGCGAAAAAGCTTGAACACTTTCGTTCTGGCAATGTCTCCGAAGGGGAAGACGTGAACAAGGCGCAGCTCGTAGAAGCGATTGCCGACAAGGTCGGCGGCCGTCAGCAGGCCGCGGACGCCGTCGACGCGGTACTCGACGCGATCGTCCGTGCGGTGGTCGCCGGGGACCGTGTCTCGGTCACCGGCTTCGGCTCGTTCGAGAAGGTCGACCGCCCCGCCCGGTACGCCCGCAACCCGCAGACGGGTGAGCGCGTCCGGGTCAAGAAGACCTCGGTGCCCCGCTTCCGCGCGGGTCAGGGCTTCAAGGACCTGGTGAGCGGCTCGAAGAAGCTCCCCAAGAACGACGTGGCCGTCAAGAAGGCCCCCAAGGGCAGCCTCTCGGGCGGTTCTTCCGCCGCCCGTACGACGGTGAAGGCCGCCGCCGCCAAGAAGTCGGCCGCGAAGAAGGCCACCGCGAAGAAGGCCACCGCCAAGAAGGCGACTCCGGCGAAGACCACCGCCGCGAAGAAGACCACCGCCAAGAAGACGACCGCGACGGCGAAGAAGACGTCCGCGGCCGCGAAGAAGGCGACCCCGGCCAAGAAGGCCACGGCCACCGCCAAGAAGACCGCGCCCGCCAAGAAGGCCACGGCGAAGAAGGCGCCCGCGAAGAAGACCACGGCGCGCAAGACCACGGCCAAGAAGGCCACCGCACGCAAGAAGTGAGCCCCGGGCACCCGCTCGCTCCTCACGACGCGCCGGGCCGGGCTCCCCTCCGGGGGAGCCCGGCCCGCGGGCTGTCCGGGCCCCGTTCGGCCCAACCGGGCCCGGCCGGAACGCCGGACCGCAAGACCGGGAGCGGGATCAGAACGTCTGCAGCGTCACCAGCGTGATCCGCAGGGCCGCCCCCTCGCCCTCGCCCTCGATCCGCACGCGCTGCCCCGGGCGCAGCAGCAGCAGACCGCCCGCGTCGAAGGCCGCGGCGTCGAACTCCACCGGGGTGCCGTCGTCCAGCAGCACACTGCCGCCACGGGTCTCGGGGTCGTACGTGTACGAGGTCGCCTGCATGGGCGGCAGCCTATCGGTCGCGGGCGAAGGCGGGCACGGCCTGGAGCCGCGCCGTGTGCGGCCCCACCCCCAGGGCCAGGGCGACCCGCAGGTCCTCGCCGGTATCCACGTCCCGGCGCACCGAGTCGACACCGGACAGCGCTATTTCCACCGCCCCCGACGCCAGATGCCGGGACCCGGACGGACCACCGAAAGCCGGGCGGAATTCCGCACCGCTCGTAGCGGCCAGAAATGTCGTTCCGATTCCCGCCGCGTCCCGGAGAAAAGCGCTGGGAAAAGCGGAGGCAAAATCGAGCACCCGCGCCAATTCAGCGCTGCGCAGCGCCGGCAGATCCGCGTTGAGCGCGGCCACCGCGGCGGCGGGCCGCAGGGCCCGCGCCGAGCGCGCTCCGTGCGCGAGCGCCGCGTTGAGCCCGGCCCCCGGAGCGTCCGGCACGATCCGCGCCCCGAGCGCGGAAAGGGCCGCCGCGGCCACGGCGTCGTCCGTGACGACCACCACATCCCGCACCCGGGAACAGGCCAGCGCCGCGGCCACCGTGTCCTGGGCGAACGCCAGGGCCAGCAGGGGCCGCGCTTCCTCGCCCGCCGCCCGTCCCAGGCGGCTCTTGGCCCGGGCGAGCGGCTTCAGCGGAACGACCAGGGACCAGGTCCCGGCCGGATCGGTGTTCGTGGCGATCTCCCCCTCCGTACGCGTCAGGACTTATTCTCGCCTGCCGGTACGACAACCCGGGGGCCCGCCGCCGAACGTGAGGCGTACGGTGTTCTCGACAGAGCAGGGGTCTGGGGCGAGACTTGACCGTCAGTAGCCAGGCAGCAGGTTGAAATCCTTAAGGAAGGTATCCAAAGTGTCCCGCCGCAGAATCGGCTTCTGGTACCGCCTGGCGGCGGTCATCGCCAAGCCGCCACTGGTGGTTCTGTTCAAGCGCGACTGGCGGGGGATGGAGAACATTCCGGCCGACGGCGGATTCATCACCGCCGTCAATCACAACTCCTATCTGGACCCGCTCTCCTACGGCCACTTCCAGTACAACACCGGGCGGGTGCCCCGGCTCCTGGCGAAGGCCGGCCTCTTCCGCACCCCGTTCGTCGGGATGATGCTGCGCGGCACCGGCCAGATCCCCGTCTACCGCGAGACCACCAACGCCCTCGACGCCTTCCGGGCCGCCGTGGAGGCCATCGAGCGTGGCGAGTGCGTCGCCTTCTACCCCGAGGGCACCCTCACCCGGGACCCCGACATGTGGCCGATGGCCGGGAAGACCGGGGCCGCCCGGGTCGCCCTGATGACCAAGGCGCCCGTCATCCCCGTCGCCCAGTGGGGCGCCAACCTCGCGATGCCGCCGTACGCCAAGGAGCACAAGTTCCGGCTCTTCCCCCGCAAGACGCTCCAGGTGCAGGCCGGACCGCCCGTCGACCTCAGCCGCTTCCACGGCCTGGAGCCGACGCCCGAGGTGCTGCGCGAGGCGACCGAGGCCATCATGGCGGCGGTCACCCGCCAGCTGGAGGACCTGCGCGGCGAGAAGGCGCCCGCCGAGCTCTACGATCACCGCAAAGCCCGTGCTGAACAACGGCGCAGGGCCCAGGGAAAGGGACCCACGTGACGCACCCCGTAAAAGCAGCCGTCTTCGGAACCGGCTCATGGGGTACGGCCTTCGCCGTGATCCTCGCCGACGCGGGCTGCGACGTCACCCTCTGGGGCCGTCGCGCCGAGGTCGCCGAGGCCATCAACACCACGCACACCAACCCGGACTACCTCCCGGGCATCGCGCTCCCCGACTCCATCCGCGCCACCACCGACGCCGCCGAGGCCCTGCGCGGCGCGGAGTTCGCCTTCCTCGTCGTGCCCTCCCAGACGCTGCGCGCCAACCTCGCCGACTGGGCCCCGCACCTGGGGCCGGACACCGTCCTGGTCTCCCTGATGAAGGGCGTCGAGCTGGGCACCGCCGAGCTGATGAGCGAGGTGATCGCGGACGTCACCAAGGTCTCCGCCGACCGCATCGCCGTCGTCTCGGGCCCCAACCTCGCCAAGGAGATCGCGGAGCGCCGCCCCGCGGCTGCCGTCGTCGCCTGCTCCGACGAGTCCGTCGCCCAGCGCCTCCAGGTCGCCTGCCACACCGCGTACTTCCGCCCGTACACCAACACCGACGTGGTGGGCTGCGAGCTCGGCGGTGCCGTGAAGAACGTCATCGGCCTCGCCGTCGGCATCGCGGACGGCATGGGTCTCGGCGACAACACCAAGGGCTCCCTCATCACCCGGGGCCTCGCCGAGACCACCCGGCTGGGCCTGGCCATGGGCGCGGACCCGTTGACGTTCTCCGGCCTCGCCGGCCTGGGCGACCTGGTGGCCACCTGCTCCTCGCCGCTCTCGCGGAACCACACCTTCGGCACCAACCTCGGCCGCGGCATGACGCTCCAGGAGACGATCGCCGTCACCAAGCAGACCGCCGAGGGCGTCAAGTCCTGCGAATCGGTCCTCGACCTGGCCCGCAGGCACGGGGTCGACATGCCCATCACCGAGACCGTCGTCTCGATCGTCCACGAGGGCAAGTCCCCGGTCGTCGCGGTCAAGGAGCTGATGTCGCGCAGCGCCAAGGCCGAGCGACGCTGACGCCGCCCTTACCAGCAGGTACGCTCATCGCGATATGAGCAGCGAGAACCTCCCCCAGAGCCCTGAGCGCGCCGAGAGCCCTGAGCCGCACGGCCGTAAACCCCGTGTGGCCGTCGTGTTCGGCGGTCGCAGCTCCGAACACGGCATCTCGGTCGTCACGGCCGGCGCCGTCATGAAGGCCATCGACCGGACGAAGTACGACGTCCTGCCGATCGGTATCACGACGGACGGGCGCTGGGCGCTCACCGCCGACGAGCCCGAACGCATGGCCATCACCGACCGCAAGGTCCCCGACGTGGACCGGCTCACCGAGTCCGCCGAGGGCAGCGTCGTTCTCTCCGTGGACCCCGGCAGCCGCGAGGTCGTCTACACCGAGCCCGGCGCGGTGCCCAAGGCGCTGGGCGAGGTCGACGTCGTCTTCCCCGTGCTGCACGGCCCGTACGGCGAGGACGGCACCCTTCAGGGCCTTCTCGAACTCTCCGGTGTGCCCTACGTCGGCGCGGGCGTCCTGGCCTCCGCCGTCGGCCAGGACAAGGAGTACATGAAGCGCGTCTTCATCTCCTTCGGGCTGCCCGTCGGACCCTACGAGGTCGTCCGGCCCCGCGAGTGGGACAACGACCCCGCCGCCGCCCGCAAGCGGATCGTGGACTTCGCCGGCGAGCACGGCTGGCCGCTGTTCATCAAGCCCGCCCGCGGCGGCTCCTCGATGGGCATCACCAAGGTCGACGACCTTTCCGGCCTCGACGCGGCGATCGAGGAGGCCCGCAGCCACGACCCGAAGTTCCTCGTCGAGTCGCTGCTGCGCGGCCGGGAGATCGAGTGCGGGGTGCTGGAGTTCGAGGACGGCCCGCGCGCCAGCGTGCCCGCCGAGATCCCGCCGGTCACCGCGCACGACTTCTACGACTTCGAGGCCAAGTACATCGACTCGGCCACGGGCCTGGTGCCGGCGCCGCTCACCGAGGAGCAGACCGCCGAGGTGCAGCGGCTCGCCGTCGCCGCCTTCGACGCGGTCTCCTGCGAAGGCCTGGTGCGCGCCGACTTCTTCCTCACGGAGGACGGCACCTTCGTCATCAACGAGATCAACACCCTGCCGGGCTTCACCCCGATCTCCATGTACCCGCGCATGTGGCAGGAGAGCGGCGTGAGCTACCCGGAACTGGTCGACCGGCTGATCCAGGCCGCACTGACCCGCTCCACCGGACTGCGCTGAGTCGAGCGGCGGGGGAACTCAGAACCGGCTCGGGACCGTCTTCGCGACCGGGCCGGCGAACGAGGCCAGCGGCGTGATGTCGTGGGCGTACGTCGAATCCAGCGTGACCTCGACGTACGCCTTGCGGTACGTGGTGGTGAAGCGCGGACCGGAGCCCTCGGGCTGCTCCAGCATCCACTTCACCCCGTCCGCCTCGACGCCCTCCGACTGAGGGTCGTCCATCTTCGCGGGCCGGGGGACCCCGCAGCGCAGTACGATCGCCCCGTCCCCCCAGGCGGCGGTCAGCTCCGAATCGGGGGACGGGTCACTGCGTTCCAGTTCGAGGACGGTCTCCGGCAGTTCCTCGTGCAGGGCCTCGCAGTATGCGGCGGCCTCCGCGGACGGTGTGGGAACCGGGACCGAGGGCCGGGCGTCGCTGAGGGAACAGCCCGCCGCGGCCAGCACGAGCACGGCAGCGGACGGACCGAGGAATATCGAGCGGGGGGCACGGCGGGCGGATGACGTCACCGGCCCAGCCTAGACGGGGGTCAGAGGTGGACGACCGGGCAGGTCAGAGTCCGTGTGATGCCGTCCACCTGCTGCACCTTGGCGACCACCATGCGGCCGAGCTCGTCGACCGTGTCTGCCTGGGCCCGCACGATCACGTCGTACGGACCGGTGACGTCCTCTGCCTGGATGACTCCCGGAATCTTGGAGATGGTCTCGGCGACGATCGACGCCTTGCCCACCTCGGTCTGGATGAGGATGTACGCCTGTACCACGGAACCTCCAGGGCGGCCACGAGGATCATGTGGGGGAAAGGGACGCCACGTTATCGCGTTGCCGCGGGCCGCGGGGAGACCTACGGGCCGGATGACGTCCACAGCGTGGCGTACAGGGCGCAGAAGTTGACGTATCTCTTGACGGTACCGACAGCACAGACGGCTCGCGACCGGGGGCCCGGACGGGTGTCCGGGGCGATAAAGGAGAGGTGAGACTCGGTGAAGGGAACCGTGGGCGAGTTGGGGGAGTTCGGGCTCATCAGAGAGCTCACGTCCCGGCTCACCACCACTCCGGCGGTACGGCTGGGGCCCGGCGACGACGCCGCGGTCGTGGCCGCCCCCGACCGCAGGGTCGTGGCCAGTACGGACATCCTGCTGGAAGGGCGGCACTTCCGCCGTGACTGGTCGACGGCGTACGACGTCGGCCGCAAGGCGGCCGCCCAGAACCTCGCCGACATCGCGGCGATGGGCGCCGTGCCCACCGCGCTGCTCCTCGGCCTCGTCGTCCCCGCCGACCTCCCCGTCACCTGGGCCGCCGAGCTGATGGACGGGCTCCGCGACGAATGCCAGGTGGCGGGCGCGGCCGTGGTCGGCGGCGATGTGGTGGGCGGCGACACGATCACCGTCTCCATCACCGCGCTCGGCGACCTGCGCAACCACGAACCGGTCACCCGGGGCGGCGCCCGCCCCGGCGACGTCGTCGCGGTCACCGGCTGGCTCGGCTGGTCGGCGGCCGGTTACGCGGTGCTCTCCCGCGGCTTCCGCTCGCCCCGCGCCTTCGTCGAGGCCCACCGCCGCCCCGAACCGCCGTACCACGCGGGCCCCGCGGCCGCCGGGCTCGGCGCCACCGCCATGACCGACGTCAGCGACGGCCTCGTCGCCGACCTCGGCCACATCGCGGAGGCCAGCAAGTGCCGCATCGACCTGCGCTCCGGGCTCATCGACATCCCCTCGCAGATGTCCGACATCGGCCAGGCCGTCGGCGTCGACCCGCTCCAGTGGGTGCTGACCGGGGGAGAGGACCACGCGATCGTGGCGACCTTCCCGCCCGACGTGAAGCTCCCCGCCCGCTGGAAGGTGATCGGCGAGGTCCTCAACCCCTCCGCCCTGCCCCAGGTCACCGTCGACGGCGCGCCCTGGACCAGCAAGGGCGGCTGGGACCACTTCGGCTCCATCGAGGACACCCAGCCGCGCGGCTGACCACTAGATTGCTGCGTATGCCCATACGTACCGCTGTACCGCCCCGTGTGCTCACCGTCGCCGGATCCGACTCCGGCGGCGGTGCGGGGATCCAGGCCGACCTGAAGACGATGCTCGCCCTCGGCGTGCACGGCATGAGCGTGCTCACCGCCGTCACCGCACAGAACTCCCTGGGCGTCCAGGGCGCGTGGGAGCTTCCGGTGGACGCCGTACGCGCCCAGTACCGCAGCGTCGTCGACGACATCGGCGTCCAGGCCGTGAAGACCGGCATGCTCGCCTCCGCCGCCCTCGTGGAGACCGTCGCCGAACTCCTCGCCGGAACCGACGCCCCCGTCGTCGTCGACCCGGTCGGCGTCTCCAAGCACGGGGACGCGCTGCTCGCTGCCGAGGCCCTCGACTCCGTACGCACCAAGCTGCTGCCGGTCGCCACCGTCGCCACCCCGAACCTCGACGAGGTCGCCCAGCTCACAGGCGTCACGGTCACCGACGAGAGCGGCATGCGCCGGGCCGCCGAGGAGATCCTCGGCTTCGGACCGCGCTGGGTCGTCATCAAGGGCGGCCACCTGCCCGGGGAGGCGGTGGACCTGCTCACCGACGGGAGCGCGGAACACTGGCTGCGCGCCCCCCGGCACGACAACCGCCACACCCACGGCACCGGCTGCACCCTGGCCTCCGCCATCGCCTCCGGCCTCGCGCTCGGGATGGACGTCCCCGCGGCGGTCCAGGGCGCGAAGACGTACGTCACCGGGGCGATCGAGGCCGGCTTCCCGCTCGGCGGCGGCATCGGCCCGGTCGACCACGGCTGGCTGACCCGCCCTTCTTCCGGGCAGACCTCCTCCTGAGCACAGCAAAAAGCCGGTCCACCGAGGTGGACCGGCTTTTTGGGCAACCGGAAGGCTGCGCTACGACGGGGACGTCAGCGCGCGACCTTGCCGGCCTTGATGCACGAGGTGCAGACGTTGAGCCGCTTCGGCGTCCGACCGACCACGGCACGCACGCGCTGGATGTTGGGATTCCAGCGACGAGACGTACGGCGGTGCGAGAACGAAACGCTGTTGCCGAAGCTCGGCCCCTTGCCGCAAACGTCGCAGTTGGCAGCCACGGGTCACTCCAAAGACTTCAGATGCACTTACAGTGAATTCCGGCGCGCCGGGATCAGTTGGACTGAAGTGGCGGTACCGGGGGAATGTCCCGACTCTCATCGGGCAACCGGAGCAGCATACAACGCCTGCTTCGGAGATACGAAACTACCACGGCTCGGCCGCCCGCCCTCCCGCCCCC
>NZ_QWFA01000430.1 GCF_003501885.1 Streptomyces globisporus
CTATTGCGCCTTTCAAAACTAAACATCGAAGTGAGTGCTTCTTTTACAGCAGTGGTGCTGCTGTAGATTTGTCCGATGACCTACAGTCATCATGGACTCCATAGAAAGGAGGTGATCCAGCCGCACCTTCCGATACGGCTACCTTGTTACGACTTCACCCCAATCATCTACCCCACCTTCGGCGGCTGGCTCCTTGCGGTTACCCCACCGACTTCGGGTGTTGTAAACTCTCGTGGTGTGACGGGCGGTGTGTACAAGACCCGGGAACGTATTCACCGCGGCATGCTGATCCGCGATTACTAGCAATTCCGACTTCATGCAGGCGAGTTGCAGCCTGCAATCCGAACTGAGACCGGCTTCTAAGGATTCGCTCCATCTCGCGACTTCGCCTCCCGTTGTACCGGCCATTGTAGTACGTGTGTAGCCCAGGCCATAAGGGGCATGATGATTTGACGTCATCCCCACCTTCCTCCGGTTTGTCACCGGCAGTCAACTTAGAGTGCCCAACTGAATGCTGGCAACTAAGTTCAAGGG
>NZ_QWFA01000431.1 GCF_003501885.1 Streptomyces globisporus
GGCGGACACCGGACCGGAAGCGACAGCGGGGCGCGTGTGAGGCCGGGAGGGGCAACCGCGCACGACGCGTCTGGGGGACTTTGCGATGGACCCGACACACCGGGCACCCGATGAGTACGGGCAGGGCCACGACCGCTCCGGCGGCGAGCCCGGCCACCGACGGCCGTCCCGCGACTCCGGCGGCGCCGACTTCGGCCCGCAGACACCGCAGCAGGTCCGTGTCGTCCAGCTGACCGCGGGCGACCTGCTGCTCACGGTCAACCCCGTCGACGGCAGCGAGGTCGAGGCGATTCCGCCCGGCTCAGGACCCGACGCCCCGGTCCGCCGCACCGCCGCCGAACGCACCGACCATGAACGCGCCGGCGCACCCCCCGTGCCCGCCGGTCCGCCCGCCCCGCAGCTGCCGCTCCTGCGGCCGCACCGGAACCGACCTGCTCCACGCCCTCTTCGACGCCGTCTACAAGGCCCCGGGCCACCGCCCCGACCGCGACGAACTGCTCGCGCTCGTCCGCTCCATCGGCGCCGTCGTCACCGTCGACGACCTGGAGATCGGCGGAGCGGCCCTCGACGAACTGCTCGCCGCCACCCCCGAGTGCGCCTTCCTGCTCGCCGCCACCACCGACACCACCCCCGGCGTCGACGCCCACCTTGAGGAGGTGCTCCTCGCGGGCCTCGGCCGCGGCGCCTCGCTGGCCCTGCTGGAGAAGGTCGTCGAGCGCCCCCTCACCGAGGAGGAGCGGAACTGGGCGGGCGACCTCTGGTTCGAGTCCGAGGGCCTGCCGCTCCGCTTCGTGCAGGCCGGATCCCTCCTCGTCCAGCGCGACCGGCTGCGCGCCGCGCCCGAGGAAGCCTTCGACGAGTACGACTACTTCGAGCCACGCGCGGACGACGCGCCCCCGCCTCCCGCC
>NZ_QWFA01000432.1 GCF_003501885.1 Streptomyces globisporus
GGGTGGGGGTGGCAGCCTCCCGGGCACGGGAGGACGCGGCGGGCCCGTGGGACTCGGTGGGCCCGGAGAGCTCGGGCCCGTTGGTCTCGGCCGCCCATGAAGGCTCGGCGGTCCCGGAGGGCTCGGGCCCCCCGGCGATCCCATGGGACTCGGCCGCCCGTGAGGGCTCGGCGGTCCCGGTGAGCCCGGAGGGCCCCGAAAGCTCGGCGATCCCGGAGGGCTCGGTGCCCGCGTAGGGCTCGGCGGGCCCGTGAAGCCCGGCAGCCCATGAGGGCTCGGCGGGCTCGTGCGGCTCGCAGGGCTCGCCCGTCTGGCGGGCTGGGGCCTCGGAAGCACCGGAGCCCCGGCCCCCGGGGGCCACCCGGGGCAAGAGCTCGGCGGAGCCGTCCCTGGCGGGGACATCGGTCCACGCCGGTTCACCCCCGTAGCCCGCACCCCGGCCGTGCGGGCGCTCGGCCACCGCGTCCCCGGCCTCGGCGCGCGGCCGCGGAACCCTGCCCGCCGGAGCACCCCCGGCGGACCCGGAGGCCACC
>NZ_QWFA01000433.1 GCF_003501885.1 Streptomyces globisporus
CTGATCCGACCGTACGGGCCCGCCCGCTCCCGTTCGGGGCGGGCGGGCCCAGGAGCGTACCGGGGACCAGGGGGTTACTTGAGGCCGCTGTTGATGGCCGTCACGAGTTCGCCGTTGGTCGTGTCACCGTTGAACTCCCAGAAGAACGCGCCGCCCAGGCCCTGGCTCTTGGCCCACGCCATCTTGGTGCCGACGGTTGCCGGGGTGTCGTAGCTCCACCAGTCGTTCCCGCAGTGGGCGTACGCCGTGCCCCCGACCGTGCCGGTGGCCGGGCACGATGTCTTGAGGACCTTGTAGTACTGGTTGCCGGGCTCGATTCCGGCGGCCGGGCCGGTGGCGGTACCGCCCGGAGCCGACTGGGTGACGCCCGTCCAGCCACGGCCGTAGAAGCCGATGCCGAGGAGCAGCTTGGAGGCCGGGACGCCCTTGGCCTTCAGCTTGGCGATGGCGTCCGCCGAGTTGAAGCCCTGTGCCGGGATGCCGGGGTACGAGGTCAGCGGGGAGTGCGGGGCCGTCGGGCCCTTGGCCG
>NZ_QWFA01000434.1 GCF_003501885.1 Streptomyces globisporus
TCCGGCCTCCGCTCCGCCCCCGACAGGCCCGCCCCCGAAGCCGTACGCCCGGCCCTGGGCAAGCCGCTGCGCGAAATGCCGACCGGGGCAAGGCCGGCCGGGGCCGACGGGCCGACCGGGGTCGTCCCGTCCGCTCCCGGAGCCGTGCCGCCGGCGGCTGCGGCCATGCCGGTGCTCCAGCGCCGGACGTCGGAGCCGCCGACCCCGCAGAACCCGCTGAGCCCTTCGGCCGCGACACCCACGGCCCCCGCGAAGCCCACGCCTTCGTCCTCCGGTCCGGCCGAGGCCCCGGCACGGCGTCAACCGTCGTCGAGGCCCTCCGAGCCCTCCCCCGCGGTGCAGCGAGCAGCGGCCCCGGGGCCGAACACTTCCGCCCGGGTGCGCGGCGGGATCGGTGCGCCGCTCCCCTCGCTGCCACCGACCGCCCGGATCGGCGGCGGCGCTCCGCTGCTCGGTGACCTTCCGTCCGCCGTGACGCGCTCGAGCCCGGACCGGGCTCCGGGCCCCGCCCCCGCACCGTCGGCCGCC
>NZ_QWFA01000435.1 GCF_003501885.1 Streptomyces globisporus
GCCATGTTCCATGAAATTTACGGTTTTAACGTATTAGCCGCTTGGATTAAGTTTCCAGATAGTTATGCGCTGCAGGTCATCGGTAAAAAAGTGTATATGAAGATTGACGGAAGAAACAAGTTGATGAAGGATATGCGATTCCGATCGGAAGAGCAGGTTGATAAAATCATCCGTTCATTGGCAATGCAAAAGGAAGATGCGATTCTTAACACTTACAATAACAGTTTGGAAGTTGATTTATATACGGGAGAACGGATTGCAATCCTTATTAGTCCGAGGGTAAAACAAAACGTGATCACGTTCCGGAGATTTTTGATCGATGCAGTTCGAGTAGAGGACTTAACCATACCCAAGCGGAAAACACTTCCTATCGAAGGCGTGAACGTCGTTAAAGGTCTTTCAAAAACACATTGTAACATTATTATCGCCGGACCTACCGGCGTAGGAAAATCTACTTTAACCAAGGCGATGCTTGCGGAAAGAGATCCGGGCTATACGGGCGTCATTATGG
>NZ_QWFA01000436.1 GCF_003501885.1 Streptomyces globisporus
TATTAAAATTTCACCGGATCTCTCGTCGAGACAGCGCCCAAGTCGTTACGCCATTCGTGCGGGTCAGAATTTACCCGACAAGGAATTTCGCTACCTTAGGACCGTTATAGTTACGGCCGCCGTTTACTGGGGCTTCGGTTCACAGCTTCGGGTTGCCCCTAACCGCTCCCCTTAACCTTCCAGCACCGGGCAGGCGTCAGCCCGTATACTTCGCCTTGCGGCTTCGCACAGACCTGTGTTTTTGCTAAACAGTCGCTTGGGCCTTTTCACTGCGGCCCCCTCGGGCTATTCACCCTACCGAGGCACCCCTTCTCCCGAAGTTACGGGGTCATTTTGCCGAGTTCCTTAACGAGAGTTCTTCCGAGCGCCTTAGCATGCTCTGCTCGCCTACCTGTGTCGGTTTGCGGTACGGGCACCTTCTCCCTGGCTAGAGGCTTTTCTTGGCAGCCTGAACTCATGACCTTCGGTACTAAAATTTCCCGCCCCATCACAGCCCAGCCTTACGG
>NZ_QWFA01000437.1 GCF_003501885.1 Streptomyces globisporus
GCACCACCGCCCCCGCCGGACCACCCGGCCGCGGCCCGGTGGCACCCGCACCCCTGGGCGCCCGCAGTTCCACCGCCCACCGCCCGTCCGCACCCCGCGTCGAGAAGTGCACGACGACCCGCTCCCCGCCGACGCGCCCGTTCACCGCGGCGGGCAACGTCGTGGACGTGTTCACCACCAGCACGTCCCCGGCCCGCAACTGCTCGGGCAGCTCCCGGAACGCGTGGTGCGCGACCGTCCGCCCCCGGGACACGAGCAGCCGTACGTCGTCACGCCCCGCCCCGCGCTGCTCGGCCGGCGCCCGGGCCGACAACGCGTCCGGCACCCGAAGGGCCTCCAGGGCGGTGGCCTCTGCGGCGGCTGTCCGGGCCGACGGCTCCCCGCCCGCCCCCGGCACGGCGAGGGCCACGTCGCCGCTCCCGCACCGCCCCGGCGCGGTCATCGCGCACCCCCGCCCTGCCCCGCCGCCCCCTCCAACAGGGCCGGAGCCGCGTACCG
>NZ_QWFA01000438.1 GCF_003501885.1 Streptomyces globisporus
CCTTCACCCTGGACAGGGGTAGATCACACGGTTTCGGGTCTACGCCTACAAACTATTTCGCCCTATTCAGACTCGCTTTCGCTGCGGCTACGGCTTCTCACCTTAACCTTGCTTGCAAACGTAACTCGCCGGTTCATTCTACAAAAGGCACGCCATCACCCGTTAACGGGCTCTGACTTCTTGTAAGCACACGGTTTCAGGTTCTTTTTCACTCCGCTCCCGCGGTTCTTTTCACCTTTCCCTCACGGTACTGCTTCACTATCGGTCACCAGGGAGTATTTAGCCTTGGCAGATGGTCCTGCCGGATTCAGACGGGGTTTCACGTGTCCCGCCCTACTCAGGATACGCCTAGGGTGTTCGCAGACTTTTGGTTACGGGGCTTTTACCCTCTATGGCCGGCCTTTCCAGACCTGTTCGCCTAACCTGCTGCACCCATGACGGCGTCCTACAACCCCAAGGAGCAAGCTCCTTGGTTTGGGCTAATCCGCTTTCGCTCGCCGCTACTGACGGAATCACTTTTGTTTTCTTTTCCTGAGGGTACTTAGATGTTTCAGTTCCCCTCGTATGCCTCCTATGCAGCTATGTATTCACTGCATGGTACGTGAGTATTACCTCACGCGGGTTCCCCCATTCGGACATCCCCGGATCAATGCCTGCTTACGGCTCCCCGAGGCGTTATCGTTGTTCGCCACGTCCTTCTTCGGCTCCTGGTGCCTAGGCATCCTCCGTGTGCTCTTTATAGCTTATCCAGCTATCACTTGTACGACCGAAGTCGCACCGGATTTTGATTCAGCATTGTTGCTTTG
>NZ_QWFA01000439.1 GCF_003501885.1 Streptomyces globisporus
GGCCGGGGGTGTGGAGGCGGGCGAGGATGCGGGCTTCGGCGGCGTCGATGTCGGCCTGGGTGTAGGGGGCGGAGACGAGGCGGGCGCGGGAGAGGAATTCGTCGATGTGCGGGGTCATCGCTGTCCTTCCATGGTGCGGTCGGGTCCGAGGATCTCCCGCAGGCGGCGCAGGGAGTGACGGACCGTGGAGCGGACGGTGGCGCTGGTCATTCCGAGTACGGCTGCGGCCTCGGGGGCGTTCATGCCCTGGAGGTAGGTCATCACCATGACGTCCTGCTGCCGGTCGGTGAGCTGGCGCAGGGCGCGGAAGAGGGCGAGGGATTCGGTGATCTGGCCGATCGGGTCGACTGCGTCGCGCAGCGCGACGGTGTTGAAGGCGGCTTCGTCGATCAGCGGGGGCCGTCGGGTGCGGGCGCGGGCGTGGTCGATGACCTTGTTCCGCATGGTGGTCCAGGCGTAGGCGGCGGGGTTCTCCGTGAGGAGGACCTGGTCCCAGGTGCGCAGGAGGTGCTCGAAGGCGCTGTCGATGGCTTCTTCGGCGTCCTGGCGGTGGCGGAGGTAGGTCTCGGCGTAGCGGACGTAGCTGGCCCGGTTCATCTGGTGGAACGCGGTGAAGGACAGGTCCGGGTCCGGGCGGTCGGCGGCGGTCACGGCGGGCGCGGTCGGGTTGTTCCGGCGTCGGTTTCGGGTCACCGGCCGTCTCCCCGCTGGTGACGGGTCATCTCGCTGACGCCGGCCCGCACACCAGCAGCGGCGAGGCGACGGAGCAGGGCGACG
>NZ_QWFA01000044.1 GCF_003501885.1 Streptomyces globisporus
CCCCCCGCCCCGGAGGTGCGGGGCTCCGTCGGCAAGTGCCGGGCGGGGGTCAGGACTTGGCGGGGGCGCCGAAGGCCGGGACGATCGAGCCCTGGTAGGTGTCCTCGATGAACTTCTTGACCTCGTCGGAGTTGAGGAGCTTGGCGAGCTTCTCGACGCGCGGGTCCTTCTCGTTGCCCTCCTTGACGGCCAGGAAGTTGGCGTACGGGTTGCCCTCGGCCTTCTCCAGGGCGATGGAGTCCTTGCCGGGCTCGAGCTTGGCCTCGATGGCGTAGTTGCCGTTGATGACGGCGGCGTCCACGTCGTTCAGGGCGCGGGGCACGGTGGCGGCCTCCAACTCCTTGAACTCCAGGCCCTTCTTGTCGGTGATGTCGCTCAGCTTGGCGCTGGTGCCGACGCCGTCCTTGAGGGTGATGAGGCCGTTCTCGGCGAGCAGCTGGAGGGCGCGGCCGCCGTTGGTGGTGTCATTGGGGACGGCTATGGTCTGCCCGGCCTTGATGTCCTTGAGGTCCTTGACCTTGTTGGAGTAGAGGCCGAGCGGCTCCAGGTGGACATTGACCACCGGCACGATGGTGGTCTTCTGCTTGGCGTTGAAGTCGTCCAGGTAGGGCTTGTGCTGGAAGAAGTTGGCGTCGACCTGGCCGTTCTGGGTGGCGGTGTTCGGCAGGACGTAGTCCGTGAACTCCTTGACCTCCAGCTTGAGGCCCTCCTTGTCCGCCAGGTTCTTCTCGACGAAGTTCAGGATGTCGGCGTGCGGCGTCGGGGACGCGGCGACGACGAGGGCCTTGGAGGTGTCGGCGTTCGCGCCGGTCTCGCTCTTGGACGCCGGGTCGGAGGACGTACCGCAGGCGCTGAGGCCGAAGGCGAGGGCGGCGGTGGCGGCGGCAGCCGCGGTGATCTTGATGTTCTTGCGCACGAAAAGTGCCTCTTTCTTGTGGTGGTGCGCCCGGACAAGGAGTTCGGGCTCGGTGGGGACGGAAAGTTCTGGGGTGCCTCAGGAAGCGGTGCGGCCGCGGCGGGCCAGCAGCCGGACGGTGAGGTCGCCGATCAGCTGGATCACGGTGACGATGACGATCAGCAGCGCGACGGTGATCAGCATGAACTGGTTGTCGAAGCGCTGGAATCCGTAGGTGACGGCCTTGGAGCCGAGCCCTTCGCCGCCGACCGCGCCGGCCATCGCGGAGTAGCCGATGAGCACGATGAGGGTGGTGGTGACGCCCGAGACGAGCGAGGGCAGGGCCTGCGGGAGGAGCACCTTGCGGACGATCGTGGGGATGGAGCCGCCCATCGACTGGACCGCTTCGACGAGCCCGTGGTCGACCTCCCGGATCGCCGTCTCGACGAGCCGGGCGAAGAACGGGATGGCGCCGACGGCGAGCGGCACGATCATCGCGGTGGGGCCGATGAAGGTGCCGACGACCCAGGTGGTGAAGGGGATCAGGGCGATCAGCAGGATGATGAACGGCAGCGAGCGGCCGATGTTCACGATCACGCCGATGACCTTGTTCACCACGGTGTTCTGGAGCAGTCCGCCCTTGTCGGTGAGGACCAGCAGAACACCGAGCGGCAGTCCGCCGACAACGGTGACCAGGGCGGACCACAGCACCATGTAGAGGGTGTCGTAGGTGCCCTGGGTCAGCAGGGGCTGCATTTCGGACCAGGTCACTTGACGACCTCCTTGGTGATCGCGGCGGGCGTCTGCTCCGGTACGAGGGGGGTCGCGGCGGTCGCGGCGCTCTCGCCGTCGACGACCTCGGCCTGGAGGCCCTGTTCGCGCAGGAAGCCGATGGGGACGACGTTCTCCTCGAACCGGCCGGGCAGTTCGATGCGCATCCGGCCGATCTGCTTGCCGCCGACGGTGTCCATCGCGGCGCCGAGGATCGAGATGTCGATGTTGTACGTCCGCGAGAGCTGGGAGATGACCGGCTGGGAGGCCGACTCCCCCTGGAAGGTGACGTCGACGACCGTGCGGTCCGGGCCGGATGCGGTGCCGCCGACCGGGAACAGCTCCTGGGCCAGTTCGGAGCCGGGGGTGGCGAGGAGTTCGCCGACGGTCCCGGACTCGACGATCCTGCCGCGCTGCATGAGCGCCGCGGAGTCGCAGATGGTCTTGACGACGTCCATCTCGTGGGTGATGAGCAGGACGGTGAGGCCGAGCTGCTGGTTGAGGTCGCGCAGCAGCTGGAGGATGGAGCGGGTGGTCTCGGGGTCGAGCGCGGAGGTCGCCTCGTCGGAGAGCAGCACCTGGGGGTCGCCCGCGAGGGCGCGGGCTATGCCCACGCGCTGCTTCTGGCCGCCGGAGAGCTGTCCGGGGTAGGACTTCGCCTTGTCGGCGAGGCCGACCAGGTCGAGCAGCTCCTTGGCCTTGCGGGTGCGCGCCTGGCCGGAGACGCCGAGGATTTCCAGCGGGAGTTCGATGTTGTCCAGGACGGTGCGGGAGTCCAGCAGATTGAAGTGCTGGAAGACCATGCCGATGCGGGTGCGCGCCCGGCGCAGCTCGGCGCTCGCCCGCCGACCGCGGCCGGCGAGGGCGGTGAGATCCTGGCCGGCCACCGTCACGGTGCCGGAGGTGGGGCGTTCCAGGAGGTTGACGCAGCGGATGAGGGAGGACTTGCCGGCGCCGCTCTGTCCGATGACGCCGTACACCTCGCCTTCGCGGACGTGCAGGTCGACGCCGTCGAGTGCGGTGACCTCACGGTCGCGCGACTGGTAGACCTTCGTGAGGCCCGTCGTGGTGATCACAGGGGGTTTCCGTCACTGTCGAGTGCGCGGCGCGGTGTCCGCCGGGCACGGGGCATTCGTCGAGGAGACTGTTTCGGGCTGTGGGCCGGGGTACGTCTCGGCACGGCTTCGGGCGGCGATCGGCCGGGGGTCAGCGCATGCGTGGGCAGGCTCGTTCCGTGGACTGCGAACGGCACAGGCTCGGTCTCGCTTCGGGGCGCGAGGCTCAGGCGGGGGCCCTCAGAAGGCGCGCATTCGACACATACAACGAGCACCGGGCGTGCTGATCGCCTCGGTCGCAAGGGTGCGGCTGCTCGTCGTGGTCATGGGCCCCAGTAAAACAGACGTGAGGTCGCCGTGATCCCGGTTGTCCGCATAGCGGACAGTCCTGGATGGCCGGAAGCTCACCTTCCGATTCGACCGCCCGGCTCTGCACATAAGCCCTGTGACCTGCGATGACGGGCATGATTCGGGGGTGTATCCGGTGGCACCCACCCCCTCGGGGAGCGGAACCTCGACCGCCGGTTGTGTTCAAGGCCACCCTCGCGCCGCCGGGGCGGCAGCCGCCCGCGCGGTGGCCGGGGCCGCACGCGGGCGGGCGTTCCGTCCGTAATACCCTCGACTCATGCTTGACGCCCTGACGGTCGCGGTCGCCGTGACCGCGCTCGCCCTCGCCGCCTGGTGCGGACACGCCGCCTACCGGGACCAGCCGACGAAGGACTGGCATTTCATCGGGATGGCGGTCGTCTCCGTGCTGGCGCTGGCCCAGTTGGTGGTGGGCGTCGTACAGCTGGCGCGCGGGGAGCGGCCGGAGCAGGGCATGGCGGTGTTCATCGCCTATCTGATCGGCTCGTTCGCGGCGGTGCCCGCGGCCGGATTCCTGTCGTTGACCGAGCGGACCCGCTGGGGCTCGGTCACGGTGGCGGCGGGCGCGGTCGTGCTGGCGGTTCTGGAAGTCCGGCTCTATGACATCTGGGGAAACTGACGTGAGCGACGCCGACCGCCCCGAGGTGGCCACGGCCCCGAAGCCGGCCTTCGAGCTGGGCACCGGACCGGGCAGGGTTCTGGTCTGGTTCTACGGGGTGTTCACGGTCGCGGCGGCCTCGCGCTCGATCGTTCAGATGATCATGGACTTCGACCGGGCGCCGCTGGCGTACGTGCTCTCGGCCGTCGCGGCCGTTGTGTACGGCTTCATCACGTACTCGCTGGTGCGTGGCGGGGAGAAGGCCCGGAGGGCGGCGCTGGTGTGCTGCGCGGCGGAGCTGCTGGGCGTGCTGGTCGTCGGCGCGTGGACGCTGGCCGAGCCTGCCGCGTTCCCGGACGCGACGGTGTGGTCGGACTTCGGGATGGGCTACCTCTTCATCCCGGTGATCCTGCCGGTCACCGGGATGATCTGGCTGCGCCGCGCGAAGACGGTGGCGGTCCGAGGCCTGCCGCTGTAACCGGCCCCGTTCCGCCCGACCTCGCGCGGCGTTCCGGTCAGGCGCTGGCCACGAAGTCCCGGTCGGCGGCGTCCTTCTCCAGCAGGACCATCTGTACGCCGTCGGCTCCGGTGACGGCCCCCACCTGGGCGTATCCGGCCTTCCGGTAGAGCCGCAGATTGCTCTCGCTGCGGTGGCCGCTGTGCAGCCGGAAGCGGGTCGCCGCCCGCTCGGCGGTCAGGGCGGACTCGGCGGCCAGCAGCAGCCGGGCGCCGAGGCCGTGGCCCTGTAGCCGGGGGTGGACGCAGAGCTTGCCGATCAGGCCCGTGCCGTCGGGGTCGGTGAATCCTCGGACCGCGCCGACGACTTCGTCCCCGAGCCGGGCCACGAACACCAGGTCGTCGGCGACTTCGGCGCGCAGTGAGTCAAGGGTCTGGACGAGCGGGTCGATCCGGTAGTTGTCGTACAGCTCGGCCTCGCGCTGGAAGCAGAGGTACTGAAGTCTGAAGATCTGCTCGACGTCCTGTGCCGTCGCCGCCGAGATGGTCACGCTCATGCCCATGTGTGCACGCCTCCCGCTCACCTGTCCGCCGGTTGCCTACCGCTCCCTATCCCCGCACGGATGGGGCGACAACCTCCGCAGCCAGCATTCTGCGCAGACATCCAAGGCAACGGGAACGGATCGGACCCAAACTCCCCTGTGACATACCCAACTCCCCTGCGATTTCCCGGTAGGTCGGGTCGCCGGGGTCGAGTAACGCCTCCAGCAGCCTGGGGCAGCGTCCGGGCAGCCGGGCCATCGCGGAGCGCAACGCCCGGCGTTCGGCGGCCCCGAGCGCGGCGCGTTCCGGGCAGTCGGCCGGCCCGGCGACGGGTTCCGTTCCGGCGTACGGGCGTTCGCGCCGGACCGTGCGGCGGCCCCGGCGGGCCTCGGCCCGTACGGTGTCGCGGACCCAGCGGGCGGCGTCGGCGGGCGGTCCGGCGGCGGCCGGGCGCTCCAGCAGCCGCACCCAGACGCTCTGTTCGAGGTCGGCGGGGTCGACCCCGGCGGCCGGGGCCTCGGCCCTCGCCTCCGCGCGCACCAGGGGTTGCAGGGCGCGGACGACGAGGGCGGTGGCGGGGCCGGGGTCGAGGTCATGATCGAGAAGCGTCATGCCCCGGCGGACGTGCCGGTGGGGGCGGCCGGTTGCTCCGGCCGCTCCGCACCACCCGACCGGGGCATGCGGGGGCGTACGGCTGACGGCGCGCCTCGCGTACGAGCCCCCGGGCGAAGCAGCCCGTAAGGGAGGCGCGCCGCCGCGTCAGCGTCCCGCGTGGTCCGCCGCGGCGAGCAGCGCCGTGTCCGGGTGGTCGGCGAAGATGCCGTCGATGCCGGTGGCGAAGTAGGCCGCGCAGGCGCCGAACACGTCCCCGTAGGCGTTGGGGTCGGTGCCGCGCCGGAAGTCGGCGGGCAGGAAGCTGTTCTCGTTGCGCAGCGTGTACGGGTGGAGCAGCAGGCCCTTGGCGTGCGCGTCCCGCACCAGGGTGGTCGGGGTGGTCAGTCGCCCCGAGGCATCCTTGGGGATGACCAGGTCGAGGGTGGGGCCGATGCCCTGGGCGAAGGAGGCCATCCACTTCAGCCCGGCGGGCTTCACCAGATCGGCGACCGTGCGCGGGTCCCCCGACTCGACGAAGTCCCAGGGGCGCTCCTTGGGGCCGGACAGCAGGACGATGCGCGGGGTGTCGACAAGCCGTGCGAGGCGCTGGACCGAGCCGGGCTCGAAGGACTGGAGGATGAGCGGGGAGTTCCTGCGGTCCCGGCCGTACCGGCGCAGCAGCCGGGCGAGGGGCTCCTCCAGGCCGAGGCCGAGCTTCCGGAAGTAGGTGGGGTGCTTGGTCTCGACGTACAGCCAGACGGGCGCACCGCGCTTGCGGCCCTCCTTCTCGGCCCAGCGCAGGACCTCCTCGAAGGTGGGGACCGTCCACCGGCCGTTGTAGAGGGTGTTGTCCGGACGGTTGCCCGGGATGCGCTCCTTGGCCCGCAGGGTCTTGAGCTCGGCGAGGGTGAAGTCCTCGGTGAACCAGCCGGTGTAGGAGACGCCGTCGATGCTCTTGGTCGTCCTGCGGCCCGCGAACTCGGGATGGTCGGCGACGTCGGTGGTGCCGGTGATGTCGTTCTCGTGACGGCAGACGAGATGGCCGTCCTTGGTCGGCACGAGGTCCTGCTCGACGATGTGCGCGCCCATGTCGAGGGCCAGCTGGTAGGAGCCGAGGGTGTGCTCGGGGCGGTAGCCACTGGCCCCGCGGTGGCCGATCACCGTGGGTACGGGCAGATCGCGCAGCGACCCGTGGCCGCCTGTGCCGTGGCCACGGCCCCGCTCGGCGGCCTGGGCGGCGGCGGGCAGGCCGAGGGCCGCGGTGCCGAGGACCGCGGCGCCCAGAAGGGTCCGCCGGCCGGGGGTCTTCCGCGCACGCTCCGTCATGAATGCTCCTCGCTTGGTGATGTCCGGGACCGGTCGAGCGAGGCCCGATCGTAGGCTGGGAGACGTAACCGAGGACGGACCTTCGGCCAACGTGGCGGAAACACATGTCAACACCGCGTATCCGCTCCGTGAACCCGATGTGCGATCAGCGCATACCCGCGAGTATCGTCCTCACCTGCACCGACCATCATCCGTCGGCACCGGCCACCGCCCGTGGGACCCGCTCCCTCGCGGCCGGCCCGGCCACGACACCGGAGGAACCGTTGTCCCGTCTCACGGTCATCAAGGCAGTGCTCGGACCGATTCTGCGCCTGATGTTCCGCCCCCAGGTGGAGGGCGCCGAGAACATTCCCGGGACCGGGCCGGTGATCCTCGCGGGCAACCACCTGACGTTCATCGACTCGATGGTCATGCCGATCTGCGTCGACCGGCCGGTGTTCTACATCGGCAAGGACGAGTACGTCACGGGCAAGGGGCTCAAGGGCCGGCTGATGGCCTGGTTCTTCACCGGCTGCGGCATGATCCCGGTGGACCGGGACGGTGGCCGGGGCGGCGTCGCGGCGCTGATGACGGGCCGCCGGGTGCTGGAGGAGGGGCAGGCCTTCGCGATCTACCCCGAGGGCACCCGCTCCCCCGACGGCCGGCTCTACCGGGGCCGTACGGGCATCGCGCGGCTGACGCTGATGACGGGCGCGCCGGTGATCCCGTTCGCGATGATCGGGACGGACAAGCTGCAGCCGGGCGGCGCGGGTCTCCCCCGGCCGGGCAAGGTCACGGTGCGCTTCGGCGAGCCGATGGAGTTCTCCCGGTACGAGGGCATGGACCGCGACCGCTATGTGCTGCGGGCGGTGACGGACTCGGTGATGGCCGAGGTGATGCGGCTGTCCGGCCAGGAGTACGTGGACATGTACGCGACGAAGGCGAAGGCGGCCTGATCCGGTAGGCCGCGTGGACGACGAAGGGCCCGCACCCCACTCCGGGGTGCGGGCCCTTCGTCATGCGCCCTACGGGTGCTCGATGCCGTCCTCCAGCTTCTGGCCCCGCAGCAGGAACCAGGCGGCGACGGCGGCCGCCAGCAGGACCGCCGCGCCGACGCCCGCGGCCGACCGGAGTCCGTCGACGAACGCCTCCTGGGCCGCCGAGACCAGCGGCCCCGCCTGGGCGGCGGGCAGCGCCGCGGCCGATTCGACCGCCCCGCCCAGCGACTCGTGGGCGGCCGCCTCGACGTCGGCGGGGACGCCGGCCGGGGTCGGAAAGCCCCGGTAGACACCGGTGACGATGGAGCCGAGCAGGGCGATCCCGAGGGCGGCCCCGAGCTCGTACGCGGTCTCGGAGACGGCGGACGCGGAGCCCGCCTGCTCCGTCGGGACACTGGAGAGGATCACGTCGGCGGTGACGGTGAAGGAGAAGCCCGCGCCGACGCCGACGACCAGCAGCATGGCGCCGAGCAGCGGATAGTCGGTGTGCTGGTCGAGCAGGGTCACACTGCCCAGGGCGAGACCGACCGCGGCCAGGCCGCCCGAGACGACGGAGCGGACCGAGAAGCGGCGGGCGGCGAATCCGGCCAGCAGACCGGCGGTCACCGCGCCGATCGCGGCGGGCAGTTCGGCGAGCCCGGCCTCCAGCGGTCCGCGGCCCTGCACCAGTTGCAGGAACTGGGAGAGGAAGAAGACCAGGCCCGACAGGCCGAGGATGGTCAGCAGGTCGGCGAGGACCGCGCCGGAGAAGCCCCGGTGGTGGAAGAGACGCATGTCCAGCAGGGGTGCGGGCAGCCGCAGTTGCCTGCGGACGAACCAGATCAGCGCGGCGACGCCGACGACGGCGGCCACCGCCGAGTCCCAGCCCACTCCGTGCGAGGCCGTCTCCTTGATGGCGTACACGACACCGATCATGCCGACCAGGGAGAGCCCGACGCTGAGCATGTCCCACGGGCCGGGGGCCGGGTTCTTGGACTCGGGGATCAGCTTGATGCCGACGACCACGAGGACGGCCATCACGGGCAGGTTGATGAGGAAGACCGAGCCCCACCAGAAGTGCTCCAGCAGGAATCCGCCGACGACCGGGCCGACCGCCGCGCCCGCCGAGGCCATGGCGCCCCAGATCCCGATGGCGAGGCTGCGCTCACGCGGGTCGTGGAAGAGGTTGCGGATCAGGGCGAGCGTGGACGGCATCAGAGTGGCGCCCGCGACACCGAGGAGCGCCCGGGCCACGATCATCATCTCGGGCGTGGTCGCGTACGCGTTGAGCACGGAGACCGCGCCGAACGCCACGGCGCCGATCAGCAGCAGCTTCTTGCGGCCGATGCGGTCGCCGAGGCTGCCCATCGAGACGAGCAGGCCGGCGATGACGAAGGAGTAGACGTCACCGATCCAGAGCAGCTGGGTCCCGGTGGGCTCCAGGTCCTCGCTGAGGAACGGGGTGGCGAGACCGAGGACGGTGGCGTCCACGGCCACCAGCAGCACGGCGAGGACGAGGACGGCGAGCGCGATCCACCGCCCAGGACGGCGTACCGCGTCCGTGGTGTCCGGGTTCTTCTCGGTGCTGATCATTGCTCCACGCTCCGGCGTGCTCCGCCGAGCAGCAGCTCGACGATCATGTACTGGAAATCCTGTGCGGCGACCCGGCCCGCCTGGATGGACCAGGCTCCGGTGCCGACGAGGCCGTAGAGGGCCTCGGTCAGCCAGGCGGGGGTGAGGTCGATACGGAGCTCGCCGCGTTCCTGGCCGCGGCGGAAGTAGGCGGAGACCCGGGCGTCGGCCCGGCTCCAGCCCTCGTTGACCTCGTCACCCTCGAAGAGCTGGTTCTCGTTGACGAGGAAGGACATCAGCCCGGCGCTGGGCTCGACGGCCGCGATGAGACGGCGCAGCCCCTCCTCCGAGGTGCCCTCGTCGAGCCGGGCGGCGTCCAGGGCCGCCTCGAACTCCTGGAGGCCGAGGTTCTCCAGCGCCTTCACCAGGGCGTCGCGCCCGGCGAAGTGGCGGTGGAGGGTGGCCCGGCCGATACCCGCCGCCTTGGCGACCTCGTCCATGGTGGCGGTCGATTTACGGGTCAGCAGGGCGGCGGCGCTGCGCAGCACCTGCTCACGGTCGAATGTCATGAGACGACCATAACCCATGTGAGACAATTTCGTCTCACCGAAGAGTGTGCGGACTCACAGCGGGGCAGCGGGGCAGCGAGGGGCCGGGGAACGGACCCGGCAGGCGGAAACAAAAAAGCGGCCGGAGGAAGAACCTCTCCTGGCCACTCTCAACTTATAGCGCATGGGGGGTCTTGCCGCAAGGCCCCCCGAATGCCGCAGAATCGTCCGCCGTAGCCGGGACGGGGGCGCCGCCCCCGTAAGCACCGCAGATCGGAACTGACGACGTGACACCTCTGACCACCAGCGCGTTCGACCTCCCCGACCGGCTCTCCCCCAAGGCCGACCCGGCGTTGATCGCCGACGACGAACAGCACTTCGCGGCCATCGCCCGCTGCCTGGAGCAGTCGATCGCCGAGCTGACCGACCGGCTCGCGGCCGAGCGCCGGGCGCCCGGCGGGGCGAGCCGGGCCGCGATGGACCGGGACGTGGAGATCCACCGGCTGACCGCCCGGCTGCGCACCCTGCGCCGGTTCGGGCTCGACCTGTGCCTCGGGCGCATGGTCCCCGCGGACGGCTCCGGGCCGCTGTACGTGGGGCGGCTCGGCCTGACCGACAGCACGGGCCGCCGGCTGCTGGTCGACTGGCGCTCCCCCGCCGCCGAGCCGTTCTTCGGGGCCACTCACGGCGACCCGATGGGCCTGGTGAGCCGCCGCCGCTACCGGTGGACCGGCGGCCGGGTCGGCGACTACTGGGACGAGGTGTTCGCCCCGGAGGGACTGGCCGGGCATGCCGCGCTGGACGACCGGTCCGCGTTCATCGCCAGTCTGGGCTCCACCCGGTCATCCCGGATGCGCGATGTGCTGGGCACCATCCAGGCCGACCAGGACGCCGTCATCCGGGCGGGTTCCCGGGGCGCGCTCGTCGTCGACGGCGGGCCCGGCACGGGGAAGACCGTCGTCGCGCTGCACCGGTCCGCGTATCTGCTGTACGCCGATCCGCGCCTGGGCCACCGTCGCGGGGGCGTGCTGTTCGTCGGGCCCAACGAGCCCTATCTCGGGTACGTCGCCGATGTCCTGCCGAGCCTCGGGGAGGAGGGGGTGCAGACGTGCACCCTGCGGGACCTGGTCGCCGAGGGTGCGGCGGCGGGGCCCGAGAGCGATCCGGAGGTGGCCCGGCTGAAGGCGTCGGCGGAGCTGGTGCAGGCGGTCGAGCCGGCCGTCCGGTTCTACGAGGAGCCGCCCTCCGAGGGCGTACGGGTGGAGACGCACTGGTCGGACATCTGGCTGAGCGCCGCCGACTGGGCCTCGGCGTTCGGGGCGCCGGATCCGGGCACGCCGCACAACGAGGCGCGCGACCAGGTCTGGGAGGAGCTGCTCACGATCCTGGTGGACAAGCACGACGGCGACGCCCCGGCGGAGCAACTGCGCGCCTCGCTGCGGCAGAACCGGGAGCTCTTCGCCCTCTTCGACCGCGCCTGGCCGCTGATCGAGCCGGCCGACCTGGTCGCCGACCTCTGGTCCGTACCCGCCTATCTGCGCAAGTGCGCCCCCTGGCTGACCGCCGAGGAGGTCCGGCGGCTGCGGCGGTCAAACGCGCAGGCCTGGACGGAGTCCGACCTGCCGATCCTGGACGCGGCACGGCTGCGGCTCGGCGATCCGGAGGCGTCCCGGCGCCGGCGCCGCCACGAGGCGGCGGCCGCCGCCGAGCGGGAGCAGATGGACCGGGTCGTCGAGAGCCTGCTCGCCGACGAGACGCTGGCCGACGCGGACACGGACGGCGAGGGGGCGCTCGTGATGCTGCGCGGGGAGGACCTGCGGGAGTCCCTGGCCACCGCCGACCGGCCGAGCGGGGTGGAACCGGACCTGCTGGCCGGGCCGTTCGCGCACATCGTCGTGGACGAGGCCCAGGAACTGACCGACGCCCAGTGGCAGATGCTGATCCGGCGCTGCCCGTCCCGGAGCTTCACGGTCGTCGGGGACCGGGCGCAGGCCCGGAACGGGTTCCCCGAGACGTGGCGGGAGCGTCTTGAGCGGGTCGGTCTCGACCGGATCACCCTGGCCTCGCTGACCGTCAACTACCGCACGCCGGAGGAGATCATGGCGGAGGCGGCACCGGTGGTCCGGGACGCGCTCCCGGACGCCAATGTGCCGGTCTCCGTTCGCAGCAGCGGCATCCCGGTCGCCCACGGCTGCGTCGACGACCTGGACACCGTCGTCGCCGACTGGCTCGCCGCGCACGAGGACGGGACCGCCTGTGTCATCGGCGCCCCGGACTTCCGGGCGACGGCCCGGGTGCGGTCGCTGACCCCGGAGCTGTCGAAGGGCCTGGAGTTCGACCTGGTCGTGCTCGTCGACCCGGAAACGTTCGGCGCCGGCGTCCGGGGGGCGGTGGACCGCTATGTGGCGATGACCCGGGCGACCCGGGAACTCGTGATCCTCACGAGTCCCTGAGGCCGTCCGGGCGGGCGCTGCGGGCAGGCTTCAGTGCCAGGGCAGCCCGGCCCGGTGCCGCCAGTACGCCTCCGGCTCCTCGACCAGGGCGTCGAGGCTCGCCCGCTGCTCGTCGTCCAGATCGACGACGGCGGCGTGCAGATTGCCGGAGAGCTGGGCAGCCGTGGCGGCGCCGGAGAGCACGACGCCCGCCCAGGGCTGGTGCAGGACGAGCGCCAGGGCCACCGCGTCGCCGCCCACCCCCGCGTCGGCGGCGATCTCCTGGAACACGGCGGGGGCCTCGTCCCCGGCGAGCCGCCCGTTGGCCATGCCCTCCTTGACGATCACGGTGAGCCCGGCGTCATGGGCCTCGGCGAGCGCGGGCGCGGCCGAGGTCTCCAGGGCGTTGTAGGTGGCCTGGACCGTACGGAAGAGGGGTTCGCCGTCGACCGTGACGGCGAGGGCGGCCCGGATCGCGTCGGCCTGGGCCGGCCCGCTGGTGGAAAGGCCGACGGTGACGCCGTCGGCGGCCAGGGCGGCGAGCCGGTCGAGCAGTTCCTTGTCGGTGAGCGCCGGGCTGTCCGGGGTGACGGAGTGGACCTGGTAGAGGCTGAGCCGGCCACCGAGGAGTTCGCGGGTCTCGGCGTACTGGCGCTCGAAGGTGGCGAGGCTGTGGTCCTTGACCTCGTGGTCCTCGGCCTCGACGCTCCAGTCGGCGGTGTAGGTGTAGCCCCACTTGCTGCCGACGACCAGGTCGGTGAACGAGGGCCGGGCGTCCAGCCACTCGGCGAGGAACTCCTCGGCGCGGCCGTAGGAGCGGGCGGTGTCGACGTACCGGACGCCCTGCGCGTAAGCCGCGTCCAGGAGTTCATGGGTGCGGGCGCGCAGGGCGTCGGGGTCGCGGTCGGCGGGCAGGTCGCGGTCCCGGTGGAGGTTGATGTAGCCGGGCCTCCCCACGGCGGCCAGGCCGAGTCCGATGTGGGCGGTCGGGGTCGTCGCGGCGGCCAGGGCGGCGAAGGGCATCGCGGGCTCCTCGGGGTCGGTTTCGGTTACTCCTACCCCGGTGAACGTAGCTCGCGACACCCTCCGTGGACCTCTCACGACACCGCCACCACCTGCTGCCCTTACTGGCGGGCGGTCGCCCAGGCGTGCTGGGCGGCCAGGTCTTCCTTCACCTCGGCGAGCTGTACGGCGACGGCGGAGGGGGCCGTTCCGCCCCGGCCGTCGCGGGAGGCGAGGGCGCCCCGCACGTTGAGGACCGTGCGGACCTCGGGGGTGAGGTGCTCGGAGATCTTCGCGAATTGCTCGTCGGTGAGCTGGTCCAGCTCGATGCCGTGCTGCTCGCACTCCTTGACGCAGGCGCCGGCCACCTCGTGCGCCACCCGGAACGGGACGCCCTGCTTGACCAGCCACTCCGCGATGTCGGTCGCGAGGGAGAAGCCGGCCGGGGCCAGCTCCTCCATGCGCTCGCGGTTGACGGTGAGGGTGGCCATCATGCCGGTGAACGCGGGCAGCAGGACTTCCAGCTGGTCGCAGGAGTCGAAGACGGGCTCCTTGTCCTCCTGGAGGTCCCGGTTGTACGCGAGCGGGAGCGCCTTGAGCGTGGCGAGGAGACCGGTCAGATTGCCGATGAGGCGGCCGGACTTGCCCCGGGCCAGCTCCGCGATGTCCGGGTTCTTCTTCTGCGGCATGATCGAGGAGCCGGTGGAGAAGGCGTCGTGGAGGGTGACGAAGGAGAACTCCTTCGTGTTCCAGATGATGACCTCCTCCGCGATCCGGGAGAGGTTGACGCCGATCATCGCGGTGATGAAGGCGAACTCCGCGACGAAGTCCCGCGAGGCGGTGCCGTCGATGGAGTTGGCGACCGAACCGTGCTCGAAGCCCAGGTCGGCGGCGACCGCCTGCGGGTCGAGCCCGAGCGAGGATCCGGCGAGCGCCCCGGAGCCGTACGGGGAGACGGCGGTGCGCTCGTCCCACTGGCGCAGCCGCTCGGCGTCCCGGGACAAGGACTGCACATGGGCGAGCACATGGTGGGCGAAGAGGACGGGCTGGGCGTGCTGGAGGTGGGTCCGGCCCGGCATCGCGACGTCCGCGTTGGCCTCGGCGAGGCCGACCAGCGCGCTCTGGAGATCGGCGATCAGGCCGCCGATGGTCCGGGCGTGGTCGCGCAGGTACATCCGGAAGAGCGTGGCGATCTGGTCGTTCCGGGACCGCCCGGCCCGCAGCTTGCCGCCGAGATCGGGGCCGAGGCGCTCCAGCAGTCCGCGCTCCAGGGCGGTGTGGACGTCCTCGTCGGCGATGGTGCCGGTGAAGGAGCCGTCGGCGACGTCGGCTTCGAGCTGGTCGAGCCCGGCGAGCATCCGGGTCAGCTCGTCCTCGGTGAGCAGGCCCGCCTTGTTCAGGACACGGGCGTGGGCGCGGGAGCCGGCGATGTCGTACGGGGCGAGCCGCCAGTCGAAGTGGACGGAGGCGGACAGCTTGGCCAGCGCCTCGGCCGGTCCGTCGGCGAACCGCGCGCCCCAGAGCCGGACGTCACCGTTGTTGCTGCTCACTGCGTGCTCCTCAAGAACGAAGGCCCAGGCAAAGACATAAGCGAAGGCAGGGTGCGGATATGCGGCCGCCTCCCCGCCGCGTGACGACGGGGAGGCGGCTGTACAACGAGAAGGGGTCAGGCGAGGTCGCGCTTCGCGGCGATCTTCGAGGAGAGGCCGAAGATCTCGATGAAGCCCTGCGCCTTGGACTGGTCGAAGGTGTCGCCCGAGTCGTAGGTGGCGAGGTTGAAGTCGTACAGCGACTCCTCGGACTTCCGGCCGGTGACGACGGCGCGGCCGCCGTGGAGGGTCATCCGGATGTCGCCGGTGACGTGCTGGTTGGCCTCGTTGATGAAGCCGTCGAGGGCCCGCTTCAGCGGGGAGAACCACAGGCCGTCGTAGACCATCTCGCCCCACCGCTGCTCGACCTGCCGCTTGTAGCGGGCCAGCTCGCGCTCGACGGTGACGTTCTCCAGCTCCTGGTGGGCGGTGATCAGCGCGATCGCGCCGGGCGCCTCGTACACCTCACGGGACTTGATGCCCACGAGCCGGTCCTCGACCATGTCGATCCGGCCGATGCCCTGGGCGCCGGCCCGCTCGTTGAGCTGCTGGATCGCCTGGAGGACGGTGACGGGCCGGCCGTCGATGGCGACGGGCACACCCTCCTTGAAGGAGATGACGACCTCGTCGGCCTCGCGCTGGAGGGCCGGGTTCTCGGTGTACTCGTAGATGTCCTCGATCGGCGCGTTCCAGATGTCCTCCAGGAAGCCCGTCTCGACGGCCCGTCCGAAGACGTTCTGGTCGATGGAGTACGGCGACTTCTTGGTGGTCGCGATCGGGAGGTTCTTCTCCTCGCAGAAGGCGATCGCCTTGTCCCGGGTCATCGCGTAGTCCCGGACCGGGGCGATGCACTTCAGGTCGGGACCGAGCGCGGAGATGCCGGCCTCGAACCGGACCTGGTCGTTGCCCTTGCCGGTGCAGCCGTGGGCGACGATCCCGGCGTTGTGCTTGTGGGCGGCGGCGACGAGGTGCTTGACGATGGTCGGCCGGGAGAGGGCCGAGACCAGCGGGTAGCGGTCCATGTAGAGGGCGTTGGCCTTGATCGCCGGGAGGCAGTACTCCTCGGCGAACTCGTCCTTGGCGTCCGCGACCTCGGCTTCGACGGCACCGCAGGCGAGCGCGCGCTTGCGGATGACGTCCAGGTCCTCGCCGCCCTGGCCGACGTCCACGGCAACGGCGATGACCTCGGCGCCCGTCTCCTCGGCGATCCAGCCGATGGCGACGGAGGTGTCCAGGCCGCCCGAGTAGGCGAGTACGACGCGCTCGGTCACGGGTTTCTCCTTACGGTGCAATCACTGATGGGTATAACTATGCGGCCCTCCGTATTGTTTGTCAAAGCGGCAGGTCAGAGGGGTGCCGTTGGCCGTATGGCGGGGAAATACCGGCGCTTCCGGTCCGGAATGCCTCTAGCATCGAGGGCCGGCACGGGATTCGGGGAGGGCCGCGGTGGACGGCAGGGGCGGGGAGACCACGCGAGCCGTGGTGCGGGTGTGGGAGGGTGCCGCACCGGCCGAGGTGTTCGACGTCGTGCCGGCCGAGGACTGGCTGGCGTTCGACGCCGACGTACGGGAGCTCCACGATCGCCCGTGGCTGCGGTCCCGACCTGCCGAGGAGCCGGAACGGCCGGTCCCGACGCTGCTGGACCGGTTGCGTGGACGTACGGGTTCGAGGGCCGCTCCCCCGGCCTCGCCGCCGCCACCGCCGCCCGCCATCGCGCTGTGCCACCCGGACGGGCGGGTCCGGGAGGCGGCCCTGGAAGCGGTTCGCACCGCCCCCGAGCTGCGGCCGCTTCTGGTGGTGCGGTGCGCGGACTGGGTCTCTCCGGTACGCGAACGGGCCCGGGCGCTGCTCGCCGAACTGCCCGGCGACGCGCTGTTCCCGCTGGCCGAGCTGATCCTGCGGCTGTCGCGACGGGAGCGGGGCGACGTCGCCCGCGCTCTGCTGGAGGACGCGCTGCGCGAGGCACCGGCGGCCGAGGTGCTGGCTTTGACCGGCCACCCGGACCGGGCGACGTACAGACTCGCGTACCGGATCGCGGTGGAGCGCGGGCTGCTGACCCCGATGGAGCTGGCCGCCACGGCGGCGACCTGCGGTGACGTCACGCTCCAGGACCTCTGCGCGGAGGCCGCCGTGAAGCCGGGCGCGGCTCCGGGGCCGGACGCCGCCGCCGTACTGGACCGGCTGCTGACGGCCCGCGCTCCCCGGGTGCGGGCGGCCGGGGTGACAGCCTTGCGGCGGGCCGGGCGGCACGGTGACGCGGAGCCGTTCCTCGTCGACCGCTCGGGCGTCGTACGGGCCTGCGCGCGCTATGTGCTGCGGCAGGGCGGCGTCGACCCGCTCCCCGTCTACCGGGCTCTGTGCGCGGATCCGGTCGCGCACCCGGCCGCCGCCGCCGGGCTCGGCGAGTGCGGCGACCGCGCGACGGACGCGGGGACGCTGTGGGCCCTCCTCGGACACCCGCGGCCCTCGGTGCGGGTGCACACGATCAGCGGGCTGCGCGCGCTGGACGTGGTGGAACGCGAGCGGCTGACGCCGTTGCTGGACGACCCGAGCCCGGCCGTGGTGCGGGCGGCGACCCGGGCCCTGCTGCCGGACGCCGCCGGGATTCCGGAGCACCTGCTGCGCGAGCGGAGTACGCCGGAGAGGCCGCGCGCGGTACGGGTGGCGGTGGACCGGCTGCTGCGCGCGGCGGGGCTCCAGAGACGCCCGGCCCCCAGGTACCGGTGACGCCCCGCCCGGGGCGCGCCGCCGGGGACGTACGTCGGCGGCGGTCCGCTGGGCCGTACGGAGCAGGTCCGGTGGGGCGCCGTCCGCGGCCGCCGTACGTTCCGGAGCATGCGCAGATCACTGGTGACCGCCGCCGTTCTCCTCGCCCTGGCCGGCTCCCTCGGGGCCGCCCCCGCCTCCGACGTACCGCCCCTGCCGGGCCGGCTGGCGGACACCGGGGGTGGTACGCAGCTGATCACGGCCGAGGCCCCCGACACCGGCTCGACCACCGGCACGGTGACCTGGTGGGAGCGGCGCGGGGGCCGGTGGGCGGAGGCGGGGTCCGCGCCCGCGCGGTTCGGGGCGAACGGGCTGGCCGAGGGGACGACCCGGGAGCAGGGCACCAGCACCACGCCGACGGGACTGTACGACCTGCCGTACGCCTTCGGCATCGAGGACGCCCCGGCGGGGACGACGTATCCGTACCGGAAGGTGAACGACGACTCCTGGTGGTGCCAGGACAACGGCTCGGTCGCGTACAACCGCTGGGTGGAACCGCGGCCCTCCCACTGCCGGGCGGCGGAGGCCGAGCACCTCATCTCCTACGGCACGCAGTACGCGCGGGCGCTGGTGATCGGCTTCAACTACGAGCAGCCGGTCCGCAACCGGGGCGCGGGGATCTTCCTGCATGTGAACGGGCGCGGGGCGACGGCGGGTTGTGTGTCCGTACCCGCCGACGCCATGGCCAAGATCCTGGCCTGGGCGAAGCCGGAGCGGCGGCCGCACATCGCGGTCGGGACCTCGTCGGGCCCGACCGCGATCACGCGCTACTGAACGGGGCGGCTCAGCGGTCGTTCTGAGCGAGCCTCAGCAGATGGTCGGCGAGCGCCTGACCGCCGTTCGCGTCGCGGCTGATGAGCATCAGCGTGTCGTCACCCGCGATGGTGCCGAGGATGTCGTGCAGTTCGGCCTGGTCGATGGCCGAGGCGAGGAACTGGGCGGCGCCCGGCGGCGTACGGAGCACCACCAGGTTGGCCGATGCCTCGGCCGAGATGAGCAGTTCGGCCGAGAGCCGGCGCATCCGCTCCTCCTTGGCCGAGCCGCCCAGCGGGGCCTGCGGGGTGCGGAATCCGCCCTCGCTCGGCACCGCGTAGATCAGCTCGCCGCCGGTGTTGCGGATCTTCACCGCGCCCAGCTCGTCGAGGTCGCGGGAGAGCGTCGCCTGGGTGACGCTCAGCCCGTCGTCGGCGAGGAGCTTGGCCAGCTGGCTCTGCGAGCGGACCGGCTGCCGGTTCAGGATGTCCACGATCCGGCGGTGGCGGGCGGTGCGGGTCTGCGGCACGGACGGCCCGCCGTGCTCGGATTCCTGCGCCTCGGTCATCGTCGTCGCCTCATTCTCCGGAGGGTCATGCTCCGGATCGTCCGTCCCCGTGTGCCGCGTCGAGAGCGCCCGGCAGGATCTCCAGGAACGCGTCCACCTCCGCGTCACCGATGATCAGCGGCGGCATGAGCCGTACGACATCGGGGGCGGGCGCGTTCACCAGGAGGCCGGCTCCCTGGGCCGCCTGCTGCACCTGCGGTGCGAGGGGTCCGGTGAGCACGATACCCAGCAGCAGGCCACTGCCGCGGACATGGGATACCAGCGGGTGTCCCAGCGCCTCCACACCGTCGCGGATCTTCTCGCCGAGCCGCTTGACCTCGTCGAGCGTGCCGTCGGCCGCGAGGGTGTCGATGACGGCGAGTCCGGCGGCGCAGGCGACCGGGTTGCCGCCGAACGTCGTGCCGTGGTGCCCCGGCTTCAGCAGGTCGGCGGCCGGGCCGAAGGCGACCGTCGCGCCGATCGGCAGACCGCCGCCGAGCGCCTTCGCGAGCGTGACGATGTCCGGCTCGACGCTCTGGTGCGCCTGGTGCTCGAACCACTGGCCACAGCGCCCGATGCCGGTCTGCACCTCGTCGAGGACGAGCAGCGTCCCGGTCGCCCGGGTGATCTCCCGGGCGGCCTCCAGGTAGCCCTTGGGCGGGACGACGACGCCGTTCTCGCCCTGGATGGGTTCGATGACGACCAGCGCGGTGTCGGTGGTGACGGCTGCGCGCAGCGCGTCCACGTCCCCGTACGGGACATGGGTGACATCACCGGGGAGCGGGCGGAACGGCTCCTGCTTCGCCGGCTGGCCGGTCAGCGCGAGCGCGCCCATCGTCCGGCCGTGGAAGCCGCCGTCGGTCGCGACCATGTGGCCGCGCCCGGTGAGCCGACCCATCTTGAAGGCGGCCTCGTTGGCCTCCGCGCCCGAGTTGGAGAAGAAGACCCGTCCCTGGCGGCCGAAGAGCTGGAGCAGCCGCTCCGCGAGGGCGACCGGCGGCTCGGAGATGAAGAGGTTCGACACGTGGCCGAGGGAGGCGATCTGGGTGGAGACGGCCTCGACGACGGCAGGATGGGCGTGGCCGAGGTCGTTGACGGCGATGCCGCCGACGAAGTCGAGGTAGCGGGTGCCGTTCTCGTCCCAGACGTGGGCCCCCTCGCCGCGGACGAGCGGCAGGCGGGGAGTGCCGTAGTTGTCCATCAGCGCGCCCCGCCACCGCGCGGTGAGTCCTGCGGTCTCGGTCATGATTCCCCCTGTTGAGGCCCTGTGTGTACGTCGAGGGGGGCGTCCGGCACGACCATCGTGCCGATGCCCTCGTCGGTGAAGATCTCCAGCAGGATCGAGTGCTGGACGCGCCCGTCGATGACGCGGGCGGTCTCGACGCCGTTGCGCACGGCGTGCAGGCAGCCCTGCATCTTGGGGACCATGCCGCTGGACAGCTCGGGCAGCAGCTTCTCCAGCTCGCTCGCGGTGAGCCGGCTGATGACGTCGTCGCTGTGGGGCCAGTCCTCGTACAGCCCCTCGACGTCGGTGAGGACCATCAGCGTCTCGGCGTTCAGCGCGGCGGCGAGCGCGGCGGCCGCGGTGTCGGCGTTGACGTTGTAGACGTGGTGGTCGTCGGCGGAGCGGGCGATGGAGGAGATGACCGGGATACGGCCGTCGTCCAGGAGCGCCTGGATGGCCCCGGTGTCGATGGCGGTGATCTCGCCGACCCGGCCGATGTCGACGGATTCGCCGTCGATGGTGGGCCGGTGCTGGGTGGCGGTGATGGTGTGGGCGTCCTCGCCGGTCATGCCGACGGCGAGCGGGCCGTGCTGGTTGAGGAGGCCGACCAGTTCGCGCTGGACCTGTCCGGCGAGCACCATCCGGACGACGTCCATCGCCTCGGGGGTGGTGACGCGCAGCCCGGCCTTGAACTCGCTGACCAGGCCCTGCTTGTCGAGCTGGGCGCTGATCTGGGGGCCGCCGCCGTGCACGACGACGGGCTTGAGGCCGGCGTGCCGCAGGAAGACGACGTCCTGGGCGAAGGCGGCCTTCAGCTCCTCGTCGATCATGGCATTGCCGCCGAACTTGATGACGACGGTCTTGCCGTTGTGCCGGGTCAGCCAGGGCAGCGCCTCGATGAGGGTCTGCGCCTTCGGGAGTGCGGTGTGCTTCCGCGCGGCGCTCATGAGCTGTACGCGCTGTTCTCGTGGACGTAGTCCGCGGTGAGGTCGTTGGCCCAGATGACGGCGGACTCGGAGCCCGCGGCGAGGTCGGCGGTGATCCTGACCTCCCGGTAGCGCATGTCGACGAGGTCGCGGTCCTCGCCCACCTGGCCGTTCTTGCAGACCCAGACGTCGTTGATGGCGACGTTGAGCTGGTCCGGCTCGAAGGCGGCCTTCGTGGTGCCGATGGCGGAGAGGACCCGGCCCCAGTTGGGGTCCTCTCCGTGGATGGCGCACTTGAGGAGGTTGTTACGGGCGATGGACCGGCCGACCTCGACGGCGTCGTCCTCGGTGGCCGCGTTGATCACCTCGATCCGGATGTCCTTGGACGCGCCCTCGGCGTCGCCGATGAGCTGCCGGGCGAGGTCGTCGCAGACGGCCCGTACGGCCTCGGCGAACGCGCCCTGTTCCGGGGTGATGCCGCTGGCGCCGGAGGCGAGGAGCAGCACGGTGTCGTTGGTGGACATGCAGCCGTCGGAGTCGACCCGGTCGAAGGTGGTGCGGGTGGCGTCGCGGAGTGCGGCGTCCAGCTGCGGGGCTTCCACGTCGGCGTCGGTGGTGAGGACGACGAGCATGGTGGCGAGGCCAGGGGCGAGCATGCCCGCGCCCTTGGCCATGCCGCCGACGGTCCAGCCGTAGCCGCCCGCGACGGCGGTCTTGTGGACGGTGTCGGTGGTCTTGATGGCGATGGCGGCCTTCTCACCGCCGTGCTCGCTGAGGGCGGCGGCGGCCTGCTCGATGCCCGGGAGGAGCTTGTCCATGGGGAGCAGGATGCCGATGAGCCCGGTGGAGGCGACGGCGACCTCGCCCGCGCTGTGGCCTTCGAGCACCTCGGCGGCCTTCTCGGCGGTGGCGTGGGTGTCCTGGAAGCCCTTGGGGCCCGTACAGGCGTTGGCGCCACCGGAGTTGAGGACGACGGCGGTGACCTCGCCGCCCTTGAGGACCTGCTCCGACCAGAGGACCGGGGCGGCCTTGACGCGGTTGGAGGTGAAGACGCCCGCGGCGGCGCGGCGCGGCCCGTTGTTGACCACGAGGGCCAGGTCCGGGTTGCCGCTCTCCTTGATTCCCGCGGCGATGCCCGCCGCCGAGAACCCTTGTGCTGCCGTGACGCTCACGGTGCCACTCCGATCGTCGAAAGACCTGTGTCCTCGGGGAGTCCGAGGGCGATGTTCATGCTCTGGAGGGCGCCGCCCGCGGTGCCCTTGGCGAGATTGTCGATGGCGCAGACGACCACGATCCGTCCGGCGGCCGGATCGTGCGCGACCTGGACCTGTACGGCGTTGGAGCCGTACACCGCGGCGGTGGCGGGCCACTGCCCCTCGGGCAGGAGGTCGACGAACGGCTCGTCCGCGAACGCCTTCTCGTACACCGCGCGCAGGCCCTGGGCGCTCACGCCGGGCTTCGCCTTCGCGCTGCACGTGGCGAGGATGCCGCGGGGCATGGGGGCGAGGGTGGGCGTGAAGGAGACGGTGACCGGCTGCCCGGCGGCGGCGCTGAGGTTCTGGATCATCTCGGGCGTGTGGCGGTGTCCGCCGCCGACGCCGTACGGGGTCATGTTGCCCATGACCTCGGAGCCGAGCAGATGCGGCTTGGCCGCCTTGCCCGCGCCCGAAGTCCCCGACGCGGCGACGATGACGGCCTCCGGCTCGGCGATACCGGCCTCGTACGCCGGGAAGAGCGCGAGGGACACGGCGGTCGGGTAGCACCCGGGCACCGCGATCCGCTTGGCCCCGGCGAGCGCGGCCCGCCCGCCCGGCAACTCGGGCAGGCCGTAGGGCCATGTCCCGGCGTGCGGGGACCCGTAGAACGCCTCCCAGTCCCCCGCGTCCTTGAGCCGGAAGTCGGCACCCATGTCGACGACGAGGACCTCGTCCCCGAGCTGCTCGGCGACGGCGGCGGACTGCCCGTGCGGGAGCGCCAGAAAGACGACGTCGTGCCCGGCGAGGACCTCAGCGGTGGTGGGCTCCAGCACCCGGTCGGCCAGGGGCCGCAGGTGCGGCTGGAGCGAACCGAGCGTCTGCCCGGCGTTGGAGTGCCCGGTGAGAGCGCCGATCTCGACCTCCGGGTGCGCCAGCAGAAGACGGAGCAGCTCCCCGCCGGCGTATCCGCTCGCCCCTGCCACTGCTGCTCGTACCACCATCGGTAACCCTCCTGATCGATGGCATGACTATACGCATCGACGCACTTTTATGCAAAGTAGTTGTGGGGTCCCCCTTCGCGATCCTCACGGCGGTCGCGGGTGACTTCCGGGCGGCTTCGCTGGTCGGGGCGGGCGCGGCCGGCGACGGAGCTCTTGCTCACCAGACCCGGATCGGTGAGGCTGAGCCCGGTGATCTTTCCCCTCACGGTCGACCGGATTCTCGCCGACCGGTTCCGCGCCGAGTTCGGCCGCTCCGTCCTCACCGTTGCGGCGCCCACCGGTACCCACTTCGTCCTCGGCGGCCACGATCCGCAGGGTTCGGCGGACGGCTACCCGATCGGTGTCTACGCCGTTCCGCCGCCGACAGCCGCCCCCCGGGCGCACCTGGCGGCCCTCCAGTGGCTCAGGACCGGTTGGCGACTGCGAGCCGCGGCCTTCCACCCCACCGTGCCGCTGCTCGTCCTCGGTACCGGCTCCTATGACGGCGGCTACTTCTTCGAGGGAGAAGTCGTGCTCCTCGACCTCGCCACGGGCGAACACCGCCACCTCTTCGAGGAGGGCTGCCGGCGGGAGGTCCGCTCGCTGGAATGGACGGACGCCCACACCCTCCGGATCCTCCTCGCCCCGTACGACGACTGGGAGGACCGGGCCGCCTGGTTGGAGGGACACCGCGTCGACCTCGTACGCCCCGACTGGCGGACCGTCCCGGCTCACTCGGTCCGGCACACGGAGCTGACCGGACCGCGCGTGCCTGCTTCCCTGCCCGAACCCGCCCCGGCCCTCGCGGCACCGGACGCGGAGGGGCCGCGTCCTGGGGAAATCCGCTCCCTGACCGTCCTGCCTGACGGGGACATCCTGCTCACGGCGGACCATGTCCTGCTGGAGCGATGGTCGGCGCGGGGGGAGCGCCGGTGGTCGGTCCCCGCCGATCCGGACCTCGGCGGCGGCCGGACCGCGGTCGCTCTGCCCGAAGGGGACTCGGCCTGGGTGGAAGCCCTCGGCCCGTCGCACGGCGGCAGCGGGACGTTCCTCCGGATCGCTCTGTCCGACGGGACCGAACGTGGACGCCGCACCACCCCTGGTGCGGCCTCACTCGTCTCGACGTCCGAAGGCCCCTTGCTCGTGCCGACACGTGCGGGGTACGGGGAACGGGCACGGAGCCTGTTCCGGCACAGCCCCCACGCGATCTTCCGGGACGTCTCCGGATCAGCCTGCGTATGTGACTGTCCTTGGGATGACGACGAGGACTGCGACTGCCGCTGCACCTGCCCTGCCTGCGCCGGCGAGCGCGAGGACGCGGAGGTGTGGCTGACGGTGGTCGCCACCCGTCGCACCGGCCGCCCGGTAGACCTCGCGTTCCCCGCCGTCGAACGCTGCCGACGTGTCTTCCCCTGGTCCTGGGAGCCCGGTGAGACCCACGTCGGCGGCCCCGGCGTGGGGGTCGGGGAGACGGACCTGGTCATGGCCACCGTCCGCCACGACGGCCGGGTGGGTCCACCGGTACAGGGCTTCGTGGCCCGCCGTTCGACGGCCGAAGGCTCCACCGGCGCCCCTTCGTGGGTCTTCCCCGTCGACCGCACGCCGACCGCGCTCGACATCGACCCGGCCACCGGCACCGTTTTCGTCGCCCTCGGCAGCGGCGAGCTGATCGCCCTGGAGGCGACGACCGGCAGGCTCCTCGCCCGGGGCCATGTCCCTGTGCGCGGCGCCCCCGTCATCCCCACCGCGGTCACGGTCGCCGGCCCCGGCCGCATCCTGCTGGGCACCTGCGACGGCCGCGTCCTGATCGCTACGGCACGTTGAACCGTACGAGCGCCTGAGCCACCGGCGTGCCGCTGCGTCGCGCGTACGTCAACCGCTCACGCACCTCACGCAGCCCTCGGGGGCGGTATCCGGGCCCGCCGCAGCAGCTCTTGTGGAAGCCCACGCCCGCGTTCAGCAGCACGGCGAGGGCCCGCCATGCCGCGATGTCCCGGCGTCGCGGCGCCGCGAAGGCCGAGCCCGCGTGGATCATCGGCTCCGCGCAGTTCGGGCAGGTCCGCTGCCTCGCCCTGTCGTGGGGCTGCTTGTACGACACCCGGCAGGAGAGGCAGACGTACGACGTCTTCCCGTGGCTCATCGGCCCAGATCAGGGACGGGCGCGGGGCGGCGGCCAGCGGTTTTCCTCAGGCCTCGCGGTCGTCGCGCCGGCCGGCGTCCCGGTTGTTCCACTCCCAGGTCCAGAGCGCGGAGAGCCGGTGGTCGTGCTCGTAGCCGGGGCGGTGGTGCGCTCCCACGCGGGCGATCGCCTCGCCGGTGCGCGGGTCGTTCCGGCGGAGGAGGCCGTAAGCGGCGTTGAGGCGGGTGCCGAGGTCGTCCGCGCCGAGCAGGGACATCAGGGCGTCGGCGACCGCCGTTGTGCCGTCCTTGCCGTCGGCCGCGGCCTCCGCGGTGACGGCCCGTACATCGGCCACCGGATCCCGGAGCAACGCGACGACGGCGTCCGTGCACTCGGGACTTCCGTCGTGAGCCGCCGCCAGGGCCGCGCCGGCCGCCGCACGCACCGTCCCGTGCCCGTCCCCGGCCAGCTCCAGCAGTGTGGCCCGGGCCGCCGCACCGAGGGCGGGGCGCGCGTCGCCCCGGTCGAGGAGGAGGCCGGGGACCTGGGCGCGGACGCCCGGGTCGGGGTGGCCTGCGTGCCGCAGCCCCACGGCCTCCGCCTCCCGGTGTTCGAACTCGCCCAGGACGCGGAGCACCTCCGCGAGGACGTCCGGTTCGTCCTCCCCCTCCACGGTCCAGGCCACGAGGAGATCCGCCGTCTCCTTCTCGTAGGAGTTCCGACTGCTCGACCCCGTCAACTGGTAGCAGGTGAGCACGTCGAGGACAAAGTGGCGGTGCTCCGGGTCCGGGCTGCGGCGGTACGCCGTGACGGCCGACCAGGTCTCCTTGCTGCGGCGTTCGCTGAGTGCCCATCGGGCGGACGAGCGGTCGACGTGCTCCCGGTCGCGCGGTGCCACGGCCCTGTTCACCAGCTCGTCCACGGGCGTCAGGACGCGGAAGGCCCACTCCAGGTCCGTCAGGATCGCCCCGTGTCCGGCGCGGACCGTGACCTCGCCGAGCGTCAACTGCGTGACGTGGTCGTACGCGTCGTCCTTCACGCGGCACGCGCGCACGGATCCGGTCCCGCCCGCCCTGGTCCGCACTACGGCCTCCGCTCCCTGCTCGTACCGGTCCCGGGCGAGGGCGAGCAGGTGCGCCCTGCGGGACTCCGCCAGGCGCAGCCTGGGCTCCCGCCCCAGCACGGCCGTCACCATCGCGGGAGACCCCCCGTCCACGGCCCGTACCAGCGGGGTCGTTCCGTCCGGCAGCCCGTGGTCCGGGTCCGCGCCGCCCTCGACCAGTGCCCCCGCGACGGCGTCGTCGTACGCGGCGACCGCCCGGCACAGCACCGGCAGACCGTCGTCCGTGCGGGTGTCCGGATCCTCTCCCGCCGCCAGCAGGGCGGTCACCGTCTCCGCGTCCCCCCGCAGGACCGCCGCCACCAGATCCCTCGCGCCCATGTTCCGTGCCCCCGCTCCGTAACGCACCGCAGGGCCGACACCCCCGCGTGAGAGTAGTCAGCCGGCAGGCGGTCGGCGAGGCCGGGACGGCGGCGGGGCTCGCCCGGAGGGCGCCGGGCGGAGCGATACTGGTCCTGGCAGTCGCCTCGCCGGGCGGGCTCGGGCGGTGAGGTCCCATTCTTCAGTCGACGCATCGGTCGACGCCTTTGAGGGGAGCCGTTCATGACCACGGCGAAAGACCTGTTCATCATCGCGATGGACCCCGCGCCGGAACATCCCGTGGGGCAGGGCGATCTGTCGCTGGCCCTCGCCGGTGCCGAACTGCTCGACCTCCTCGACGCGGGGACCATCACCGTGGACGGCGACCTCGTCGTACCGGCCGGGTCGTCGGTGCCGGACGACCGGCTGCTCGCCGCGGCCGCCGCGGGTATCACCCGGCAGCCGCCCCACGAGCAGATCGAGGACTGGCTGTGGCGCCGGGGCCGGGACCTCGCGGCCGCCTACCAGGACGCACTGGAGGAGGACGGCGAGCTCACGCGGAAGCGGAGCGGCCTGCTGCCGTTCGGCCCGAAGGAGGTGGAGCTGGTGGACACGCCCGCCCGCCACCGGGCCGTGGCCCGCCGGGACGAGGGGGACCCGGTCCTCGCCTCCCTCGCGTCGGCCGTGGGCCTCGACGGCGAGCGGTCCGACGACGACGAACCCCACCTCGGCGACGAGACGGTGACCACCGTGGTCGCCACCGTCCATGAAGCGGTGATGGAACTGGAAGCCGTACGGCAGCGGCGGACCATCGAGAACACCGCCTTCGCCAACGTCTGGCGCGGCCCGTGAGCCGGCATCCGGCCTTCCCGGTTTGACCTTGACACGGTGACAAGCTCTTCACTGCTGGCCGAGGAGGTGGTCTCGATGACGGTCACGGGACACGGTACGGATGAGGCACGGGCGCTCCGGGCGCTGCGGGACGAGCGTTCGTCGGTACGGCTGAGCGCCGCTCTGGCGGTCGGCTCGACGCCGGATCCGCGCTTCGTCGGCCCGCTGGTCGAGCGGTGCGCGGTCGAGCCGGAGTTCCTCGTCCGCGACATGCTGACGTGGGCGCTCACCCGCCACCCGGTCGCCGACACCCTGCCCCTGCTGCTCCGGGAAGTCCGCTCGGAGCGTCCGCAGGCGCGGAGCCAGGCGCTGCACACCCTGTCCAAGGTCGGGGACCCGCGGGCGTGGCCCGCGATCACCCGGGCGCTCCTGACGGACGGCGACGACGAGGTCGCCCGGACTGCCTGGCGGGCGGCCGTCGTGCTCGTACCGGAAGGGGAGGAGGCCGCGCTGGCCGCGGTGCTGGTGGCGCAGCTCGGGCGCGGTGGGCAGGAGACACAGCTGAGCCTCAGCCGGGCGCTGGTCGATCTGGGGAGCGCGATGGGGTCGGCCCTGGACACCGCGCAGCGTTCCCCCGACCCGGACGTGCGCGCGCACGCGCTCGCCACCGAGCGGCTGCGGAACGATCCGGACACCGGCTTCGCGTTCGCTCTGGAGGAGGCGAAGCGCGTGGTGGCCCTGGGCGGGGCGAGCAGCAACAGCGAGGGAGAGTCGTAGCGCGTGTTGATCGGTGAGGTCGCCCGGCGGTCCGGGGTCAGCGCCCGCATGCTCCGGCACTACGAGTCGCTCGGTCTGGTGCGGCCCTCGGGCCGCACCGGGTCCGGCTACCGGGAGTATTCCGGGGAGGACGTCCGGCGCATCTTCCATATCGAGAGCCTGCGGGCGGTGGGACTGTCGCTGCGGGAGATCGGGCGCGCGCTCGACGATCCCGGCTTCACGCCCTCGGCGCTCGTCGACGACCTCATCCTCCGGACGCGCGAACGCATCGCCGCCGAGAGCGAGTTGCTCACCCGGCTGCGGCGCGTCCGCGCGGCGGACCCGGACGCCTGGGAGGACGTCCTCCAGGTCCTGGCGCTCCTGCGGGCCCTCGGGTCCACGAGTGCCGGCACCCGCCAGCGTGCGGCCCTCGCCTCGGTCGACGAGGTTCCGGTGGAGGCGCTGGCCCAGGCGGCGCTCGGCGAGGGCGACCCGTACGTCGCCGGGGCCCTGCGATGGGCCCTGTCCCGATCGGGCGGCGGCGCGGCGCTGCTGGCGGAGGGGCTCTCCTCCCCGGTCGCGGCGGTACGGGACCGTGCCGTCCGGTCCCTCGCCGAGCTGCCCGGCCGCGAGGCCGCCGCGCTGCTCCGGGACGCCCTCACGAGCCCCGACGCCGTGGTCCGGGGCCGGGCGGCGCTGGCGCTCGGGGCCCAGGGTGAGGCCGCCGCGATCCCGGTGCTCGTGGACATGATCGTCGCGGGAAGCAACGACACGGACGCGGCCGACGCGCTGAGCGTACTGGCCGGCGACGACGCGGCCGCGGACCGGATCGCGTCCCTCGTCGTCGGCCGCATCGGCGACGGAACCGCCGGGCCGCCCGCGCGCGGGCGGCTCACTCAGGCGCTGGCCGGCATCCCGGGCGCTACCGCCTCACGCGCCCTCGCGGACCTGGTGAGCGATGCCGACCGTGCCGTCGCGCTGACCGCCGCCTACCTCCTCCAGCTGCGCGGGGAGGGGTGAGGCGCCCCGCGCCGGCCGGTCCAGCAGCAGCGGAATCACCAGGGCGGGCAGCAGCCAGAGGAACACGATGAGGCGGAAGCCGTAGAGCTGGCCCAGGTTCGGGTGGCCGGCCTGGTTGAGGAGGCCCGCCGCACCCGCCGCCAGGGCGATGGGCAGCACCACGGAGCGCCGCCTCAACAGCGCCCAGGCCGAGAGCGCGAGCAGGACGGGGAGGACGGGGGAGGCGGCCTGGCGGCGCAGCCACGCCGACCAGAAGACACCCTCCTGCACGAAGAACTCGGGCCAGGGGTTGGGCAGATCGGGGCGCTGGTAGTGGTGGGTCAGCAGATCCTGGGCGCTGTCCTCGCCCATCGGCCACCCCAGCAGATGCGCTCCGGCATAGATGCACACCGTCAGGCCGGCGCAGAGCCCGGCCGCCCGGAGTACGGGCGTGAACTGCCGCTGCTTCAGGCGGAGCCACAGGGACCGGAGGACGAAGACCCCCGCGAGCGCGGCCGCCAGCAGCAGTGCCTGCGAGTAGCGGACGAGGAACATCAGGGCGAAGCCACCCGCGACGAGCGCCGCGCCCGTACGGGGCCGGTCCCGCAGCAGCAGGACACACCCGAGGACGACCGCCGTGCCCAGCGCCAGGGAGAGGCCGTCACTCAGGGGATTCATGGCGACGGTGCCGGTGGGCAGGGCGAGGTACAGGGCCTGCCCGGCCAGACCGGCGCGCCGGGAAGCGCCCGCCGCGCGGAGGGTGAGCAGGACGCAGACGCTTCCCGCGAGTGCGACGACGAGCCCCGCCAGCCAGAGGCCCCAGGTGGTGCCGAAGGCGGCCACGAAGGGAACCAGGAACAGCGGATAGCCGGGCCTGGCCTCGAAGATGGCCATGAACCGCTGGTTGGCGAACGGCGCGGTCATCCCTGACGTGTTGCCGTGGCGGGTCCAGTACGCGACCGAGTCGTTCAGCCGGCGTACGCACTGCTCCTCCGACTCCCCCACGGCCTTCCTGTTGGTCCAGGGGACGGGGCTCAGGGACGCGTGCTGTCCGCTGGCGCAGGAGTAGTCGATGGCCCTCCGGCCCGCCTCCTCGCGGCCCTCGCCGCTGAGGCTCAGGGCGTAGGAGAGGTAGTTCTTCGTGTCGGGCGAGGCCCGGCCGGTGACCGCCGTCAGCTGGAGCCCGGTGAAGGCCACGGCGATGAGCAGCATCCCGATGAGGCCAAGGTGCTGGGTTCTGCGGATGTTCGGCATCGGTCGGGCGCTCCCCTGCGTACGGCGGTTGCCTCATCAACGAGAGAACCGGCGCAGGGTGGCGTTCCGGGGCGGTTTACGGGGGCGGTTTCCGGGACACGGCGCATGCCGGTCGCGGCGGGCGATTCCGGGAGTCGGCGCGCGTGCCGGGCCCCTGGGCGTGCGCCGGGCCCGGCGGGCTCGGTGCCCGCTTACCGGCCGCGCGGCTTTCCGCGCTTGCCGCTCCGGCCGCCCGCCAGGCCGCCCGGTGAGGGCTTCCTGCCCGCCGCGGGCTTGTGCCGGGCACCGCCACCGCCCTGCCCACCGCCCGTACCGGCCCGCTTGCCCTTGGCCTTCTCCTTGGCCTTCGCCGTGGGGCGCTGCGGGGTGGCCGCGCGGCCCCGGGTGCTGTTGACGGTGCGGCCCCGGACGATCCCGATGAACTCCTCCACCAGGTCGGGGGCTTCCTCCGCCTGGGGCCACGACAGGGCGACGCGTGACTCGGGGGTCTCCGGGACCGGGCGGTAGGTGAGGTCCTTGCGGTGGTGCAGCCGGGCCAGGGACTGCGGGACGAGGAGGACGCCCACGCCCGCCGCGACCAGTTCGATCGCGTCCGCCGTGGTGGCCGGGCGCTCGACGGCGGGGCGGCCGGGCAGGGTCTCCCAGTCGAGGACGTCGTCCAGCGGATGCAGCACGATCTCGTCGGCCAGCTCGGCGAGCGACACCTTTTCGGCGGCGGTCGCCACGTGGTCCTTGGGGATCACCACAACGGTCGTCTCGGTGTAGAGGGGGATCGCGGCCAGGACGTCCCGGTCGACCGGCAGCCGTACGAGACCGGCGTCGGCGCCGCCGCCGGCCAGCAGTCCGGGGGCGTCGGCGGCGGTGGCCTGCACGAGCTCCAGTGGGGTGCCGGGCAGCCGCTCGTGCCAGACCCTCACCCACTTGGTGGGCGTCACGCCGGGGACGTACGCGAGCCGGAAGGATGAGGGGATGTCCGAGCCTGTCACGGAACCAGGCTACCGGTCGGTGGTCGGAGGTATGTCCCATGGTCGATACCCTGGACCCATGACGTCGCACAAGACCGCCCAGACCATGAAGCCCGCCACGGCGGCGAAGAAGCTGGGTGTGTACCTCCAGGCCACGCCCGCCGAGTTCCAGGAGGGTGCCGTCTCCCGCACCGAGCTCAACGCCCTCCAGACCGACCCGCCGGCCTGGCTGGTGGAGTTGCGCCGCACCGGTCCGCACCCCCGCCCGGTCGTCGCCGCGAAGCTCGGCGTCTCCATCGCGGGGCTGGCCCGCGGCGGGGTCACCGAGCCGCTCACCACCGAGCAGATCGACGCGCTGAAGGACGAGATGCCCGAGTGGCTCCAGAAGGAGCGCTCCACGCAGGCCGAGGTGCGCAAGGAGGCCGCTCGCATCAAGGAGCGCAACGCCGAGCGGGCCGCGCGCTCAGACGATCAGCAGTAGGTCCCCGGTCGGCGGCCAGGGCCTGCGGCCCCGGCCCCGCGGAAACTCGCCCGGGCTCACCGCACGGTGAATCGTGGCGGCCGGTTCGCGCGCGTCCTCGGTGAAGGTGTCCACCGGATCTTCCGCGCGGCACGCAGCTCCATGGCGAAGCCGAAGCCCCCGGGCCTCGGCCAGCGGGCGTCCGCCCTCGGCCGAGGCGGACCCGATCCGGCAAGGCGTAGTCGTCTGCTGCCGTCGGTGCGGTGTTCGCGGACGAATCCGCCGAGTTCCCGTGCGGCTTCGGTGCGTCGCATCGCCGTTCCACCCGTCGTGGACACCTCAAATACTGCCCGACCGCGGGGCGGGCACCACGGAATCGGCCGGACGCATGCCACGGGCCCGCGGCCGGTCCGCCCCACCGACGCGTACGTCGGTGGCGCGGCCGTGCACACGGGCCCGTCGGGTACCGCTCGGGTCTGCCGGTCGGGTCAGAGAACGCCGGACTCGGCGATGGTGACCTTGGCGCTGGTGCGGCCGCTGCCGGAGCCGAGCGCCTCGATCTTGCGGACGAGCTTCATGCTGTCCTCGTCGGCGACCTCGCCGAAGACCACGTGCTTGCCGTCCAGCCACGGCGTGAGCACCGTGGTGATGAAGAACTGCGAACCGTTGGTGTTCGGGCCGGCGTTGGCCATCGAGAGCAGGCCGACGCGGTCGTGCTTGAGCTTGAAGTTCTCGTCGGCGAACTTCTCGCCGTAGATGCTCTTGCCGCCGGTGCCGTCGCCGCGGGTGAAGTCGCCGCCCTGCAGCATGAAGTCCGTGATGACGCGGTGGAAGGACGAGCCGGCGTAGCCGAAGCCCTTCTCGCCGGTGGCGAGCGCGCGGAAGTTCTCCGTCGTCTTGGGGACGACGTCGTCGAACAGGTTGAACGTGATCCGCCCTGCGGGGGCGTCGTCGATGGTGATGTCGAAGTAGACCTTGGTTGTCATGGTGACATCCTCACATTCCTGGCAACCGCAGGTGAAACCCGGGTTGGTTCGGCACGTCGGACGTCCGGCTTCCGCTCACCCTCCGGCGGCTCCCCGGTGGGCCGCGTAAACGGCGTTCACCAGGGCGGTCTTGCGCGGGTCGTCGGCGAGCCGGGAGCCCATCCGGTTCATGACGTAGCCGAGGGCGATTGAGGCATCCGGGTCGGCCAGGCCGCAGGAACCGCCCGCGCCGTCATGGCCCAGCGCCCGCGGGCCGGGTCCGTAGGAGCGGTTCTCGCCGCTCAGCCAGAAGCCGAGGGCGATCTCCGTCTCGTGCGGGAAGCCGTCGCCGAGGACGAGGTCGCGGCAGGCCCCCTGCCCTTCCCCGGCGCGGGCGGCCGCCTTCTCGGAGAGAATCCGGCGGCCGTCGAGAGTGCCACGTCCGGCCAGGATCCCGTAGAGCGCGGCGACCGCCCGGGCGGTGCCGTGGCCGTTGGCGGCGGGGATCTCCGCCGCACGCCAGGCGGGGGTGTTGGCGGCGGCCCGGCCGGTGGGCGGGTTGAGCAGGGAGGCGACGGCGACCGGTGTCATCCGGTCCAGGAGGGCCGCCTGGGCGGCCCGGTCGGGGCGCTCCTGGACGAGTTCGGCGAGCCGGTGGGTCTCGCTCTCCGGGAGGCCGAAGGTGAAGTCGATGCCCAGCGGTCCGGTGATCTCCTGCCGGAGGAACGCCCCGGGCCGCAGCCCGGTGATCCGGCGGACCACTTCGCCGACGAGGAATCCGTAACTGATCGCGTGGTAGCCGGAGCGGGTTCCGGGCTCCCACCAGGGGGCGGTGGCGGCAAGGCGGGCGCAGGCCGTCTCCCAGTCGTACAGCTCCTCCAGGGAGAGCGGGGCGTCGGGCCCGGCCACTCCGGAGCGGTGCGACAGGAGGTGGCGCACGAGGACGGATTCCTTGCCGTTCGCGGCGAATTCGGGCCAGTAGTCGGCGACCGGGGCGTCGAGGTCGAGCAGTCCCCGGTCGGCCAGGACATGGGCGCAGAGCGCGGTCGGGCCCTTGCCGGTGGACCAGACGTTGACCAGGGTGTCCCGTTCCCAAGGGCGGGTGCGGGCCGCGTCAGCCCAACCGCCCCAGAGGTCCACCACAGTCGCGCCGTCGACCAGGACGGTCACCGCCGCGCCCAGTTCGCCGCGCTCGGTGAAGTTCCCCTCGAAGGCGTCCCGGACCCCGGCGAACCGGTCGTCGCAGTGGCCGTGGATCTGCGGCACGGGGCCTCCCTCGTCTCGGGCGCGCGTCCGGCGGCGGAACCGGATGCCCCACGCAACGTACCGACTGGTCGGACCGGAGGGAAGGGCCGGTGTCCCGGGAACGGCGGAGGGCCTGTGCGCCGGTGCCCGAATCAGCGGATGCCCGACTCCAGGCTCAGGCTCCAGCGGCCCGGCAGGCCGGTCAGCGTGATCGTCGACAGGGGGCGGACGTCGACGCTCCAGTACGTGGCGGGCGGGGCTTTCAGGGCGTAGACGAGCGCCGCCCGGATCACGGCGGGTTCGGCGACCGCGACGACGAGGCCGTCGTCGGCGGGGCGGGTGTCCAGCCAGCCGCCCACCCGCCCGATGAAGCCGAGCATCGACTCGCCGCCGTGCGGGGCGCTGCGCGGGTCGGCGAGCCAGCGGTCCACGGCGGCCGGCTCCCGGGCGGTGACCTCGCCCAGGGTCATCCCCCGCCAGCGGCCCATCTCCCAGTCGCGCAGGGCGGGTTGCGCCATCGGCGCGAAGCCGAGGGCGTCCCCGGTGGCGCGGCTGCGCGGGGTGGGCGAGCAGTAGCGCAGCTCGGCGGCGCCGAGCGGGACGAGCGTGTGGGCGACGAGCTGCACCTCGTGCCAGCCGGCCTGGTCGAGCGGCCGGTCGTCGTCGAAGCGCTCGGCCAGCCGGGAGGAGGTGCGCGCCGCTGCGACCAGGGAGACCCGAAGCGTCATGGCGGGATCGTGGGGCCGAACGCCTGTTTGGTCAAGAGGGCCTGTGCGCCGGGCGCCGCGTTCAGCTCTCCAGGAGGCCGTCGAAAGCGGTACGGAGGCGGCGGACGCCCTCCGCGATCTCGGCCGCTCCCGAGACCCCGGCGAAGCTCAGGCGGACGTGTCCGGCCGGGGGTTCGGCGCAGAAGTACGGGCGGCCTGGGGCGACGGCGACCGAGGCGCGCAGCGCGGCCGAGACGACGGCCGGCTCGTCGGCCCCCGTTCCCGCACCGCCGCCCGGGAGCCGGAGCCAGAGGCTGCCGCCGCCCGCCGGGAGGTGCGGCAGCGTGAGTTCCGGCAGTTCGCCGGCGAGGGCGGCCGCCATGGTCGTACGGCGGCGCCCCAGCTCGGCGGAGACGGCGGCCAGGTGGCGGCCCCAGGACGGGGAGCCGACGAGTTCCAGGGCGGCTTCCTGGAGCGGCCGGGGCACGAAGAAGCTGTCGACGACCTGGATGGCCCGCAGGCGCTCCAGCACCGGGCCACGGGCGGCCAGCGCGCCGACCCGGAGGCTGGGCGAGGTGACCTTGGTCAGCGAGCAGACGTGGACGACGGTCCCGTCGGGGTCGTCGGCGGCCAGCGGTGCGGGGAGCGGCCCCGAGTCGTCGTGGACGAGCCGGCGGGCGAAGTCGTCCTCGACCACGAACGCCCCGGCCGCCCGGGCGATGGCCAGGACCTCGGGCCGGCGGGCGGGGGCGAGGGTGGCCCCGGTGGGGTTCTGGAAGAGCGGCTGGGTGACGAAGACCCGGGCGCCGGTGGCCCGGAACGCGTCGGCGAGCAGCTCGGGGCGGACCCCGTCGGCGTCCATCGGCACGGGGACGGGGCGCAGTCCGGTGGCGCGGGCGGCGGCGAGCATCCCCGGGTAGGTCGGCGACTCCACGAGGACCGGGGCGCCGGGCGGGGCGAGTGCGCGCAGGGCGGTGGCCAGGGCGCCCTGGCCACCTGCGGTGATCAGGATGTCGGCGGCGCTGACGGCGGGGCCGATCTCGCGGGCGAACCAGGACCGCAGCTCGGGCAGCCCGTCCGTCGGAGGGCGGCTCCAGGCGCCCGGCCGGCGGCCCGCGCGGGCCAGGGCGGCGGACAGCGCCCGTTCGGGCTGGAGCGAGGCGTGGAGGTAGCCGCCGTTGAACTCGATGACGCCGGGCGGCGGAGCGGCGAGGGTGACCAGCACCCCGGAGGCGTCGACCGTACGGGGCACCACCTCGGGCCCGCCGTCGCCGCTCAGCGACACCTCCTGCCAGGACGTGTCGCCCGGGGCGGGCAGTGCGGCGCGGGGCTCCGCCCTGAACGCGCCGGAGCCGGGGCGGGTGGTGACGAGCCCCTCGGCGGCGAGCTGGGCGATGGCGCGGGAGACGGTGACGGGGCTGACCCGGAACCGTTCGACGAGTGCGCGACTTGACGGCAGCTTTCCACCGGGAGAGTAGCGGTTGAGCTCGACCCTCAGGGAAGTCACCAGTTCGGCGACGCTGCTACGCTCTTGCATGAGAGCACAGGATAGCGCTACCCCGTCATCAGCGATAGCGGTCGCCGAGCCGGCGGCCACCCCGCACTCCACTTCTCGGGCCGCTTCTTCGGCCGGCCCTCCGGCCGCTCCTCCGGTCGGCCGGAGCGGCACCGTGCTCGCCGGGCTCGGCGTCGTGGCGTTCTCGCTCACCTTCCCGGCCACGGCCTGGGGGCTGGAGAGCTTCGGCCCCTGGTCCCTGGTGGCGCTGCGCAGTGTGCTCGCCGCCCTGGTCGCGGGCGGGGTGCTGCTGGCCGCCCGCGTCCCGCTGCCCGCACGCCGCCACTGGGCCGGGCTCGCGGTGGTCGGCGGCGGAGTGGTCGTGGGCTTCCCGCTGCTGACGACGCTGGCCCTGCAGACCTCCACCACGTCGCACGCGGCCGTGGTCGTGGGTCTGCTGCCGCTGACCACGGCGGTGCTGGGGTCCCTGCGCACCGGCGAGCGGCCCTCGCGCACGTTCTGGATCGCATCCCTCGCCGGTGCGGCCGTGGTGATCGCCTTCACCGTGCAGCAGAGCGGCGGCGCCCTGACGACCGGCGATCTGTATCTGTTCGGCGCGCTGCTGGTCTGCGCGGCCGGATACACCGAGGGCGGCCGGCTGGCCCGGGTGATGCCGGGGTGGCAGGTGATCGGCTGGGCGCTGGTCCTGTGCCTGCCGCTCGCGGTGGCGGGCAGCCTGGTGGCCCTGCCGCTCGAACCCGTGCACCTGAACGCCCACGGCGTCCTCGGCCTGGTCTGGGTCGCTGCCGGATCGACCTTCCTCGGGCTGTACGTCTGGTACCGGGGGATGGCGGCGATCGGGGTGGCCCGCGCCAGCCAGCTCCAGCTCGCCCAGCCGCTGCTGACGCTCGTGTGGTCGTTCCTCCTGCTCGGCGAGGAGCTGTCGGCGGCGGCTCCGGTCGCGGCGGTGGCCGTACTCGTCTGCATCGCCGCCACCCAGCGGGCCGGCCGTCGCGCAGGACGGGAAGCCGGGACCGTACGGTCAGGACGGGAATCCCGGCCCGTACGGTCATAGACTTGTCGACACGGACACCGTCTTCCCCTGTGAGGAGGTCGCTCCCGATGGAGGCGCACACGGGCGACCGGCTGCTGATGCACGGCAGGACCGTGGGACAGCACGACCGGGTCGCCGAGATCATCGAGGTGCTCGGTGACGGGGGCGCTCCCCCGTACCGGCTCCGCTTCGACGACGGCCATGAACATCTGATGTCACCGGGTCCCGACAGCGTCGTCCAGCACATGGAGGCGCCGAAGGACGAGCAGGCGCGGTAGCAGCGCCGGGGGCCGGGACCGTGCGAAAGGGTCCCGGCCCCGGCGTCGGCGGCTCGGCCCGGATACCGCCCCGGGCGGCTCAGCCCGCGAACCGCCCCGGGACGCTCACCCCGAGAACCGGCCCCGATGGTGGAAACGGGTGCGGCCCCGGTCCGGATAGAGCCGGACGCGGTCCCGGTAGTGGTCGGCCACCACGCGTCGCATCGCGCCGATCCGGTCCGCCAGCACGCTCTTCCCGGAGAAGAACACGTGGCCGCCCGCCTCCTCGTGGTCCCGGGCGAGGGTGAGGTGGCGGGAGAGCTCCGCCGGGTCCTGCCAGGCGTCCGCCTGGGCCGGGTCGCCGGCCTTGTACAGCGCCTCGCCCACGTACAGCTCGACGCCCGTCCCCCGCACGGTCGCACTCCACCAGGCGAGGACCTTGGCGTAGTCGGCGGCGGTCTGGCCGATGTGCCAGTAGATCTGCGGGCAGATGTAGTCGATCCACCCTTCCTTGACCCACTTGCGGGTGTCGGCGTGCAGGTCGTCGTACGTCTGCACGCCCGCCCGCGTGTCCGACCCCAGCGGGTCGGTCTCCTTGTTCCGCCAGATGGCGAAGGGGCTGATACCGAAGCGGACGTGCGGCTTGATCGCCCGGATCCGCTCCGCCGTCTCGCGCACGAGCCGGTCGATGTTGTCGCGCCGCCAGGCCGCCCGGTCGGCGAAGCCGCCGCCGTACCGCTCGAACTCCGCGTCGTCGTCGAAGGTCTGCCCGGCCACCGGATACGGGTAGAAGTAGTCGTCCCAGTGCACCGCGTCGATGTCGTAGCGGCGTACGGCGTCCAGCATCGCGTCCTGGACGAAGCGGCGGACCTCCGGCAGCCCCGGGTTGTAGTAGAGCTTCCCGCCGTACGGCACGGTCCAGCCCGGGTTGAGCCGGGCCGGGTGGGAGGCGATGAGACGAGTGGGGTCGGTGTGGTTGGCCACCCGGTAGGGGTTGAACCAGGCGTGCAGCTCCAGGCTCCGGTCGTGCGCCGCGCGTACCGCCGTGCCGAGCGGGTCCCAGCCCGGGTCCTTGCCCTGGGTGCCGGTGAGGCAGGCGGCCCACGGCTCGTGGGGGGACGGCCACAGCGCGTCGGCGGTCGGCCGGACCTGGAACACCACCGTGTTGAGCCGCAGCTCCACGGCCCGGTCCAGGTAGGCGAACAGCTCGGCCTCCTGCCGTACCGCCGTGAGGCCCGGCTTCGAGGGCCAGTCGATGTTGGCGACGGTGGCGATCCACATGCCGCGCACCTCCCCCGCCGCCTCCGGCAGCCCGCCGCCCTTCCGCCTCCCCGTCGGGGAGGCGACCGCGTCACCGGCGGTCGTCATCGCCGCCAGCAGTCCGGCGGCGCTCAGCACGAACGCCCTTCTCGCCACACCTGTGCGCCGCATCCCGGCCCACCTCTCTCCGCCGTGTCCCGCACCTGACTCCGATGGCTCTACGTAACCGCATCATGCCCATCCGTAGCCGCCGTGACCCGCGGGACGTTCGCGACGGCATTCGGAGTAACGTCGTGGGGTCGGGGCGGGCACCGGAATCACACGGGACCCTGCGATACGGAGAAGAGCGAAAGGCACGAGGTGACGGACCTTATGGCCGACATTGCACGCGTCGGAGTGGTGGGCTGTGGCCAGATGGGCGCAGGTATCGCGGAGGTGTGCGCGCGCAGCGGCCTCGAAGTGAAGGTCGCCGAGACCACCGGCGAAGCGCTGGAGATCGGCCGCACCCGCCTGCACAACTCCCTCTCGAAGGCCGCCGAACGCGGCAAGATCACGGCGGAGGAGCGGGACGAGACCCTCGGCCGGCTGACCTTCACGACCGACCTCGGGGAGTTCGCCGACCGCGATCTCGTCATCGAGGCCGTCGTGGAGAACGAGCAGGTCAAGACGGAGATCTTCCAGGTGCTCGACCAGGTGGTGACCCGGCAGGACGCGATCCTGGCCTCCAACACCTCCTCGATCCCGCTGGTGAAGCTGGCCGTCGCCACCTCACGCCCGGACCGGGTCATCGGCATCCACTTCTTCAACCCGGCACCGGTGCAGAAGCTCGTCGAGCTGATCCCGGCGCTGACCACGTCGGACGAGACGATCCAGCGCGCCGAGGCCGTGGTGCAGGACGTGCTCGGCAAGCACCCGATCCGCGCCCAGGACCGCTCCGGGTTCGTCGTGAACGCGCTGCTGATCCCGTACCTGCTCTCCGCGATCCGGATGTTCGAGTCGGGCATCGCCAGCCGTGAGGACATCGACAACGGCATGGAGATGGGCTGCGCCCACCCGATGGGTCCGCTCAAGCTGGCGGACCTGATCGGCCTGGACACCGTGGCCTCGGTCGCGGACTCGATGTACGCCGAGTACAAGGAGCCGCTGTACGCCGCTCCCCCGCTGCTCCAGCGGATGGTCGACGCGGGCCGCCTCGGCCGCAAGACCGGCTCGGGCTTCTACGCCTACTGACCGTCCCCCGGGCGGGCCCGTCGCTCACGTCGGCGGGCCCGCCCGGGGCGCGTTCTCCGAGGTCAGGGCCGTGTGCGGCTCCGAAAGAGCCTCGTCTTTCACTGCCGACCCGACCCCGTGCCGGAGCGCTATGGAGCGACGGCGCGGATGCGTGGGCCCGAAGCCCGGGGCCTTTCAGCGCTGTCGCAGCCTTCCGTGCTTGTACTGCGAAAACCCCCTCGGATGTCCCTCCGACAGAGCTGAAAGTCCCTGAAAAGTCCCTGCGACTCGGACCTGGGACCTACGCATCGCGAGTCCACGAGCGGTCCGACACACCGTGCCCGGGAGTGCCGCCAGATGTTGTTTCGCCTGTTCAGAAGGCACTAGTTGGGTGCGCTCATGTTGTCCCGTGTCGGCATGCCCAGAGGGGTCCGCGCCTCCCCATCGCCCTCACTGACTGGCATCGGATGGAGACGCGGGCGCCCTGGCGTACGGGCTGAGTCAAGCAGCGCCGGGCTCCTCCAGCGCCACCACGACCATCACCGGAAGATCGGTGTCCTGCTGGATGACACCGGCAGTCAGGGTCCGGGCGCCAAGGGTCCACTTCTTCACCGCGATGAACTCGTCCCGGTCCGCCTCCGTCTGCTCAGCCTCGACGAGGTGGCTGGCAAGAGAGGATCCCTCGATCTCGGGGAGGAAGTCGGCCAGCACCTGCTTCCCCTGCTCGTAGACGGCATCCAGGTCGTCGAAGTAGCCCGATTCGTCGACGTCGCGGATCCAGACGGCGAACGAGACGCGGACCGCACCGGTGCGGAACGTCTGGATCCAGCCCCGGACACCGCCCTTGTGCCACGACGTCTCCACGCCGTCGCGTGGCTTACCTCTGGGCGTCCACTCCTGGGCCCCGAAGCACGCCGCCGCGCTCCCGGCGGCCACCGGGGTGATGTCCTTCAGCTCTTCCAGCATTGCGATTACTTCAGCCATGAACTCATTCCACTCATACCGTTGCCAGGCACGTGATACACCTTCAGCTGCCCGCTGGCGTAGGCCTCGGGGAAGGCCTTGGACAGCACTTCGTTCACATGCGCGGCACCCCATTCGTTGGACACCATATAGCGGACTCCCTTGCCTCCTAGATCCTCGTTAAGGGCGAGCAGTTTGTCGGCCTGCGTGGTGAGCCGGCTCTCGTTGTAGAAATCGAAATCGGGGTTGTACGGGGAGCTATCCCATTCACCGACGTTGTCACCGCCGGTCCACTTCGCCTCCGTGATCCAGCCGTCCTGCGGACCGCCGTCGACGTGGACCTCCCGGCCGTCCGGCAGGATCCATTGCTGCTCGTAGCTCTGGTCGGTGACAAGGCGCTGGTACCGGAACGACGGGCGTGTGAGCTGGTTGTCCGTCAGCCAGCCCAGGCCTTTGAACCGCGAGTACGGCGATAGCCCGAGGGGGTCGCAGACGGTGAACGGATTGTGCACATAAGCGACCGGATTCGGCGCTGGGCCGAGGCCGAGCGGGTCCGGGGAGGTGTAGCGACCGGTCTCGGGGTCGTAGTGGCGGAAGAGGTTGTAGTGGAGACCGGTCTCCGGGTCGTAGTACTGGCCGGGGAAACGTAGCGGGGTGTAGGCCGTACTGGAGCGGGCCCAAGCAGTGGTGCCCCAGAGGGTGCTTCTGGCACGCCAGGCGATCTCGCCAGACTCGTCGACCAGTTCGGTGGGCGTTCCCACGAGGTCGGTGGCTATGGCGAAGAATCGGCGGTCGATCTCCTCCTGCCGCGTGTCCGGGGTGAGGAGGCGTTCCGTCTGGGACAGCGGGACCAGGCCACAGTGGTCCCAGGTGAGGGCGACCGTGTGTGGCTGGCCCTGTGTGTGGACGGTCTGTTCGCACAGGGTCGTGCCGTCCCAGGAGAAGCGGACCTCTTCTGCGACGCTCTCGCCGTCGTCGGCGAGGCGCTGTTTTGCCGTGCGGCGGCCCAAGGGGTCGTAGAGGTAGCGCCAGCGGGTGCCGTCGGGTGTGACCACGGCGGCGAGACGATCCTCCGCGTCCCATTCATAGCGCCAGGTGTCGGGCTTGCGTGACAGACGGGTTCTTTGGCGCAAGGTCACGCGGCCGAGGGCGTCGTGTTCGAAGCGGACTTTGCCGGCCCTGGTGACGGAGGTTCCGGTGTAGGAGCGGGGGCCGGTGGCGTCGTGGCCGGGGTGTGAATCGGGCCAGGAGGCCGCCGTCTGGTTGCCGGCGGCGTCGTAGGCGTAACTCTCGGTCCACCCCTCGGCGTGGACCCCGGTGACCCGTCCGGACGCGTCCAGATCGAAGCTTCGGGAGCCTGAAAGATCGTCGGTCACGGAGGTGAGGTAGCCGTCGGCGCGGTGGGCGTATTGCCGGCGGTTGAGGGCGCGGCCCCCAACAGTCAGGTGCTGCGCGCAGATCCTTCCGGCCTCGTCCCAGGCGGAGGCGAGAGTGAGGGATCCACCGAAGACGCGCTCGAGTTCCCGGCCGGCCGCGTCGTGGGTGAAGGCTATCTCGCGTCCGCCGCTGGATATCCGGGCGGCACGGCCGGCGGCGTCGTAGCCGTACTCGGTAACCGCGCCGGTGGGGGTGATGCGGCGTGCCCGACGGCCCAGGGTGTCGTAGGAGTAGTTCATGGCGCGGCCGTCGACGAGTTCTGTCTTGGTCCGGCCACGTCGGTCGTACGCGTAGACGATCTCGCTGTCCGGTCCGGCCGCGTGCAGCAGGCGTCCGGCCCGGTCGTACGCGTAGGTGGTCACCTTGCCCGCCACGTCCTTGCGGACCGCTTGGCCGAGCTGGTCGTAGATGTAGGACACGGTCCGGCCGAGGGCGTCGGACCGGGCGATGAGCTGCCCGGCGGCGTCGTATCGGTAGGTGAGGGTGCGGCCGTCGAAGTCCGTCTCGGAAGCGAGCCGTCCGGCGGCGTCGTATGTATAGGACCAGGTGCCGTGTGGGCCGGTGACCCGGATCAACCGCAGATGCGCGTCGTGCTCGAACGTGTAGCGGCTGCCGTCAGGTCCGGTGCGGGTGGTGAGCAGGTCGAAGTGCGTGTACTCGAAGCGGGATATACCGCCGGCCAGGCCGGTGTGGCTGAGGGGGTTGCCCTCGCCGTCGTACGTCCACGACTCAGCGGCACCGTCCGGGGCGACACGGCGGGCGAGATTGCCGTCCTCGTCCAGGACGACCCGCGTCACACCGCCCATCGGGTCGACGGTGCGTATGATCCGGCCCAGAGCATCGCGCTCCAGGTGGGTGGTGCCGCCCGCCGGGTCGGTCACTGCCACCGGCAGCCCAGCGGCGTCGCAGCGCACGGTGGTGGTGGCGCCGAGGGCATCAGTGACGGTGGTCAGCCTGCCCCGGCCGTCGTAGGCGTACCGGGTGGTGGCGCCGGCCGGGTCAGTGACTGCGGTGCGGCTGCCGTGCTCGTCGAATTCCTGGAGCCAGCGGGCGCCGTCCGGCCCGCGGAATTCCGTGGATGCACCCGACGGGTCCCGCACGGTGCGTAGTTCGCTCCCGTCTGGACGGGTGACGGCGAGCAGGCGGCCGTCCTCGTCGTGGGTGAAGGCGGTGGTGCGGCCCAGCGGATCGGTGCGGGTCAGGGTGTTGCCGCGGTTGTCGTAGGTGAAGCGGGTGGTATGGCCGAGCGGATCGGTGGTAGCCACCACTCGGCAGTGGCGATCGATCCGGTGCCGGGTCGTGTGTCCGCCGGCCGTGGTGAGGGTGGTGGTGCGAAGTCCGGTGTCCGGATCGGGTTCGGTGTAGGTGAGGGTGATCTGGATGTGGCCGGCCTGACCGCCCTCCTCGATGACGCGGTCTCGATCGTCGTATGTGTAGTCGTAGCGGCTGTTGTTGGAGTCGATCCAGGCGGTGACGCGGCGGCGGTCGTCGTGGACGAAGGTGGTGGTGGCGCCGGACGGTTTGACTACGGTGGTGAGGTTTCCGTCCTCGTATCCGTAGCGCATCAGAGGCAGGTCCGCCCCGTTCTCTCCCGCTCCCGCCAGGGCCAGGGCCGTGACCCGACCGTCGCTCACCGCGACAGAGACACGGCGGCCGGCGGAGCAGGTCAAGGCAAGCGGGGTGCCGGTTTCGGTACGCTCCACGGCCCACCAGTTGCCGTGGCGGTCCTCGACCCGGTCCAGCCAGGCATCACCGTCGCCGCCCGGTTCGCTGTCGGCCGGGGCGGTGAAGTGACAGACCAAGCCCGTGCCGGGATCGGTGACGGTGTAATCGCCGGTCACGTCACGGGCCAGCAGTGTGCGGGCGGTCCCGGACTCCGGTTCGGTCGGGGCGCCTGGGGCGGGGTGCGGATAGGCAATCAGGAGGCCGTCGGCGGTGACGTGGACGACGCCGGCAGCGTCGATCTCCAGGCGCTCGTCGACGGTGGAGGTCCAAGAGGGGCCGAGGAACCGGCCTGCCGACAGACCGGACTCGGTGCGGCGGGTGAAGACCAGCGGCAGGGTTCCCGGCAGCACCAGGTCGGTCTGGGGCAGGAACATCCGTCCCGATGCGAGGTCGACCGGATCGGTGTTGGCGACGACGCGGTGCCCGTCGGGACGGTTGTGGGTGCCGTTGGGGGCGTTGTCGAGCAGCCGACGGGCCCGGGCGGCCTTCGCCATATCCGCAGCAAGGCGGACACCCTTGGCGACGGCGCCGCCACCGCCGGTGGCCGCGGTCAGTGCCGCGTCGGGCAGCAGCCGGCCGAACCCTTCCGCGGGGTCCTTCATGAAGTCGCTGATCATCTGCTTGCCGGTGCCGACCGGGTCGTTGGCGGTGACGACCAGACCGGCGGCCAGACTGTTGAGGCTGGTGGCGTACTCAGCGGGGTGAGTGATGTTGTACGGGTCCAGCGGGTTGATCCCCCGGACGAAGTTCAGCAGCCCTGCGGTGCCCTTGATGACGCCGCCGCGGACGTGGTCGTTGATGATCTGCAGTTCCTGCAGACCGCCGGCCACCTGTTGGGCGTACGTGGGCTTCTCAGGGGCCTTGTCGCGGGCTGCGCGGACGGCGCTGCGGGCGGTCTCCGCAGCAGCGTTCCGCTGTTCGCGGGCCTGGGCGAGGAGTTCCTGCGCGTCCTGCATGATCGATTTGCCGGGGTCGTCGAACGTCGGCGCTAGGCAGGGTGGCAGAGTGCCGGGGTTGCGCTCCTCGGGGGCCTGCGCGTTGTAGCGGTTCACGGCCTTGTTGTAGTCGTCGATCCGCTTGCGGTGTCCGTCGGCCGCGCCCTGGGAGGCTTTGACGCCTTCCTTCCACATGTCGATAGCCGTCTGCGCCTGGTTCTGTGCCCAGGTGACGGTGTAGGCGAACGCCTCCAGCGCGGCAGCAGCCTTCTCGAAGGCATCGGCACCGGTGAACCACTTCGGCGGCTGGGTACTCACCGCCGTGCGCAGGGCATTGGCCGTCTCGCCCTTCAGCCGCGAGGAGTCGAGGCCCTTCAAACCGCCCCCGGCGTCGTCGAACGCCTTCTGAAAGGAGCGAAGTTGTTCCGCCGTGGCATGGAGCTTGCTGGAGCTTCCGTACACCAGCTTGGTCTTGTCCTCGGTCTGCCCGAGGTCCATTTCGTCGACATCGGCGCCCATCCGGTTCGCAACCGAGCGCGACTGCTCCCGCACCCAGTCCGAACCGGATTCCCAGCCCACGTCGTCCAGCCGGTCCGCCGTCCAGTTCCCGGCGCCCTCGACCCGGTTGCCGGCCCACTCCACACCGTCCTCAACCACGTCCTCAACCGAGTCGGGCGTGATGTCCCTGATGAAATCCTCGACGCCCATCCTCAGTCGTCCCCGCCTGCGCTCGCGTCGCCCTGTTGCGGTGCCTGCTGGGCGCGTTCCTCGGGCGACGGCCCGAACGCGTCGTCCAGTGCCCGGTCCCACTGCCCCTCGCTGAGGCCGAGCTCGGTCTTGAGCCTCTCCGCCTCCCGACCGCCCTGTCCCTCGGTGAGAACGGTGCGGCCGGTGTCCTTCCAGGTCTGCTCCACGTCCTGGCCGGCCTTCTCGAACGACTCGGCACTCCAGTCCGGGTCCAGGTAGTCGGGAGTCAAGATGTCGCCCCAGCCCTGCTGGGAAATGTCCTCCTCGCTGGCGTGTGGGCTACCGCCCATCGCTGCGCTGACGCCGACCTTGAAGGAACCCTCGACGTACTGGTCGTGCTCCCACTGCGTGCCCGCCGCCAGCCCGAGACGGTCCGCGAGCGCGCTCGCGTCGCTCACCAGGGCGCGTACTCCCCACTCCCACCGTTCGCAGAAATCCTCGAAATCCACCGACAGCCCTCGATGCCCTGCCTCCATGCCCGTCATGGCCAGACCCGAGAACCCTTTGCCCATCACCGACCCGGTGGCGCCGCCGAGTTCGCCGAGTTGATCGATGGTCGCGCCCACACCCCGCGCGAACTTCGCCACCGACGTCTGGTCGAAGGCGAGGTCCGATCCGTCAGCGCTCACGGCCGGCCCCCTCCTGCGCCGCGCCGGAGTCGACCGCGACGCCGTCCGGGACGACGCCGAGGACCGGCGGGAAGAACATCGCCCCGTCCTCGTCGGCGATGTCCACCGCGAGCCCGGCGGGTTCGTCCAAAGTCGGCACGATCTCGTCCACGATCCGCGCCCCGAGCAGCGCGACGTAGTCCATCAGACGATCACCCGGGCCGTGGTGAACAGCGAAGCGGGCCAGCGCCGTCTCGTCCGTGAACGCACAGATCCACCGAACACCGCCCGATCGGGCACTCCACAGGCCGGATTCCCCCGACGGAACCAGAAGAACCGTGCGCCGCATCTCACCCACCAACGCCCGTGGATCACCAACCCCCGCCCGTTGCTCGGATATTCGTTGGGCGAGCATCGTCCTCTGCTGTCCCACGGGTCCCCCTCGTCCTGGTCGGCTGATGGCACCGTAAGGCAGAACAAGTATGCGGGTGGGCCGGTTCTCGCAGGTCCAAGTGCCCCCGTCCCTCCGCCTCATGGGCATGGGCACCTCCTGTACGTCCCGCCGAGACCGTCGAGTGGGAGCGTCACCGGCCTCCGGCGACAGAATGTCCCGTCTCCTTGAGTATGAAAGGAGCCGGGCCGTGATCCACCGGCGAAGCCAGGGCGGAGGAGGCGATCCTCCACGCGGGCGTCCGCAGCTGGTACGAAGGCCATGTCCAAGGTGAGGACGAACGCCCGGGCGCGACTTCCGGGGCAGGCCGCCCAAGAACACCGACCGCGGCTGAACCGTCCCTTGGTCGCCTACTCCAGACGGACGCCGTCGAACCGAGCGCGGTCAGGCGGTCCTCGACGCTTGGGTAGGCAATTTTTCCCCGACCACCGACCAGGGCGCCCAGCGCCGACCAGTTGTACGCGAGTACAAGGAGCCGCTGTACGCCGCC
>NZ_QWFA01000440.1 GCF_003501885.1 Streptomyces globisporus
GGACCGGTCCCCGCCACCCCGCCGCCCGCCGCAGCTCCGGTCGCCCCGGCGGCCCCCGCCGCTCCGGCCGCGCCCGAGGGCGGGCAGAACATGGCCCAGGGCGCCGCCCAGGTGCGGAACATGTGGCCCGACATCCTGGAGGCGGTCAAGAACCGCCGCCGCTTCACCTGGATCCTGCTCAGCCAGAACGCCCAGGTCGCCGGGTTCGACGGGACGACGCTCCAGCTCGGCTTCCTCAACGCGGGCGCCCGCGACAACTTCGCCAGCAGCGGCAGCGAGGAGGTCCTGAAGCAGGCCCTCGCCGAGCGCTTCAACGCCCAGTGGCGCATCGAAGCGGTCATCGACGCCTCCGGTGGCGGCGGGATGCCCCCGCAGCCCGGTGGCGGCGGACGTCCCGCCCCGCAGTACCAGCCCGCCCCGGCGGCACCCGCCGCCCCGGTCGCGTAC
>NZ_QWFA01000441.1 GCF_003501885.1 Streptomyces globisporus
ACTCCAGGCATGCTTCTTCAAAAGCATGGCTGATAAATTGCGGGCCGTTATCGGTACGAACCACGGGCAGCTGATCTTTCTCAAAGAGCCGCCGTTTCCATAACGCTCTCTGCAGGATTTGCGCAGCATGCTTCCCTTCACAAGAGAGGCCCATGTGGTAGTCGATAATCGATCGGTCGTAGACGTCAATCAGGCTGAGCAAGAAAAAGAAACGCTGCTCTGCTGCAATATAGCCGTATTTCACGTCCATCTCCCAAAGCTGATTCGAAGCGCAAATCTCACGGTTGTTCGCCAGCTTTCGGGGATATTGGATTCGCTTCCGGCGTTGTGGCTGCAGGATGCCCAGTTCCTGACACAGCCGGTATACTTTTTTCTTGTTAATGATCAGCCCATACTGTCGTTTCAGGCATACGGTTAATTTACGGTAACCGTAAGTCGCTT
>NZ_QWFA01000442.1 GCF_003501885.1 Streptomyces globisporus
GGGGTGGTGCGGGGAGGGTCAGGAACCGTGGGGGTGCCTGCGGTGCGCACCACTCTCGCGAGGCCCGGCACGACCGTCAACACTTGTGACTGAGAGCGCTCTCAAATGTTCCGAGTCTTCACAACTCGACGCCCCGAAGCGGTACTTGCCGGAACCGAGCGGGTGCGAACCGTGACCGGAGAGGGGCATTCCCGGCCAAGAGGTGAACGGGACCGCGAGCCGGACCGCGCCGAGGCGACTTGGACTAACGCACCGGGGTTGTTGGACGGAGTCGGCCCCCGGGCCCGAAGTTCGTTGACGGTGTCCGGACACGACGACTACTCAGGGGCCATGTCGCCAAGATTCCCTCGCCCCGGCCTGGTCGCCGCGGCCTCCGCAGCCGTCCTGGCGGCTCGTGGGGGCCGCCGCGACCAGGCCGGGGCGAGGGAATCTTGGCGAC
>NZ_QWFA01000443.1 GCF_003501885.1 Streptomyces globisporus
CGTCGTGAGACAGTTCGGTCCCTATCTGTCGTGGGCGCAGGAAATTTGAGAGGAGCTGTCCTTAGTACGAGAGGACCGGGATGGACGTACCGCTGGTGTACCAGTTGTTCCGCCAGGAGCACGGCTGGATAGCCAAGTACGGACGGGATAAGCGCTGAAAGCATCTAAGCGTGAAGCCCCCCTCAAGATGAGATTTCCCAATTAGTAAGACCCCTTGTAGACGACGAGGTTGATAGGTTCGGGGTGGAAGCGCGGCAACGTGTGGAGCTGACGAATACTAATCGGTCGAGGGCTTATCCAAAAAGACTTTCACTTTAGTGAAGTCAAAGCATTCAGCATGCTGAGTTTCGTATCCAGTTTTCAAGGTGCAAGCCGCCTTGAATGGCAAGATCTGATGTTTCGCGGCAGAAGCATCAACATCCGTTT
>NZ_QWFA01000444.1 GCF_003501885.1 Streptomyces globisporus
GCGGCCACTGCGACGGCTTCCCCACCGTCACCATCACCACCGGCCAGACCACCCCCGACGGACAGCACCAGACCATCACCGCCCACTGCCCCGCCTGCCGCGGCACCGGCCACACCGCCACCCCCGCCCGTGCCCACAGCCGGATCGGGGCGTGAGGGCCGTGGCCGACCTGACCCCCACACCGGACCGTCCCGGCCTCCACGTCAGCAAGCCCTCCCCGAACGCCCCGGCCACCGGCTCGGCCGTCTGCCACTGCGGAGCCACCGCAACCGCGACCGGGGACAACCAGGTGCGTGCCCTGGTCGAGGGCTACACCGCAAACCATGGGGCCGCGCACGGCCGGACGGGGCGCTGACCATGACCACTACCGCTGCTGCTGCGGCGGGCCTGGACCCGGCCACCCTGGGCGATCTGCTCCGG
>NZ_QWFA01000445.1 GCF_003501885.1 Streptomyces globisporus
TGGCAGGACACCGTCGCCCCCGGGCAGACCCGGTTCTACCGGGTGCCGGTGGACTGGGGCCAGCAGATCCACGCCACCGCCGGGCTCTCCAACAGCACGAGCTCCAGCACGGACTTCGTGGGCAGCGCGCTCACGCTGTCGCTGGCCAACCCCGCCCAGGGACCGGTCTCCGACGCCACCCTCTCGTACTCCGGAGGCCCCGCGTCCGCGTCCCTGCGGCCGCTGCCGCCGGTGGACTACCGCAACCGGTTCGACTCCTCGTCCCAGGTCAGCGCCATGCGCTTCGCCGGCTGGTACTACCTGTCGGTCTCCCTCAGCCCCGAACTGAAGGAGTCCTACGGCGCCGAGCCGATCCCGTTCGAGCTGTCGGTCCAGGTGAAGAACCAGGCCGAGGAATCCCCGTACGAGGGTGACGCCG
>NZ_QWFA01000446.1 GCF_003501885.1 Streptomyces globisporus
GCATTGTCAATATATAGGGGGGATCATATATGCTTAGATGTAAAGTTTGTGGTTCTGCTTCACTCTTTGTTGTCAATGGCGATAATATGTGCAAGGATTGTTTCCTTATGGGGATTTTGAAAAGGAAAGAACCTTTAATCATAACAACAACACAAGTAACAAAATGATATGGCGAGTTGGATGGTATGTCCTTGATCGGTATTAAGTTTTTCAATGAATATGGAGCGTTCCTAATGCGAGATAAAACATTATGCACTATTTGTAATCGGAAAGTTACAAACGTTCGTTCTTGTTGGAAAGATCATCATGGGAACCGCACTCATGTAAGTTGTCGGAAAGGCAAGGAAAAAGAGCAGAAGCGTCAAGTATCTGGATGAATAGCTTTGAACATAAGAAAGGATGAATAAGT
>NZ_QWFA01000447.1 GCF_003501885.1 Streptomyces globisporus
CACTTGTATGCAGTCCACCAGTCCTCACGATCCAGCTTCTACCCGCATACAACGCTCCCCTACCCCAGCGCAAGTAATTGCGCTCGTCATAGCTTCGGTGGTGTGTTTAGCCCCGTTACATTTTCGGCGCAGAGTCACTCGACCAGTGAGCTATTACGCACTCTTTCAATGGTGGCTGCTTCTAAGCCAACATCCTGGTTGTCTGTGCAACTCCACATCCTTTCCCACTTAACACACACTTGGGGACCTTAGCTGATGATCTGGGCTGTTTCCCTCTTGACAATGGATCTTAGCACTCACTGTCTGACTCCCGGGATAACGTCTGTGGCATTCAGAGTTTGACTGGACTTGGTAACCCTTGGCGGGCCCCGCACCCAATCAGTGCTTTACCTCCACGAC
>NZ_QWFA01000448.1 GCF_003501885.1 Streptomyces globisporus
GGCCGGGACTGAGCGGGGGGGGGCCGCCCCGCCCGGGCCGCCGGTCGGCGGCCAAACCGTTCCCGGCAGGCGGCCATCGGCGGCCCTCAGACGCCTCCGAGCCCGAACGCCCGGATCGCCGCGAGGAATTCCCCGGGCCGGTCCGTGTGGATCAGGTGTCCCGCCTCGACGGTGACCAGCTCGGCGTCCGGTATCGCGCGGACCATCTGCGCGAGCTGATCCTGGTCGATGTGGCTGTCGGGCCCGCCGCCGATGACGAGGGTGGGCACGGTGATCTCCGGGAAGCGCTCACGGACGGCCGGGTCGGGGTCGTTGATCTGCGCGTCGATGTCGGGGACGACGGGCCAGTCGAAGTCGAGGTCGCCCTCGGGGCGGACGGAGGGCGGGCGGGGCGGGTC
>NZ_QWFA01000449.1 GCF_003501885.1 Streptomyces globisporus
CGTTTATATTGAAGGGGTTACGAGTGAACAGCATGTGCAAACCATGGTTCAACGATTGCAAAATATTGATTTTGATGTTGTATTTGATTCCTCCCAGCTTCATCAGTTCATTTCCGACAATTCTTTAACCCCCTTTCCGTTATCGTTATCGACTGAACGCCTGGATAGGACGGTTTGGGCTTTGATCAACGGACAAGTAGCCGTTCTAAGCAACGGATCTCCTTATGCGATCACAGCACCGGCCACGCTGCTGGATTTTTTCGTATCGCCTGAAGATTATTATTTACCTTGGGTGATTGCCTCTTTTTTTCGACTCAAATTTTCCGTTCATCCCAAGATTCGGATTATTCAAACGGGCGTTGGAGAGTAAGACATAAGGAGGAACA
>NZ_QWFA01000045.1 GCF_003501885.1 Streptomyces globisporus
GCCGCCGGCGGCCGGATCCCGGTGCTCGTCCCCTACGCGATACCCGACCGGGACTGCGGCGGCGCGTCGCAGGGCGGCGCCCCGGACCTCGCGGCGTACGACGCGTGGATAGGGAAGTTCGCCCAGGGGCTCGGCTCGGGAGCGGCGATCGTGATCCTGGAACCGGACGCCATTGCCCTCTCCGACTGCCTCACCGCCCCGGAACGCGCCGCCCGCTTCGCCTCACTGGCCCGCGCCGGACGCACCTTGCGCACCGCCAACCCGCAGGCCCGGGTCTACTTCGACGGCGGCCACTCGGGCTGGCACACCCCCGCCGAACAGGCCGCCGCGCTCCGGGCCGCCAAAGCGGCCACCAGCGGCGACGGCATCTTCACCAACGTGTCCAACTTCCACCGCACCGCTGACGAGACCGCCTACGCCCGCCGGGTCCTCGCCGCGCTCGGCGGGCCGGGCGGCCTCGGCGCGGTGATCGACACCAGCCGCAACGGCAACGGAGCGCCCGCCGCCGGTCAGTGGTGCGACCCGGCGGGCCGCGCCCTGGGCCGGACCCCGACGACACGCACCGGCGAGGCCCGGATCGACGCCTACCTCTGGGTGAAACTGCCGGGGGAGTCCGACGGCTGCTCGGCCGCGGCGGGCTCCTTCACGCCGGAGTACGCCTACGCCCTGGCCACGGGGTGAACTGTTCATCGATCGGCCCGCTGACTGTCGACGCAACCATCACGCATGCTTGACTTCGGTCGGCCCACCGCTCCGGTAGGCCGGACGCGTCCACGCGCGCGGACGGCTTCGTCAGGCATCGGGGCACCCGCCGGATACGTCACCACCTGCAAGGTCGCCGTCATCGCCCGGCGAACTCGATCCAGAGGTCCTGGCCGACCGAGTCGAGCCCTTCCGGCAAGAGGGCGCCGGTCTTGTCGCGGCCTCCCGAAGAGGTGGTGTCACGCCCGGCCAAAACGTTACTGCATGCCTTGTTCGCATCGCGGATTGTGTCGCGCAGCTCTTGTCGGAGACACAGAGAGACTGGCCTGCCCGTAGCCACGCGCGGCCGAGATCGCTTGCCCGCTCCGCGGTGCTCTGAAGCGACACGGCGTGAAAGCGGCGCAGGCCGTCGGCACCGAAGTGTGCAGTGATCCGGTCGGCCGACAACAGCAACTCACCTACTCCAACTAGAACTTGGAGTGGTTCGCCGACGCCATCGACCAGCTCGGCCGAGAGCAGGGAAAGCTCCCGGACAAGAAGAAGAGCTTCGGGGACAAAAGGAGCAAACGTAGTCTCGTAGCGAAGAAGGACGATCGATTCGCCAAGTTCGGGGCGGCCATCGACAGGGCCGAGGACAAGGTCGAGGCTACCGCGCACTCCATGCAAAAGGAGATCGAGAAGAATGTAGAGGGAATCGACAAGACCAAGAAGAGCAACGACGAATCCGAAAAAGACGTCAAGAAGGACATGGAGGGCTGTAGTCCCGGCAAGAAGGACGGTGACGGGAAAGACGTACCGATGTACCTCCTTGCCAAGGACGGGACGGTACAGCAGCTGCTTCCGGATGGAACGTTGAAACCCGTCGACAAGAACGACACGTCAGGAATCCATGGCCTGCTCGAGTCCGACGGAAAGGCGTGGCGCCCGGAGAGTAGAGCGGAAAAGAGGGAAGTCGGCGTCCAGGACGGCGAGGGCAAGGTGGTCAAATCGACTCGTGTCGACCCCTACAAAGACCCCTTGGGGCAGGCGACGCAACTCGCTCGCTATGCCAACGACGACTACGAAACGAAGCACAACTACGCCGCAGGTCGATATATCGACCCTTCTGATAAGAGTAAGGAGCTCATACTCATCGGTCGAAGCGATCGAGGGATGCACTCCGAACGCGTTATCGGGTACTCCCTCATACGTAAGGGGAAGCAAGAAGGGCTTGACGAAGTCTTCACGGAACGGGCGCCTTGCCAAAAACGAAACAGTCGTTGTGACGCATGGCTCGCGAAGCATTTCGGTGAACACACCAAGGTGACGGATGCAGTTCCTTATGACCAACTCAACGGGAAGAGAGAGGAGGGGAACGTGCTCCATCAAGCTTACGTGGAGAAACTGAAGAAGGCGCACGGTCGCTGACATCGAGTGCGATAAGGTCAACCTATGAGCTACTCTGTCAGTTCAAATGAAATTATCCGCCTGTTCGGCCTCCAGGGGATCGTTCTTTTCCCGCGAGAGGTGCAGCAGGATTCGGCCGGGCTGTCGCGCTCGATGCGGATCCTGCACGAAGTGGGTCTTCCGCACGACGACCTCTTCCTGTCCCGCATGGACGTCAAGAACCCTGGTCAGGACTCCGTTTACCTGGGCGAGTTCCTCGCCGAGGCCCAGAAGTGGCTGGTGCTGGGGTACTTCAACGACTCCGTCCTGGCTTTCGACCCCGATAGCCAGCACGTCTACGCCTTCCCGGAAGGTACTTCGCGGCATCTGCTCATCCACCGCGATGTCGAATCCCTCGTCCACAGTCTCTGTGTGCTGCAGACATACCATGTCGAGCGCGACTCCGCCGACGACGAGGAAGCGCTCGCGCGGCAGGCACATGCGGAGATCGAGCAGTTCGACAGCACGCCGTTCCAGGACCCCATCTCGGAGTGGAACATCATCTTCGAGGAGATCTTCGAAGGGTCCTGGTAACGAGCGCGCAGAGGTTCAGGACTTCCCGGGCCCGGAGTCCGTGTCGCCGGATCCCTCGTCGTACGCCGACGTCCCTGCGTCCAGCAGTGGTTCCTCGGTCTTGAGGTGGGCCGGGGCGAAGGCCCGCAGCACGTGGTAGCCGGTGATCACGACGAGCGTGCCGAGCGCGATGCCACCCAGTTCGAAGTTGTCGGTGATCTTCAGGCTGACCCCGCCGACGCCGATGATGATGCCCGCGGCGGCCGGAACGAGGTTGAGCGGATTACGCAGGTCCACCCGGCCGTTGAGCCAGATCTGGGCGCCGAGCAGGCCGATCATCCCGTACAGGATCACGGTGATCCCGCCGAGCACCCCGCCGGGGATCGCGGCGACGACCGCCCCGAACTTGGGGCAGAGGCCGAAGAGCAGGGCGAAGCAGGCCGCCGCCCAGTAGGCGGCTGTGGAGTAGACGCGGGTCGCGGCCATCACGCCGATGTTCTCGGAATACGTGGTGTTGGGCGGCCCGCCCACGGCGGTGGAGAGCATGGAGGCCGCGCCGTCCGCCGCGATGGCGGTGCCGAGCTTGTCGTCCAGCGGGTCGCCGGTCATCTCGCCGACGGCCTTGACGTGCCCGGCGTTCTCCGCGACCAGCGCGATCACCACGGGCAGCGCCACCAGGATCGCCGACCACTCGAAGGCGGGCGCGTGGAAGGACGGCAGCCCGATCCAGTCGGCCTGGCCTACGGCCGAGAGGTCGAGGCGCCAGTGGTCGACGGCCTCCGCCCCGCCCGCCGGAGAGTGGATCTTCCCGAACACCAGGTCCAGCACCCAGGACAGCACGTACCCGAAGACCAGCCCCAGGAAGATCGCGATCCGGGAGAGGAAGCCGCGCAGACACACCACGGCGAGGCCGGTGAACAGCATCACCGCCAGCGCCGTCCACTGGTCCTGCGGCCAGTACGTGGATGCGGTCACGGGCGCCAGGTTGAAGCCGATCAGCATCACGACCGCGCCCGTCACCACCGGCGGCATCGCCGCGTGGATGATCCGCGCGCCGAACCGCTGCACGGCGAGACCGACCAGGAACAGGGCCGCGCCGACCACCAGCACCGCGCCGGTGACGGTCGCGCTGTCGCCGCCGCTCGCCCGGATCGTGGCCGCGACGCCGACGAAGGAGAGCGAGCAGCCCAGATAGCTGGGCACCCGGCCCTTGGTCGCCAGCAGGAAGATCGCGGTCGCGACGCCGGACATCATGATCGCGAGGTTCGGGTCCAGGCCCATCAGGACCGGGGCGACGAACGACGCTCCGAACATCGCGACGACGTGCTGGGCGCCGAGTCCGAACGTACGGGGCCAGGTGAGCCGTTCGTCGGGGCGGACCACCGCCCCGGGCGCGGGGGTCTTCCCGTCGCCGTGCAAGGTCCAGCGCACGCCGAGGCTCAGTCGGCCGACCGGAGCACCCCGGCGCCCAGCACCAGGCCGAAGGCCAGCACCGTCACCACGCCGAACGACACCACCAGCGAGGTCGCCTCGGCCAGCGAGCCGATCGCGGAGGGGGCGATCAGGCCGGAGGTGTACGTGATGGTGGCGACGCCCGCGATGGCCTGGCTCGGGTTCGGTCCGCTGCGCCCCGCCGCGGCGAAGGCCAGCGGGACCACGACCGCGACGCCGAGCCCCAGCAGCCCGAAGCCGCACATCGCGGCCGCGGGGGAGGGCGAGAACACGACCAGCAGCCCGCCCCCGGTGGCCATCACTCCGCCGGTCCGCACCGTGCGGACCGCGCCGAACCGGTCGACGATCCGGTCCCCGGCGATCCTGGCCACCGCCATCATCAGGGCGAACGCCGTGGTGGACGCGGCCGCGAGACCGTCCGAACTGTCCAGGACGTCCCGCAGGTAGACCGCCGACCAGTCCAGGCTGGCCCCCTCGGCGAACACCGCGCAGAACCCGACCGCCCCGATGATCAGGGCCGACTTCGGCGGCAAGGTGAACCGCGGCGGCGGCTCCTCGTCCGGGTGGCTCTGGATGTCGAGGACGTCCCGGCAGGCGATCAGGCCCAGCGCCGTGAGCACCAGGGCCGCGACGAGATGGTGCGTCCGTGCGTCGGTCGCGGTGTGGGCCGCGACCGTGCCCGCCGCCGAACCGACCAGCGCGCCCACGCTCCACATGCCGTGCAACCCCGACATGATCGACTTGTCGAGACGGTTCTCCACCTCGACGCCCAGCGCGTTCATGGCCACGTCGGACATCCCCGCCGTCGCCCCGTAGACGAACAGCGCGGCGCAGAGGGTGAGCAGGTTCGGCGCCAGCGCGGGCAGGATCAGCGCCAGCGTCCACAGCGTCAGCAGTCCCCGCAGCGCGGTCCGGGCGCCGAAACGGTGGCTGATCCGGCCCGCCAGCGGCATCGCGATCGACGCGCCGATCGCCGGGAAGGCCAGCGCCAGGCCGAGCTGACCCGCGCTCACCCCGGCGTGGTCCTGGATCCACGGCACCCGGGTCGCGAAGCTGCCGGTCACCGCCCCGTGGACGGTGAAGACGGCGGCGACGGCGATCCGCGCCCGCTTCACCTGCTGTGTGCTGTAGACCGTGACGGTCGAGTCCTTCGTCATGCCGTCGAGCCCCTCCCCTGGGAATCCTCGTTGCCGGCCGTTCCGGCGGCGCATCCGACGCATCCGGCGCTTCCGCACGACAATGCGTGGCGTAAACTATCAGGAACCCTGCCTGATAAATAGTCGTTTCTCATCGGCCCGGAAAAGCGGCGGGGCGGCCATCTGGAAGGATCCCGGTATGCCCGCATCTCCGAGCACGGCTCGGGCCATCAACGACCGGCTCGCCCTGCGGCTGCTCCAGCAGGAAGGCCCGCTGACGGCCACCCAGCTCAAGACGCTGACCGGACTCTCCCGGCCCACCGTCGCCGACCTCGTCGAACGGCTCCGTAGCGCCGGTCTGATCCAGGTCGTCGGCGAGTCCGGAGCCGTCCGTCGCGGCCCCAACGCCAAGCTGTACGGGATCGTCGCCGACCGGGCCCATCTCGCCGCGCTCGACGTGCGCCTCGGCAGCGTCAGCGTGGTCGTCACCGATCTGCTGGGAACGACGCTCGCCGAGGACTCGCTGCCCATCGGCAGCGACACCGGCACCGAACCCGCCGTCGAGCGGGCCGCCGCCCTCCTGGAGCGCACCGCCCGCGCGGCCGGGGCCGTCCCCCTGCACAGCGTCGGAATCGGCGCCCCGGGCCTGATCGACCCCGGCACCGGCGAACTGCGTGACAGCTCCGGCCTGCCCGCCTGGCACCGGGGCCTGGTCCGGGAGCTCCAGCGGCGGCTCCCGGCCACCGTCCTGGTGGAGAACGAGACGAACCTCGCGGCCGTCGCGGAGCACCGGGAGGGCGCCGCCCACGACCGGGAGACCTTCGTCCTGCTCTGGCTGGGTCAGGGGATCGGGGCCGCCGTGATGCTGGACGGCAAGTTGCGTCAGGGGGCGTCCGGCGGCGCGGGGGAGATCGGCTTCCTTCCGGTCCCCGGGGTGAGCGGGCTGCCGTCGGCGGTCAACTGCGAGGGCGGATTCCACTCCCTGGCCGGCTCCGTCGCGCTGTGCGAACTCGCCGCCGCGCACGGGCTCGTGGACCGCGGGACCGTGGCCGAGGGGCAGGAGGAGGCGGCCGCCGTGGAAGCGGTGCGGGCCGCCCTGGAGGCGGGGGAGGCGGGCGAGCCCTTCCTGAAGGAGGTCGCCGACCGCCTCGCCCTCGGGTCCGCCGCCGTCGTCTCGGTGCTCGACCCCGGCTGCGTACTGCTCGCGGGGGCCGTCGGCCATGCGGGCGGGGCCGCGCTCGCCGCCCGGGTCGAGGAGCGGCTGGCCACGATGTCACCCCTGCGCACCGAGGTCCGCGCCGGTTCGCTGGGCGACGGGGCCGTGTTGCGTGGTGCGCTGATCACCGCCCGGGACGCGGCGCAGGATGCGCTGTTCGCCCCGGAGGGCTGACCGGAAACATGCGGACGACCGAACCGGAGGTCCACGACGGGCCGCCCGGACCGCGTCGACTCAGTCCGGGCGCCGGTGGCGGCGGTCGAGGAACTCCTCGAACGTCACGGTTCCCCCGGCGTGTTCGGGGGCGAGATGGTCACCGCGCCGGTAGCCCGCGTACGCCCGGCCCGCCAGCCGGACCGGCACCACCCGCCGCCTGCGCCCGGTGGCCCGCAGGAACGCCCCGGCCAGATCGGACAGCGTACGGACCTCGGGGCCGCCCAGGTCGGGCACCCGGCCCGCCGGTCCGCCGAGCGCCAGGGCGGCCAGCCGGCCGGCGGCCTCGCCGCTGTCGATGGGCTGGAGCGACACCCCGGCGGGCACCGGCAGTACGGGCAGCCTGGCCGCGCCGGACAGGATGCGCAGGGCCAGGTCGTGGAACTGCGTGGTCCGCAGGATCGTCGAGCCGAGCCCGGAGTCCTCGATCATCCGCTCGACCCGGTGCTTGACCGTGTAGTAGCCCAGTGGCAGCCGGTCCACGCCCACGATCGAGATGTGGACGAGGTGCGGCGTCCCGGCCCGCTTCGCCGCGTTGATGAGGAAGCCGGCCGCCCGGTCGTCGCCGCCGCGCGGGGTGGTGGCGCAGTGGACGATGACGTCCGCCCCCTCGACCGCCGCGTCCAGACCCTTGCCGTCGCGCAAATCGACGGCGTACGAGCGGGAGCGGCGGCTGAGCCCGCGGACGTCAACCCCTTCCGTACGGAGCCGCTCCGCGACCTGCCGGCCGAGGGTTCCGGTGGCGCCGGTGACCGGAATCGTCGTCATGGGGCCAGCCTGCCAGAGCGCGGTCCGGCCCGGCGGCGACCCGGGGGGAGAACCGCAAGGCCCGGCGTGAGCGGGGAGAACCGCTCACGCCGGGCCGGGGGCACACGAGGGATCAGCAGGCGCCGAGGTCCTTCCAGACGCCCCACTCACCGGTGGTGCCGGGCTTCTCGCCCTTCGTCCACCAGGACGCCTTCCACTGACGGCCGTCCTGGCTGACGGTGGAGCCGCCGCCGTACTCGGTGGCCGCGTTCCACGCCGGGGCCGTGCAACTGCCGCCCGGCTGCGTCGGGGTCGGGGTGGGCGTCGGCCCTGTCGGGTCCGGGGTCGGGGTCGGCGTCGGGTTGGTCCCGGTGCCGGGCTCGACCACCGTGGTGCCGCGGGCCAGGTCACCGGCGAGGGAGTAGGACTTCCCGCCGAAGGTCACGGTCCAGTTCGACGGGGTGGAGGTGGGCAGGTAGTAGACGAAGTCCAGCTCCACCGAGGCGCCGGGAGCCAGGCTCTGCCAAGCCGGGAGCTTGAGCGAGACGCGGTTGTAGTCGCCCTTCAGGCCGCCGATGTTGTTGGCCGCCGTGTGGTCGCTGCGGATGATCGTCGTACCGAAGCCGGACTGGTCCTTGGCGTTGGCCGGGGCGGAGGTGGAGTAGTCGAACTGGAACTCCGTACCGCCGGGCAGCGTGGCCCGGGTCCGGTTGGTGATCTTCAGCTTGGGGCTGATCGGGTAGTTGGAGTCGCCCAGCGGGAACTGCCCGAAGGAGACGTCGATGTCCAGCGCCTCGGTCGGCAGGTCGATCGTGGAGCGCTTCGCGCCGTACGGGGTGGCCGACTTGAACGCGTCGTACATCGCGGTGGTCAGCGTGGAGCCCGTCTCGTACTGCCCCTTGGCCGCGTTCCACCGGTAGTCGCCCGCCAGCTCCCAGATCATCGTGCCGCCGATGCCCTTGTCCACGACGTAGTCCGCCTTGGCCTTCACCGACTGCTCGTCCTCGGTGGAGAGGAACACCTTCTTCTCGGCGTTCCACAGCCACGGGGCGACCAGCGTGGAGTCGTACTTACGGGCGTACGTGCCGGTCAACTGCGTGTTCGCGGGGAAGCCGTAGTCGGTGACGTAGTCCCCGACGATGCCCTTCTCCAGGTTCTTCGCGTGCCACATCGGGTTGGAACCGGCGGGCGATTCCTTGCCGTTGGTGTCCTTGTCGTGCCACAGGTTGTCGATGCCGACCGCGCCGTCGCCGCACTTGGTCAGCCCCGCGCCCGCCGGGCAGTCGGTCGTGGCCGCCTTGCCCCACAGGCCGTCGGTGCCGCCCTGCACGTTCTTGAAGCCGCGGGTGTAGTAGGGCAGGCCGATGTTGATCCGGCCGGCCGACATCGAGCCGCGGAAGTAGTGGTAGGCCCAGTCGGTGTTGAGGTAGCCGAGGCCGCCGTACTGCGAGGTGGTGTAGACGCCCGCCTGCGCCAGTTCGTTGTCCTTGCCGTCGTCGAACAGCGAGGCGTTGGGCCCGACGTACTCGTTCCAGGCGCCGTGCAGGTCGTAGGACATGATGTTGACGTAGTCCAGGTACTTCTGCATCTGGTACGTCTCCATGCCCCGCAGCAGATAGCCGGAGGAGGGGGCGGCGACGGTCAGCAGGTAGTGCTTGCCGTCGGCCTCGCCCGCGCGGTCGAGCTTCTCGCGCAGCGTCTTCATCAGGGCGTCGTAACCCTTGACCAGGCCCGCGCGGCGGCCGTTGGCCAGCGTGTGGTCCAGCGGGTTGCCCGCGTCCTTCATCGTGGTGGCGTACTCGTAGTCGATGTCGACGCCGTTGAAGCCGTACTTCTTGATGAAGGAGACGGCCGAGTCGGCGAAGGTGTTGATGCCCGCCTGGTTGACCGAGCCGTCGGCGTTGGTCGCCATCGAGTAGAAGCCGCCCGAGTCGACGCGCTTGCCGTCGGGGCCGAAGTAACCGCCGGTCTCGGCCCAACCGCCGACGGAGACCAGGGTCTTCACGTTCGGGTGCTGCTTCTTGTACTTCGTCAGCAGGTTGAAGTGCCCCTTGTAGGGGAGCGTCGGGTCCATCTCCGCGCCTGCGACACCGGGCCAGGTCATTCCGGTGGAGGCGTTGTCGGCGCTGTCGGGGCCGACCGAGAGCTTGTTGGAGCCGTCGACGTGCGCGAAGGCGTAGTTGAGGTGCGTGACCTTGTCCCACGGGATGTCCGGGACGAGGTAGGCGTCCTTGCCGTCCTTGCCGGTACGCCAGTTGGTGAAGTAGCCGATGACACGGCGTTTGTGGTCGGCGCCCATCTTCTCGCGTCCGTCGGCGTCGTAGACGGAGCAGTAGGGGACGTTGACGCCGGGGGTCTGGTAAAGCCCGTCGGGGCGACAGGAGTTCTGGTCGGCGGCGGCCGAGGGGCCTGCGGCGAGCGAACTCAGCAGCAGTCCGGCGACGGCGGCGCCGGCGGCGAGGAGCGTGGCTCTCGCTCGGGTGGGGGACAGCATGTGGTCGTTCCTCCTGGGGAGGTCGGCAGAACACAACTGGCGAAAAGGGGGTGGGTCTGTCGGGGTCCCGGTGTGCGCCCACCGTGGGACCGAACCTCGGAGGTGACGCAGAGATTAAGAGGACTAGACCAGTGCGTCAATAGGTCTGGACCTTTAAGGCTCAACTTCGTGAATGACTACGTTGTCGTGTTCGTCCCGACGGGAATGCGCCACGCTTTCCGTGACCCGGCGTGACCCGGCCGACGGATCCTGTGACCCAGCCCACAGCGCTCACCCGCATGGCCGAGAGGCGTCCGTGGCAGACTGGTTCCGTACCAGTAGCAGCGCACTCCGGGGTCGGTGCAATTCCGAACCGGCGGTTACAGTCCGCGACCCGTCCGCAGCCAGCGGCCGGTTGACCAGGTGAAATTCCTGGACCGACGGTTAAAGTCCGGATGGGAGGCAGTGCGCGGCGGTTTGTCATCGGTACGCCGCCGTCGGCGGACGCATGGCCGGGAATCTCCCGGGACACCGTGCGTTCCTGGCGTTTCCCGTTCTCGGGTTCGCGGCGTTCTCGCTGGTGATCCGCTTTCTCTGTCGTCATCGACAGGCCCCGGAGTCCGTGCCCGAAGAGGCAGGAGGACCCGGTGGACACCGCAGCCGACATCACCGCCATGCGCCGAGCGATCACGCTCGCCGCCCGCGGTCTCGGCTCCACCAGCCCCAATCCGGTCGTCGGATGCGTGATCACCGACGCCGCCGGAGCCGTGGCCGGTGAAGGCTTCCATCAGCGCGCCGGAGGGCCGCACGCCGAGGTCCACGCCTTGCGCGCGGCCGGCGACCGGGCCCGTGGCGGCACCGCCTACGTCACCCTCGAACCCTGTAACCACACCGGCCGCACCGGCCCCTGCGCCCAGGCCCTCCTGGCCGCCGGGATCAGCCGTGTCGTGTACGCGGTCGGCGACCCGAACCCGCAGGCCACCGGCGGGGGCGACACCCTGCGCGCGGCCGGTGTCCGGGTGGAGCAGGGCCTCCTCGCCGACGAGGCCGAAGCGGGGAACGCCGCCTGGCTGACCTCGGTGCGCCTCGGGCGGCCGTACGTCCTCTGGAAGTACGCCGCGACCCTCGACGGCCGCGTCGCCGCCGCCGACGCCACCAGCCGCTGGATCACCTCGCCCGAGGCCCGCGCCGACGTCCACCGGCTGCGCGCCGAGGCCGACGCCGTGCTCGTCGGCTCCGGCACCGCCCGCACCGACGACCCCCAGCTGGGCGTACGCGGCATCGACGGCGCCACCCAGCCGCTGCGCGTCGTCGTCGACACGAACGCCGCCGCCGTGAAGCCCGGCGCCCGGGTCCTGGACGCCACCGCGCCCACCCTGATCGCCGTCGCCGACGACGCCCCGGCCGGCCACCTCCCCGAGGCCGCCGTCCTGCGGCTGCCCCGTGCGGCCACCGGGCGCGGCCTGGACATCGACGCGCTCCTCGCCGCCCTGCACGAGCGCGGCGTCCGCTCCGTACTCCTCGAAGGCGGCCCCACCCTCGCGGGCGCCTTCGTCGCCGCGGGAAAGGTCGACAAGGTCGTCGGCTATCTCGCCCCGGTCCTGCTCGGTGCGGGCCCCGCCGCCCTCGCCGACGCCGGAATCTCCACCATCTCCCAGGCGTTGCGGCTCGATGTGACCGAGACCGTGCCGATCGGCCCCGATCTGCGCGTCACCGCCGCCCCCGCCCCTGCTCGGAAGGGAAACTGAGTGTTCACCGGAATTGTCGAAGAACTGGGTGAGGTCACCGCCGTCGAGCAGCTGGCCGACGCCTCCCGTTTCCGGCTGCGCGGCCCCCTCGTCACCGAGGGCGCCAAGCACGGCGACTCCATCGCGGTGAACGGCGTCTGCCTCACCGTCGTGGACACCGGCGATGGCGAGTTCACCGCCGACGTGATGGCCGAGACGCTTCTGCGCTCCAGCCTCGGCGCGCTCGCCCCCGGCTCCCGGGTCAACCTGGAGCGCCCGATGGCGCTCGGCGGCCGGCTCGGCGGACACCTCGTCCAGGGCCATGTGGACGGCACCGGCACCATCGTCGAGCGTACCCCCTCCGAGCACTGGGAGATCGTCAAGGTCTCCCTGCCGCCCGAGCTGACCCGGTACGTCGTGGAGAAGGGCTCCATCACCGTCGACGGAGTCAGCCTCACCGTCGTCGAGGCGGCGGCCGACTTCTTCACCATCAGCCTCATCCCCACCACCCTCGCCCTGACCACGCTCGGCCACAAGCAGCCCGGCGACCCGGTCAACCTGGAAGTGGACGTCATCGGCAAGTACGTCGAGCGGATGCTCGGCGACCGGGCCGGACAGGACCCGCGATGAACCTCGCGAACTGGCTCAACTCCGAGGCCTTCACCGTGTTCGGCCAGCACATCAAGTGGTCGGACATGATCGGCAACATCATCGGCCTGATCGCTCTGGCCCTCGGCTGGCGGCGCTCCATCTGGACCTGGCCCGCCCAGCTCCTCTCCGGCGTGATCCTGCTCGTCGCCTTCGCCTCCGCGCACCTCTCCGGCAGCGCGGGCAAGCAGTTGGTCGTCATCGTCGTCGCCCTGTGGGGCTGGTGGTCCTGGAACCGCGGCAGGCAGCAGGCCCAGGACGGCTCCATCGCCGTCCGCTTCGCCACCTGGCGCGAGCGCGGCGTGCTGATCGGCGCCGCCGCCCTCGGCACCCTCGCCGTCGGCGGCCTGTTCACCGCCTTCCCCACCCTGTCCTGGGACCCCTGGCCGGACGCGTACATCTTCGTCGGCACCGTCGTCGCGATGTATGCCCAGGCCCGCGGCATGGTCGAGTTCTGGTTCGCCTGGCTGCTCGTCGACCTCGTCGGCGTACCCCTGAACTTCGCCAACGGATTCGCCTTCTCCGGCTTCGTCTACATCATCTACGGCGCCCTCGTCCTGTGGGGCATGCGCGACTGGTGGCTGCGTACGCGGACACCCGCTCTGGAAGGAGCCACGGCATGACTGCTCAGCCCACCTGGCTGCACCCCGACCACGACCCGCTCCCCGAGAACCTCTCGCTGGACCCGGTCGAGCAGGCCATCCGTGACATCGCGGCGGGCCGGCCCGTCGTGGTCGTGGACGACGAGGACCGCGAGAACGAGGGCGACCTCGTCATCGCCGCCGAGAAGGCCACCCCCGAGATCGTCGCCTTCATGATGAGCGAGTGCCGCGGCCTGATCTGCGCGCCCATGGAGAGCGACGAGCTGGAGCGCCTCGAACTGCCGCAGATGGTCGAGGACAACACCGAGTCGATGCAGACCGCCTTCACGGTCTCCGTCGACGCCTCGGCCGCCCACGGCGTCACCACCGGGATCTCCGCCGCCGACCGCGCCACCACTCTGCGGATGCTCGCGGGCGGCGTCGCGGGACCCGGCGACTTCGTCCGGCCCGGCCACATCTTCCCGCTGCGCGCCCGCTCCGGCGGCGTCCTCGTCCGCAACGGCCACACCGAGGCCGCTGTCGACCTCGCCCGGCTCGCCGGACTGCGCCCCGCCGGGGCCATCGTCGAGATCGCGGGCGAGGACGGCGTGATGCTCCGGCTGCCCGAGCTGATTCCCTTCGCCCGCAAGCACGGCCTGACGATCATCTCCATCGAGGACCTGATCGCCTACCGCCGCAGCAACGAGCCGACCGTCCGCCGCGAGGCGCAGACCCGGCTGCCCACCGCGTTCGGCGACTTCACCGCGTACGGCTACCGCTCCGTCGCCGACGGCGTCGAGCACGTCGCCCTCGTCCACGGCGACATCGGCGACGGCGAGGACGTCCTCGTCCGTATCCACTCCGAGTGCCTGACCGGCGACATCTTCCAGTCCCAGCGCTGCGACTGCGGCCCCCAGCTGCACGCCTCCATGCGGCGCATCACCGAAGCGGGCCGGGGCGTCGTCGTCTACCTCCGCGGCCACGAGGGACGCGGCATCGGCCTGCTCTCCAAGCTCCGCGCGTACGAACTCCAGGAGCGCGGCGTCGACACCCTCGACGCCAACCTGGAGCTGGGCCTGCCCGCCGACGCCCGCGACTACGCGGCGGGCGCCCGGATCCTCAAGGACCTCGGCGTCACCAGCCTGCGGCTGATGACCAACAACCCCGAGAAGACCGCGGCCGTCGTCCGCCACGGACTCGCCGTCACCGGCCGCGAGCCCATGCCCGTCCAGGCGGGCGAGCACAATCTGCGCTACCTGCGCACCAAGCGCGACCGCATGGGCCACGATCTGCCGTGGCTCGACGGAACCCCGGCGTCGACCTGCGCCAACCAGTAACGAACACCTCGTCACCAGCAACAGGAGAAACATGAGCGGCAAGGGTGCACCCGAACTGTCCGTACGCAACTGCGGCGACCTGCGCGTGGCCGTGATCGCGGCCCAGTGGCACGAGAAGGTCATGGACGGACTCGTCGACGGCGCGCTGCGCGCCCTGCACGAGCTGGGCATCGACGAGCCGACCCTGCTCCGGGTCCCCGGCTCCTTCGAGCTGCCCGTCGTCGCCAAGGTGCTCGCCGGACGCGGCTACGACGCGATCGTCGCCCTCGGCGTGGTCATCCGGGGCGGCACCCCCCACTTCGAATACGTCTCCCAGGGCGTCACCCTCGGCCTCACCCAGGTCACCGTCGACACCGGTGTTCCCGTCGGCTTCGGCGTACTGACCTGCGACACCGAGGAGCAGGCGCTCGACCGGGCCGGCCTCGAAGGATCCAACGAGGACAAGGGGCACGAAGCGGTCACCGCCGCCGTCGCCACCGCGGCCACGCTGCGGACCGTCAGCGAACCCTGGCGCTGAGTGCGCCCCGGCGACCCCGTATTCTGAGGACCATCATGGCGAACAAAACCTTCGAAGAGCTCTTCACCGAGCTCCAGCTCAAGGCCGCCGAGGGCGACCCCGCGACCTCCCGCACCGCCGAACTGGTGGACAAGGGCGTCCATGCCATCGGCAAGAAGGTCGTCGAGGAGGCCGCCGAGGTCTGGATGGCCGCCGAGTACGAGGGCAAGGAAGCCGCCGCCGAGGAGATCTCCCAGCTGCTGTACCACGTCCAGGTGATGATGGTCGCCCGCGGGATCTCGCTCGACGACGTCTACGCCCACCTCTGAGCCGGTCCCCAGCACCGCACGCCCCTGTCTCTTTTTCTCTCCCCACCGCACGAAGGAAGCCGACCTCATGCTGCGCATCGCCGTTCCCAACAAGGGTTCACTCTCCGGGCCTGCGATGGCGATGCTCCATGAGGCCGGCTACCAGCAGCGCAAGGAGTCCAAGGAGCTGGTCCTGGTCGACCCGGAGAATGAGGTCGAGTTCTTCTACCTCCGCCCCCGCGACATCGCGATCTACGTCAGCTCCGGCAAGCTCGACATCGGCATCACCGGCCGTGATCTGCTGCTGGACTCCGAGGCCGACGCCGAGGAGATCCTCCAGCTCGGCTTCGCCCGCTCCACCTTCCGCTACGCCACCAAGCCCGGCACCGCGGCGGGCCCGGAGGACTTCGACGGCATGACGATCGCCACCTCCTACGAGGGCATCGTCGCCAACCACCTCGACAAGGCGGGCGTCAAGGCCTCCGTCGTCCACCTCGACGGGGCGGTCGAGACCGCCATCGAGCTCGGCGTCGCCCAGATCATCGCCGACGTGGTGGAGACCGGCACCAGCCTGCGCAACGCCGGACTGGAAGTGATCGGCGAGCCGATCATGACCTCCGAGGCCGTCGTCATCCGCCGCAACGGCGCCCCCGCCGACGACCCCAAGGTGCAGCAGTTCCTCCGCCGCCTCCAGGGCGTCCTGGTCGCCCGGTCCTACGTGATGATGGACTACGACTGCCGCGTCGAGCACCTGGAGCGCGCCGTCGCCCTCACTCCGGGCCTGGAGTCGCCGACCATCTCCCCGCTGCACCACGAGGGCTGGGTCGCCGTCCGCTCCATGGTCGCCGCCAAGGAGGCCCAGCGGATCATGGACGACCTGTACGAGCTCGGCGCCCGCGCCATCCTCACCACGGCCATCCACGCCTGCCGCCTCTGACGGCCCCGGCCGCCCGCACCTCCCGAGAGAAGACCCCGATGTCCGCGCCCAGGCCCGAACTCCCCACCCTGCCGGTCACCTTCCGGCCCACCCTCACCCGGGTGGTCCTGCTGAGCGTGGGCCTGGCGATGTTCCTCGTCATCACCGTCGTCGCGCTGATGCTGGAGCGGCTCAACCCGGGGGAGCGGGCCAGCTTCGTCTTCGTCGCGGCGCTGTTCTTCGGCGTCCTGGCCCTGCTCAGCAGGCCCCGGGTCGCCGCCGACGACACCGGGGTCACCGTCGTCAACCTCACCCGGACCCGCAGGCTGGCCTGGGAGGAGATCCTCCGCGTCAACCTGCGCTCCGGCGACCCCTGGGTCTTCCTCGACCTCAGCGACGGCACCAGCCTGCCCGCCCTCGGCATCCAGCCCGGCCTGGCCAAGCAGCAGGCCATCCGCGACGCCCGCGCCCTGCGCTCCCTCGCCGAGGCGCGGGGCGCCGGCAGCGACGACACTCCCGCCGGCGGCTGAGCCCCTGCACGGCACGGGGCCTTCTTGTCTACTCTGGTGGGCGGCGGCGCCCTGTGCGCCCCGCCCCGCCCGTACCACGGCCCCACCGGGCCCGCGGGGTTCTTCCTGCGACCCAAGGAGTGACTCCCTCCAGCAATGGACGGATCGTCCGGTAGTACCTGCGCCGCCCCTTCCCCGGAGGCGGCGGCCTCATGACCACCCCCCTGCTGCTCCTCGCGGCGGCCTTCCTCCTCATCCTCGCCAACGGATTCTTCGTGGCAGCCGAATTCGGGCTCGTCACCGTGGACAGGCCGGACGCCGAACGCGCCGCCGCCGAGGGCGACCGACGGGCCCGTACCGTCGTCCGCGCCCTGCGTGAACTCTCCTTCCAGCTCTCCGGCACCCAGCTCGGCATCACCATCACCTCCCTGGTGGTGGGCATGCTCGCCGAACCGGCCCTCGCCCAGCTGCTCGCCGGACCCCTCACCGCCACCGGACTGCCCGCGGGGGCCGGTTCCGGTGTCGCGGTCGTCGTCGGCATGCTGCTGGCCTCCGCCGTCCAGATGATCGTCGGCGAACTCGTGCCGAAGAACTGGGCGGTCTCCCGGCCGCTCCAGGTGGCCCGCTTCGTCGCCGGACCGCAGGCCCGCTTCGCGGCCCTCCTGCGACCGGTCATCACCCTCCTCAACGCCCTGGCCAACCGGCTGGTCCGCCTCTTCGGGGTAGAGCCCACCGACGAACTGGCGTCCGCCCGCACCCCGGGCGAACTGGTCGCCCTCGCCCGGCACTCCGCCGAGGCCGGGGCCCTGGAACAGGACACCGCCGACCTCTTCGTCCGGACCCTCTCGCTGGCCGGACTCACCGCCCAGCACGTCATGACGCCCCGGGTGAAGGTCAGCGCCCTGCACTCCTCCGCCACCGCCGAGGACGTCCTCAACCTCACCCGCGCCACCGGCCTCTCCCGCTTCCCGGTCTACCGGGACCGCATCGACGAGGTCATCGGCATGGTCCACCTCAAGGACGCCCTCGCCGTCCCCGCCCACGAGCGCCTGCGCACCCCGGCCGGCCGGATCGCCGTCGCCCCGCTCCTGGTCCCCGGCACCCTGCCGGTGGAACACCTGCTGCGGCGGCTGCGCCACGAACAGCCGATAGCCGTGGTCGTCGACGAGTACGGCGGCACCGCCGGTGTCGTCACCCTGGAGGACATCATCGAGGAGCTCGTCGGCGAGGTCCGCGACGAGCACGACGCCGAGGGGGACGGCCGCCCCGAGCTGACCGCCGCCACCGCCGAGGACGGCCGCCCCGCGTGGGACGCCGAGGGCAGCTGCCGGGTCCACACCCTGCGCCGCGGCGGCCTGGACGTCCCCGACGGACCGTACGAGACCGTCGCCGGGCTCGTCGCGGAGCTCCTGGGCCGCATCCCCGCCCCCGGCGACGCGGCCGAACTCCCCGGCTGGCGGATCACCGTCCGCCAGGTCGGCCACAACCGCGCCGAGCGTGTCCGGTTCACCCGGACGGGCGATCCACTGCCGGAACCGGCCGCACCGGGACTGCTGGAGGCCGTGCGATGAGCCTGCTCCAACTCCTCCTCGCCGCCCTCCTCGTACTGGCGAACGGCTTCTTCGTCGGCGCGGAGTTCGCCCTCGTCTCGGTCCGCCGCAGCCAGATCGAACCGCTGGCCGCAAAGGGTTCGGCCCGCGCCGGCACCGTCCTGCACGGCCTGGAGAACCTGCCGCAGATGATGGCCGCCGCCCAGTTCGGCATCACCATCTGCTCCCTCACCCTCGGAGCCGTCGCCGAGCCGACCGTCGCCCACCTCCTGGAGCCGGTCTTCCACGCGGCGCACCTTCCCGACGGGCTCGTCCACCCCCTCGGCTTCGCCCTCGCGCTGCTGTCCGTGGTCGTCCTGCACCTGGTCATCGGCGAGATGGTCCCGAAGAACCTCGCGATGGCGGCGCCCGAGCGGACCGCGCTCTGGCTCAGCCCCGGCCTGGTCGCCTTCGCCCGGCTCTGCCGCCCGGTCACCACCGCGCTCGGCGCCTGTGCCGGCCTGGTGCTGCGGCTCTTCGGCGTCGAGCCGAAGGACGAGGTGGAGGCCGTCTTCACCAGCCAGCAGCTCAACCGGCTGGTCGAGGACTCCGGACAGGCCGGCCTCCTCGGACCGGAGGCGGCGACGCGCCTGGAGGACGCCCTCGAACTGGGCAGCAGGCCCGTCGCCGACGTCCTGCTGGAGCGGGCTTCCCTGGTCACCGTCGACCCGACCGTGACCCCGCGCCGGATCGAGGATCTGACGGTGCGCACCGGCTTCTCCCGCTTCCCGGTCTGCGCGGAGGGCGGCGGCCCCTTCATGGGCTACCTCCACGTCAAGGACGTCCTGGAGCTGGAGGACGCCGACCGGGCGGTCCCCCAGCAGATCTGGCGCCCTATGGCGACCGTACGGGCCGAACTCCCTCTGGACGACGCCCTGACCGTGATGCGCCGCGCCGCCACGCACCTCGCCCAGGTCGCCGACGGATCGGGCCGGGTCCTCGGCCTGGTCGCCATGGAGGACGTCCTGGAGATGCTGGTGGGGGAGGTACGCGACCCGGCCCACCGGGTGGTGTCCGTGCCCCGCCGTACGGTGGACGTCCCCAGGACACCGGGGCGGCCGCCGTCCGGAGCCCTCGTGCGCTGAGACAGCCACGGAGCCGGCGGTGAGGTCCGGGCCGGTAGCGAACGCTCCCGGCCCGGACCTCACAGCGCGCCCGGCTCCTGCTTGCCCCGGCCCACCGGACCGCGCCCCGACAGCACCTCGCCGTAGGCCTGCATCAGATCCGCGAGCCGCAGCGTCGACAGATCCTCCCGGGTCAGCTCGCCCGCATAGCCGGAGAGCCGCAGATCACGGTAGGCGCAGCTCTTCTCGTACAGCGTCCGCAGGAAACGGCCGTTGCCCAGCTCGTCGATCCACCCCTGGTCCACCACATGGCCGCTGATGGAGCGCAGCTCGTCCACCGCCTCCTCGTCCCACACGTCGTCGTTCTCGGCGGCCAGGACACTGCCGATCGCGGTGAGTTCGAGCGGCCGGTAGCTGGGGAAGTCGACCCGCGTGGTGAACCGGGAGGAGAGCCCCGGGTTGGTGGCGAGCAGCCGGTCCATGCCCTCCGGGTACCCCGCGAGGATGACGACGAGATGGTCCCGGTTGTCCTCGGCCCGCTTGAGGAGCACCTGCAACGCCTCGTCGCCGTACGCGTCGCCCTTGCTGTAACCGGAGTTGGCCAGGCTGTACGCCTCGTCGACGAACAGCACCCCGCCGAGCGCCGAGTCGATCAGCTCGTTCGCCTTCACCGCTGTCTGGCCGAGGAACTCCCCGACCAGATCGGAGCGTTGGGCCTCGACCAGATGATCGCCGCCGAGCAGCCCGAGGGCGTAGAAGACCCGGCCCAGGATGCGGGCCACCGTGGTCTTGCCGGTGCCGGAGGGCCCGGAGAAGACGAAGTGGCGCTTCGGCGGCTGCACGGGCAGCCCCTGCTCGGCCCGCAGCCGGGCCATGTTCAACTGCGCCGAGAGCGCCTTGACCTGCCGCTTGACCGGCTCCAGACCGACCATCCGCTCCAGCTGCGCCAGCGCCTCGGCCAGCAGGGCGGGATCACTGGGCCCGGCCGGGAAGGGCGGCGGCTTGCGGGTCCTGGTGCGCCGGGCCCCCTCGACGGGGACGGGCGGACCGGGGAGCGGATCGTCGCCGAGCAGCCCCGCCTCGCCCACCGGCCAGGACTCGCGCCCGTCCACCAGATCGGTGCCGAGCAGCGCGTCGCCCTCCGGCTGTGCCTCCGCCCCCGCGCCCCCCGAACCGAAACCGGTCAGGGTCACGGCGGCCAGGTCCGCCGACTCGTCGAACCCGTCGCCCTCCACGAGCGCCGCCAGCCGGGCCGAGGTGTCCATGAACGCCGGGTCCACCCGGTGCACCGCCCGGTACAGCGGCAGGGCGGCGGCGCTCCGCCCGGTGCCCTCATGGGCCCGGGCCAGCCAGTAGCGCAACTCCTTGCGCTGCGGCTGCTCGCTGCGACAGCGCATCAGCGCGGCCGACAGCAGCGGCTCCGCCTGCCCGAACATCTCCAGCCGCACCCGGGCCATCCCGCCGAACAGGCCCGCCTCGATGCCCAGCATCGGATCGTCGACGAGCTGCTCGGTGCAGCGCACCAACTGCTCCCAGTCCTTGACCAGATAGGAGCGGCAGGCGTGCAGGAACCGCACCTGCGGGTCCGCGTCCACCGGTGGCAGCCCGGCCAGCGCCCGGTCCAGCTCGGGCACATGGCGCCCGTCCAGCCAGTGCGAGGCGTGCGCCAGCAGCAGATCGCGCGGGCTCTCCAGCAGCGGCTGCACCCACCAGCCCAGCCAGTACCAGGAGTTGAGCGTACGGCGGTGTCGGGCGCGCTGTTCGCCGAAGCGGTCGCGGTGCCGGTACATGCGTAACAGGGCCGTGGTGGTGTCGATGCGCAGCGCGTGGAGGCCGAGCCAGCCGTCCGCCATGCCGGGATCGAACCGCACCGCGGCTCTGAACTCCTCCTCGGCCTGCGGGTAGGCGCCCATCGTGTAGGCGTCCAGGCCACGCAGCCAGGCGAGGTCGGCGGGGGCTCCAGCGCCCTGTGTGCCGATGTCCATCAGGTCCCCCACAAACCGTGCCCCCAGGATGTCCCGCCCGCACAGCATGCCCACCTGAGCGTGCTGAATCACGGCGTGGAGGAAGGGAATTGACCACACCGAGGTGCATCGTACCCGCGCACAGGGGGAGTGACGGCGCAACGGCCGACCCTCAGGAGTGGTCACCGAGGGTGAGTGAATCGCTCTGCGTAGTCGCGGGAGTGGTGGGGGAGCACAGGGCGAAGCCCCCGATCACGGGGGAACAACCGGGGGCTTCGCATCTGCGGGGGCTCCGAAAAGCCGCACAATGAGAACGTAAGACCAGTAAGGCCCCTCGGTCAAGCAGAGTTGGGGCACTTCCGGGTCGATTTCCGACTGCTCAGTATGGCGGGGCGCCCTGGCTACGGTATGTGACGTTCCGGTTCTCTCCCGCTGTCACGCGGGGCCCCGGCAGCCACGCGTACCCCTCGTCCAACTGGCGTACCAGCGCGTCGGCGTACGGCCGGGAGGGGTCCCCCGCGAAGTGCCGTTCCTCGGCGAGCGTCCACCCGTCCCAGAAGCCGGTGAGCCCGGACCCGTCCCGGCGCCGGCCCCGCTCCCAGGAGGTCTCCCGGTCCAGCTCCATCCAGCACAGTGCCGCCAGCCACGGCCGCACCTCCCGGCGCCCGGCGCCGACCCCCTCCACCAGCACCACCGGGGCCGGCTCCAGCGTCCGCGCCGGCCCGAAGCGGCGCTCCGTCCAGTCGTACGGGGCATAGCGGGCGTGCTCGCCGCGCGAGAGGGGCAGGAGCACCTGCTCCCGCAGCCGCCCCGTCCAGCCGAACAACTCCTCGTGCGTGGCGAGATCGTCCAGATGGAGGACCGGGGCGCCGCCCAGCGCCGCCGCGAGACGGCCGGCGAAGGTGCTCTTGCCCGAACCGGCGTGCCCGTCGACCGCGACGAGCCGGACCGGCCCGCAGGAGGGGGGCAGTGCGGCGAGGTCATCGGCGTGGCGGGCCAGGTCGTCCATGGCCCCAGGGTACGTTCCGGCACGCAGGCGCCAGGGAACAGCCGCAGGTCATGCCAGTGGTCCAGACCCATATTGGTTCGGCGGCGACCGTCGAACCGCTGGCCCGATCCGCCCCGGAACCGGGATAGTTGGCGAACCGCACGGCATCCGCAGACCACCTTCCGCATCCGACCGGGGGTCACGACCATGACCAGTCCGACTTCGCGCAGAACCGTTCTGACCGCCGCGCTCGCCGCGGCGGCGGCCGCGGGCACGGTGGCCGCCTCCGCCGCGCCCGCCTCCGCCGCCCCGTCCTCGCCCGCAGGCCCCTCCGCACCCCCGGCGGCCCTCGTGGACAACCGCTTCTGGCACACCTACACCGACTGGCGCTGCGGCACCGGCGAAGGCACCCGAATCCTCCCCGGCGGCCGCCCCGGCCTGGTGATCGCCACCCCGGCCGGCCGCATCGACCACACCGACCCGCACACCGGCAAGACGGCCGCCTGGGACTACGCCAGCTGGACCTCGCCCGTCCACCGCTCCGCCGTCCCGGCCACCGAGGTGATCGCCTCCTGGAACGCCCGTACGCCGGCCGGCACGTGGATCCAGGTCGAGCTGAGCGGCCGGTACGCCGACGGCACCGACACGCCCTGGTTCGTGATGGGCCGCTGGGCGGCGGGCGACGGCGACATCCGCCGCACCTCCGTCGACGGCCAGGGCGACCCGCGCAGCACCGTGTGGACGGACACCCTCTCGGTGGACGACCCGGCGAGCGGCGTACGCCTGGTCTCCTTCCGGCTGCGGATGACGCTGTACCGCGCCCCCGGCAGCCGCCTCACCCCGACCGTGTGGCGGGTCGGCGCGATGGCCTCCGACGTTCCCGACCGCTTCACGGTGCCCGAGACCGCCCCCGGCCCGGCCCGCGAACTGCCCGTGCCCCGCTACTCGCAGAACATCCACATCGGGCAGTACCCCGAGTACGACAACGGCGGCGAGGCGTGGTGCAGCCCCACCTCCTCGCAGATGATCATCGAGTACTGGGGCCGGAAGCCCGCCGCGGAGGACCTCGCCTGGGTCAAGCCCGGCCTGCCCGACCCCCAGGTCTGCCACGCTGCCCGCAACACCTACGACTACCAGTACGGGGGCTGCGGCAACTGGCCGTTCAACGCCGCCTACGCCGCCACGTACCGCGACATGAACGCCGTCGTCACCCGGCTCGGCTCGCTCACCGATGTGGAACGGCTGGTCCGCGCCGGAATCCCCGTCATCACCTCCCAGTCCTTCCTGAAGGAAGAGCTGACCGGCGCCGGATACGGCACGTCGGGCCACCTGATGACGGTCATCGGCTTCACCCCTGAGGGCGACGTCATCGCGAACGACCCCGCGTCACCCGACAACGACGCGGTACGCCGGGTCTACCGCCGGCGCGAGTTCGAGAACATCTGGCTCAGGACCAAGCGCTACGACGCCGAGGGGAAGGTCAGGAGCGGGACGGGCGGGGTGTGTTACGTGTACTGGCCCGACCGGCCGACGCCTTCCCGGCAGCGGGTCCTGAGGTCGCTCGGGCTGGTGTGAGGATGCCCGGTTCCGTGGCCGTCCCGACGGCGGTCGCGGCCGGACCGGACGTGGGCAAAGAGCCCCTGGCACAACGGAGTTGCCGCAGGGGCGCGCTATGTTGAGCGCGTGACCGACATCGAATCGCGCATCGACACCACCCGGCCGCACACCGCCCGGATATGGAACTACTGGACCGGCGGCAAGGACAACTATCCGGTCGACCGGGCGGCCGGTGACGAGATCCGGGAGCTGCACCCCGGGATCGGCGCGTACGCGAAGGCGGACCGGTTGTTCCTGGGGCGGGCGGTGCGTCATCTGGCCGAGCAGGAGGGCATCAGGCAGTTCCTGGACATCGGAACGGGGCTGCCCAGCGCCGACAACACCCACGAGGTCGCCCAGCGCGCGGCCCCCGACGCCCGTGTCGTCTACGTGGACAACGACCCGCTCGTCCTGGCGCACGCCCAGGCGCTGCTGGTCGGGACCCCCGAGGGGCGCATCGACTACCTGGACGCCGATCTGCGGGACGTCGACGACATCCTGGCCGCTGCGGCGAAGACGCTCGACTTCTCGCAGCCGGTGGCGCTGATGCTGCTCGGGGTCGTCATCTTCATCGAGGACGACGAGCAGTCGTACGCGATCGTGCGCCGGCTCATGGACGCGCTCGCGCCCGGCAGCCACCTCGTCCTGTCCCACACGGTCATGCACCCCGACATGCCGGACGTCGACGAGGCGGTTGCGTTCTGGAACGAGCACGGCACCCCGAAGCTCACGCAGCGCACCCCGGACGCCGTCGCGCGCTACTTCGACGGCCTGGAACTGCTGGAGCCCGGCGTGGTGTCGTGCTCCGCGTGGCGGGCCCCGACGCCGACGCCGGACGTCGCGATGTACGCGGGTGTCGGCCGCAAGTGACGGCTCGTCCCCGGGGCCGGCGCTCCTCGCCACCGGCCCCGGGAGCCTCACCCCGTCACCGTCAGGCGGTACGCCGTCGGCGCACCGCCCCCACCACCACGTCGACCACCAGGAACCCGGCCAGGGTCACCCCCAGGACCGGCAGCGCCCAGCCCAGGGCCGCCACGGCCGGGATGCCCGGAATGAGGGCGGGCAGCGGGATCCGCCGCCACGCCCCGCGCTCGGGGGCCTTGCCGACCGGCGCGGGCCGGTCGCCCCGGGTGGGCCGCCGCTGCCACCACATGCGGTAACCCCAGACGATCACCGCGGTCAGACCGAGGGCGATGAGCGCCAGCACGATCTGGTTGACGACCCCGAACAGCACCCCCATGTGGCCCTGCACGCCCAGTTTGCTGAGCTGGTTGAGGGCCGGGTGGTCGGCCCAGCGGGTGCGCGAGGTGATCTCGCCGCTCGTCGTGTCCACGGCGACCCGGTCGTAGTGCACCGGCCAGGTGTTGTCGGTCTGCGCCACGACCCACGCGCTCGCCGCGTCCGCCGGGGGCGTCACCTCCACGATCCCGCCGAGGCCCGCACCCCGGGCCGCCGCGAGAGCCGCGTCGAAGTCCGCCGGATCGGCGTCGGTGGTCGCCCCGCCGGAACCGCCGTGCCCGGCGTGCTCGGAGTGGTCCTCGGCGGGAGCGTCGGCGCCCGGCAGCGCCGTGTCCAGGGCCGGGGCGTTGCCGTTCGCCGCGTCCAGCAGCCGCCCGAACCGCTCGCCGCCGTAGTTCGACCAGGTGAGGCCCGTGGCGCTCAGGAACAGCAGCCCCAGCGCCAGCCACACCCCGGTGGTCGCGTGCCAGCCGCGGGTTCGCCGTACCCCCTTGGCCGTACGGTCCGGAAGCAGCACACCCCGGGCCGACTTGGCGCGCAGGCCGCGGGCGCGCCCGAGCCACAGCACCAGGCCGCCCACGACGGCCACCCACAGCCAGCTCGCGGCGACCTCGGAGTAGAGGCGGCCCGTCTCGCCGAGGTGGAGATTGCGGTGCAGGTCGTCGAGCCAGGTGGTGAGCGGCGTCGACCCGAACCAGGTCGTCAGCTCGCCCCGCACCTCGGCGGTGTACGGGTCGACGAACACCGTGCGCTGGTTCTCGCCCAGCTCCGGCACCGCGAGCACCACCCGGGTGGTGTCCTCGGGACCCGGCGGAGTGATCACCGACGCCAGGGTGCCCTCGGGGTACGCGGCCCGCGCGGCGGCGATCTGTTCGGCCAGCGGGCGCACCTCGTCCCCGACCCGGTCGACCTGGAGCTGGTCGCCGTATACGAGCCGGTCGAGCTGGGGCGTCAGCGTGTAGGCCAGCCCGGTCAGCGCGGCCACCAGCAGGAAGGGGGCGACGAGCACCCCGGCGTAGAAGTGCAGCCGGACCAGGAGATGCCGCACCTCCGCCCAGGAGCGGGCCGGGCGCGGCCGGCCGGACGAGGCTTTCGCGGCGCCGTCCGGTCTTCCGGCGGCCGGATCCTGGGCCTTCCCCTCCTGTTCGCTCTGCTCTTGCTCGTTCTGCGGTATTTCTTCGGTTCTGTGGGACATGGATGCTCCTCGGAGGGCAGTCGGTGACGGACGCGCGCCCGACGGCTCCCGCACGCATGCCTCCTGGACGCCGGAGCGGTTCCGGCGTCGGGGCAGGTGAGGGGAGAGATCAGGCCGAGGCCGCCACGGGCGGCCCGCGCCGGGACCGGGCCCGGGCGAGGAGCGCCCCGAACCGGATCCGCACCACCACCGGCGGCACCGGGCGCGACCGGGGCGGGCAGGGGAGCGACGGAGCCGACCGGAGGACGACGCGTGGGGCGAGCAGCGCCCCGAGGCGTCGCAGCACCCGTTCTCCGTACAGCACGCAGAGGGCCGACCCGAGCGTGGCCGCCGCGTGGGCCAGGGTCATCCCGGCGTCCATGGCATGCGCGGCGCCGGGGCCCCCGGACGCCCCGGTCATGTGGTGCGGGGTCCCGTGTCCGTGCCCGGCATGCATCCCGGGATGCATGCCTCTGCCGGGGGCCGGGAGAAAGTGGAACGCGTGGTGCAGGGCGAACTGGGTCGCCCCGAGCACCAGGACCACGACGTCGAAGCGCCGCTTCCGGCCGCCGAACAGCAGGGCGCCCTGCACGGTCAGGGCGAGGAACAGGAGCGCGACCACCCCCGCGCCGGGCAGACGTCCGCCCGCCGCGACATGGCTCGCGGCACCGAGGGCCAGGCACGCCGAGCCGCAGAGCAGGCCCCTGGCCGCTCGCCTCGGCAGGCCGCCCGGTGCACGCATGGACACAAGGTGGCCAGCCGCCTCGGGAGGCTCGGCGGGGGGTGCGGCGTGCGGTTGGGTACCGCGGTCTCTTCCCATGGGGCAGTAGTCGGCCGGATGGCCGGAAAAGTTCCCGCGCCTGTGCGGAATCGGAAAGGAAGCCGCTACCGACGCACGTACCGGCGCTCCCCGCCTCGCGTGGGACCGGGGGTCTCGGCTTCGCGCCGGAGGGCTCACCCCCCGCGCTTCTCCCCGGCGGCCACCGCGGCCCGCTCCAGCCGCTCCCGGTGGCCCGCCCAGTACGCCGCGTCGCCCGGCGGGATGCTGGTGTTGCCCTGGTTCATCCCGACGGCCCCGTCGATGAGTTCGCGCAGGATGTCCGCGTGCCCGGCGTGCCGGTGCGTATCGCCGGTCACGCGGACGACGGCGTGGAGCAGCGTCACGTCGTCGCGGCCGGCCGGCCACCACGGCACCCGGCCGACCGTGTCCAGCTCCAGCGCGTCGAGTGTCGCGTCCGCGTGCGCCCACGCCCGCCGGTAGAGGCCCACGATCTGCTCGCGCGACTCCTCGGCGGTGGCCCACATGTCCGCGTTGGCCTCGGCGCCCTCCGCGACCCAGGGCAGCGCCTCACCGGAGGGCCGTCCGAAGGTGTCGCCCAGATAGCCGAGTTCGACGCTCGCCACATGCTTGACCAGGCCCAGCAGATTGGTGCCGGTGGGGGTGAGCGGGCGGCGGATGTCGTACTCCGGGAGCCCGTCGAGCTTCCAGAGCAGGGCGTCACGGGCGTGCTGCAGGTAGGAGCGGAGGATGTCCTTGGGGGCTGATGCGTTCATGGGTCCCAGCATGTCCGGCGCCCCGACCGGGGTCACCGGGATTTCTCGGGCCGGGATCTCCGGGGCGGCACGCTGTGGCGTCGCCCACAGCGGGCCCGGGCCCCCGACTGCGGCCCGGCCGATTTTTCCGTGCCGTCACGGGGGAGCGGTACGCCCTCGGGCGCTCGTGCCGCGTCGGGCCGTGACCGGGATCTCGTTCTGTCCGGGCCGGGGCGCTGGCACGCTGGTCGGGTCACCAGGGGGGCGGGGCCCCTGCCGCAGCCGTACGAAGAGCGAGACGCCCATGACCGCGACCAGCGCCGCAGCACACGCCCACCACGCCCGCCGGGCCCGTACCGGTGGCCCCGAGGACGGCTCGAAGCTGATGGAGCACATCGCCGGCTGGGCCTTCGTCGTCGTCCTCGCGATGCTCGTCACCCAGCTCGGCCTGCTCTAGGGCTTGTTGTCGAACTGCGGCCGGAAACGGCTGTGGGGGGTGGCGAACCGCCACCCCCCACAGCCGCGCCGCAGACTAGCCGATCGCCTTGATCAGCTCGCCGTTCGTCGTGTCACCGCTCAGCTCCCAGAAGAACGTGCCGCCGAGGCCCTGCTCGTTCTTGTAGGTCATCTTGGTGCCGATGGTCTCCGGGGTGTCGTAGCTCCACCAGTTGTTCCCGCAGTGCGCGTACGCCGTGCCCGCGACCTTGCCCGTGGCCGGGCAGCTGTCCTTGAGGACCTTGTAGTCCTCGATGCCCGCCTCGTACGTGCCCGGCGCGGCGCCCGTCGCGCTGCCGCCCGGCTCGGACTGGGTGACGCCGGTCCAGCCGCGGCCGTAGAAGCCGATGCCCAGCAGCAGCTTCTCCGACGGGATGCCCAGCCCCTTCAGCTTGGAGATCGCGGCGTCCGAGTTGAAGCCCTCCGACGGGATGCCCGGGTAGGAGGTCAGCGGGGAGTGCGGGGCCGTCGGGCCCTGCGCCGCGAACGCGCCGAAGAAGTCGTACGTCATCGGCAGGTACCAGTCGAGGTGGGTCGCCGCCCCCGCGTAGTCCACCGCGTCGATCTTGCCGCCGTCGGAGCCGTCCGCCGTGATCGCCGAGGTGATCAGGTTGTTGTTCCCGAAGGCCTTGCGCAGTTCGCCCAGCAGGTTGCCGTACGCGTCGCGGCCGCTGGTGTCACAGGTGAGCCCGCAGGCGTTGGGGTATTCCCAGTCGATGTCGATGCCGTCGAAGACATCGGCCCAGCGGGGGTCCTCCACCAGGTCGTAGCAGGACTTCGCGAACGCGGCCGGGTTCTGCGCGGCCTCACCGAAGCCGCCGGACCAGCTCCATCCGCCGAAGGACCACAGGACCTTGAGGTCGGGGTGGAGCTTCTTCAGCTTGCGCAACTGGTTGAAGTTGCCCCGCAGTTCCTGGTCCCAGGTGTCGGCGACCCCGTCGACCGACTCCTCGGCGGTGTAGGCCTTCTCGTAGTCGGCGTAGGAGTCGCCGATCCGGCACTTGCCGCCGGTCACGTTGCCGAAGGCGTAGTTGATGTGGGTCAGCTTGTCCGCGGAACCCGACGTCTCGATGTTCTTGACGTGGTAATTGCGGTCGTACGTACCCCAGTTGGTGAAGTATCCGATCACCTTGTCGCCCGCGGCGGCCGTGGGGGCGGCTTCCTTCGCGGCGGCGGCGGCGGCGTCGGACCGGGCGGTGGGGGTCGCGCCGGCCGGGGACGTGCCCGCGACGCCGAGCAGGGTGGCGCCGAGCGCCGCCGTACAGGCGGCCGCGGCGAGCACCCGGAGCCGGGCGCGGGGACGGTGCAGCTTGAGCATCGTGGCTCCTCGTGGGGGAGGGCTGGTGCGTGGGGGGTGCTGGCCGAACTCCGGGCAGGTGCGCCCGGCTTGACATGAACGCGATTGGCGTTGGGGGGAACCGTAGAAGGACTAGACCAGTTGGGTCAATGGTTCGGACCAATTCACTGATCGTTTCCGCCCTCTTCACGCCTCCGACCTGCCCTTTGCCCCCGTGACGGAAGGCGTCCGATCGGGCATACTCGACCCGCCACAGCGGATGACCGCGCCACCCGTGACCCGGGAGGGCAGGATCGGCTGCGCAGTCTGTCTTTCCCGGGATCACCTCCGGGAGATCACCCGGCGGCGCCTCTCCCACCCCGAGCGCGCGACCGCCGCAACGCCCGACAGGGAGGAGAGCGCCGTCATGTCCGACCGTGCCCCGCAGCCGGTGGAACGCCGTCTGCCCACCGAGGAGTCCCGGCAGCTCATCGCGCTCGTCCGCGACATCGTGTCCAAGGAGATCGCTCCCCGGGCGGCCGAGGAGGAGGAAGCGGGCGTCTTCCCCCGAGAGGTCTTCACCCTCCTGTCCGAGTCCGGGCTCCTCGGGCTCCCGTACGGCTCCGACCACAGCGGCGGTGACCAGCCCTACGAGGTCTACCTCCAGGTCCTGGAGGAACTGGCCGCCGCCCGGCTCACCGTGGGACTCGGCGTCAGCGTCCACTCCCTCGCCTGCCACGCACTCGCCGGATACGGCACCGACGAGCAGCGGGCCGCACACCTCCCGGCGATGCTCTCCGGCGGTCTGCTGGGCGCCTACTGCCTCTCCGAGCCCGCCTCCGGCTCCGACGCGGCCTCTCTCCGCACCAAGGCCGTGCGGGACGGGGACGAATGGGTCATCACCGGGACCAAGGCGTGGATCACCCACGGCGGGGTGGCGGACTTCTGCACGGTGCTGGCCAGGACCGGCGTCGAGGGCGCCCGCGGCATCACGGCCTTCCTCGTCCCCGGCGACGCCGAGGGGCTGAACGCCGCCCTCCCCGAGAAGAAGATGGGCATGAAGGGCTCGCCCACCGCCCAGCTCCACTTCGACGGCGTACGGGTCGGCGACGACCGGCGCATCGGCGAGGAGGGCCAGGGCTTCGCCATCGCCCTGTCCGCCCTCGACTCCGGGCGGCTCGGCATCGCCGCGTGTGCCATCGGGGTCGCCCAGGCCGCCCTGGACGAGGCCGTCCGCTACGCCACCGACCGGCGCCAGTTCGGCCGCCCCGTCGCGGACTTCCAGGGGCTGCGGTTCATGCTCGCCGACATGGCCACCCAGATCGAGGCCGGCCGGGCGCTGTATCTGGAGGCGGCCCGGCTGCGGGACGCGGGCGAGCCGTTCTCCCGGCAGGCCGCCATGGCGAAGCTGTTCTGCACGGACGCGGCCATGCGGGTGACCACGGACGCCGTTCAGGTGCTCGGCGGATACGGCTACACGCTCGACTTCCCGGTCGAACGGCTGATGCGCGAGGCGAAGGTGCTCCAGATCGTGGAGGGCACCAACCAGATTCAGCGCATGGTCATCGCGCGCCACCTCGCGGGTCCCGAGACGCGCTGAACCGCAGCGGCCCCTCCGACCATGCGGGCAGCGCCGCGGCCTGGGTCCACTCCGGGTCGCGGCGCCCCGGCACGGTTCTGCCGGCGCTCTCCCACTGTCTGAGCAGCGCGCTGTAGATCGGTGGATCCACGGGGGCGCCCATGGGCGAGTTTCCCGTGGAGCGGGGCAGCGGCTGAGCGGGTGTTCCCGGCTGCGGAACCGATTCTTCGGGGGCGGGTGCGGCGAGCCGGCGGCGACCCGAACCGACTGGTGAATGCAGCGTGGTCATACGGGGCCAACGCCGCGGGGCGGGCCGGGGTCACTGTCCCGCCGATTCGAGCGCTCGTTCGCGGGGGCCCACGTACCGGGCCGACGGGCGGGGAGCGGGAGAGCCGCAGGCACCACGGCGGCGGGCCGTCGTGGTGCTGGGCAGGGCGTACGGGGTGCGGGTCAGGCGGCCTCGCGCCGCATCCGCGGCACGCGCAGCGGGCGGGAGCCGGGGCCTCCGGCGTGCGAGAAGGGCTGCATCCGCCAGTCGAGGCCCTGGGGCAGCGTCAGCAGCAGCCCGGCCTCCTGCTCCTGGAGCTCCAGCGTCTCGTCGGCGGGCCGGGCCTCGCTCGCGCCGCGGCCGGTCCCGGCGCAGACGGTGAGCACGAAGGGGTTCCACGGCGTGGGGCACCGGGCGTGCTCCGGCAGGACGTCCTCGTCGGCCAGCAGCGCGATGGGCTGGGCGCAGTCCGGGCAGATCACCCGGACCATCTCGAACATGTCGTACGCGTCGAAGCCGTCGTCGTCCGGATCGACAGGCTCCGGTTCGCTGCGTTCGGTGAGTTTCAGGCTCTGCATGGAAATTCCCCCCTCGGGTGGGCCGACAAGGCGCCACGGCCTCGACCACAGCAAGCACTTCCCGCCGCGCGTGGCCGGTAATCGCGAGGCGGCCCGCTACCGACCCGCACACCTGTGGCGTTCGTCACATGCCGCTCGCAGGTGCCGTTCCGTGACCCGCGCGACTGTGCCGAGCGGTGCCCGGGGCCATAGGTTGATCCGCATGGAGGAGCTGGACCGTCAGATCGTTGAGTTGCTCGTCAAGGACGGGCGGATGAGCTACACCGACCTGGGCAAGGCCACGGGCCTGTCCACCTCGGCGGTTCATCAGCGTGTCCGCAGGCTGGAGCAGCGCGGGGTGATCCGCGGCTATGCCGCGGTCGTCGACCCCGAGGCCGTCGGGCTGCCCCTCACCGCGTTCATCTCGGTGAAGCCGTTCGACCCGAGCGCCCCCGACGACATCGCCGAACGGCTCGCCGGGGTGCCCGAACTGGAGGCCTGCCACAGCGTCGCCGGGGACGAGAACTACATCCTCAAGGTGCGGGTGGCGACCCCGCTGGAGCTGGAGCACCTGCTCACCCGGATCCGTACGCTCGCCGGCGTGTCCACCCGGACCACCGTCGTCCTGTCCACCCCGTACGAGGCCCGGCCCCCGCGGATCTGAGGCCCCGGAACCCCGGGCCCCGCCCTTCGGGAGGGGGTCGCGGTCCGGGCGGCCGCCGCCAGGCGCGAGACTGGTCCCATGAGCCAGAGCACCGCCCCCCAGAGCACCCCCGACCACCGCACCGTGCTGTTGCGCGGCGGAGACGTCCACAGCCCCGCCGACCCGTTCGCCACCGCGATGGTCGTCGAACGCGGGCATGTCGCCTGGGTGGGTTCCGAAGGGGCCGCCGACGCCTTCGCGAGCGGCGTGGACGAGGTGGTCGACCTCGAAGGCGCCCTGGTCACCCCGGCGTTCACCGACGCCCATGTGCACACCACCGCCACCGGCCTGGCCCTGACCGGGCTCGACCTCTCCGGCGCCCGCACCCTGTCCGAGGCGCTCGGCCTCGTCCGGGCGTTCGGCGACGCCCGCGCCCCCGGGGACGTCCTGCTCGGACACGGCTGGGACGCCGCCCGCTGGCCCGAGCGGCGGCACCCCTCGCGCGCCGAGCTCGACGAGGCGGCCGGCGGCCGGGCCCTCTACCTGCCGCGCATCGACGTGCACTCCGCGGTCGTCACGACGGCCCTGCTGGACCTGGTCCCCGGCGTCACCGCGATGAGCGGGTATCACCCGGACGGGCCGCTGACCGGCGACGCCCACCACGCGGTGCGGGCCGCCGCGCACAACGCGCTGCCGGCCGCCCAGCGGGCCGCCGCCCAGCGCGCCGCCCTCGACCACGCCGCCTCCCTCGGCATCGGCAGCGTCCACGAGTGCGGCGGGCCCGAGATCTCCGACGAGGAGGACTTCACCGCCCTCCTCGCGCTGGCCGCCGAGCGGCCCGGACCACGCGTCTTCGGCCTCTGGGCCGAGGAGATCGCGGACGAGAAGGACGCCCGTCGCATCCGCGAACTCGGCGCGATCGGCGCGGCCGGAGACCTGTTCGTCGACGGCTCCCTGGGCTCGCACACCGCCTGCCTGCACCAGCCCTACACGGACGCCCCGCACACCGGCACCGCCCACCTGGACGCCGCCCGGATCGCCGCCCATGTCACCGCCTGCACCGAGGCCGGCCTCCAGGCGGGCTTCCACGCCATCGGCGACGCCGCGGTCACCGCCGTCGTGGACGGGATCAGGGCCGCAGCCGGAGCGCTCGGCCTCGACCGGATCCGGGCCGCCCGGCACCGCGTCGAGCACGCCGAGATGCTCACCCCCGAGACGATCGCCGCCTTCGCCGAACTGGGCCTCACCGCCTCCGTCCAGCCCGCCTTCGACGCCGCCTGGGGCGGCCCGGACGGGATGTACGCCGAACGCCTCGGCGCGGAGCGGGCCGCCTCCCTCAACCCGTACGCCGCGCTGCTGCGCGCCGGAGTGCCACTCGCCTTCGGCTCCGACAGCCCCGTCACCCCGCTCGACCCCTGGGGCACCGTGCGGGCCGCCGCCCACCACCGCACCCCGGAGCACCGCGTCTCGGTCCGCGCCGGGTTCACCGCCCACACCCGGGGCGGCTGGCGGGCCATCGGCCGCGACGACGCGGGCCTTTTGGTGCCCGGCGCCCCGGCCGACTACGCCGTCTGGCGGACCGCCGAACTGCTGGTCCAGGCCCCCGACGACCGGGTCGCCCGCTGGTCCACCGACCCCAGGTCCGGCACGCCCGGCCTGCCGGACCTGACCCCCGGGGCGGACCTTCCCGTCTGCCTGCGGACCGTGGTCCTCGGACAAACGGTCTACGTGCGACCGAACGAGTGACGTCGGGATATTTCGTACCGCCGATCGATGGCCCGATCACCGGTCCACGACCTGCGCCCCTTCGGCACTGACCAGGCCATTTCGGAAAAAGTCGCAGGTCGCACGGCTGTTGACAGAAAGCGCCCACGGGCCGGTAGGTTCGGCCGGGTCCACCACAGGACGTCCGACCGGTTAAACCTCCACGCAGTCGTCGAACGCCGCTGGGTCATGAGGCGGTGTGCCGCACCGGCGCACCACCGCTGACAGCCAGGTTCAGCGCCCGCGCCTCGGGGGCGAGGGAAGGATTCAGCCGGACGGAGGGTGGGACCCGGGTGGGGCCCGGACGTTCAGTAGACAACGGCTTTCGGTCGACCCGCAGCCAGCGGGTCCCAGGTCGGCCCGAAGGGCGCCGGGCCCCGATCCGCAGTTCCCCCGTGGGGGCGCGACCGTCCGGCCGGTGTGCTGGATATGGTGTCCCCCTGTGTTCGGACTCTAAGGGGCAGTAGTGAACGACGGCGGTCAGAGGCAGTTCGGCCCGCTCGGCAAGGTTCTGGTGATCATTCCGACCTACAACGAGGTCGAGAACATCAAGCCGATCGTCGACCGGGTGCGCACCGCCGTCCCGGACGCCGACATCCTGGTGGCCGACGACAACAGCCCCGACGGCACCGGCAAGGCGGCCGACGAGATCGCGGCCGCCGACGACCAGGTCCACGTACTGCACCGCAAAGGCAAGGAAGGGCTCGGCGCCGCCTACCTCGCGGGCTTCGCCTGGGGCTCCGAGCACGGCTACGGCGTCCTCGTCGAGATGGACGCCGACGGCTCCCACCAGCCCGAGGAACTGCCCCGGCTGCTCACCGCGCTCAAGGGCGCCGACCTGGTCCTGGGATCCCGCTGGGTGCCCGGCGGTCGCGTGGTCAACTGGCCCAAGAGCCGCGAGGTCATCTCGCGCGGCGGCAGCCTCTACTCCCGGCTCGCCCTCGGCCTCTCCGTCCGGGACGTCACCGGTGGCTACCGCGCCTTCCGCACCGAGACACTGAACGGCCTCGGGCTCGGCGAGGTCGCCTCGCAGGGCTACTGCTTCCAGGTGGACCTCGCCCGCCGCGCGGTCGAGGCGGGCTACCACGTGGTCGAGGTCCCCATCACCTTCGTCGACCGGGAGATCGGCGACTCGAAGATGAGCCGGGACATCCTCGTCGAGGCGCTCTGGCGGGTCACCGGCTGGGGCATCACCTCCCGCGCGAACAAGGTCCTGGGCCGCAAGACCCTCTGACACGCCCCGGGGCCCGCGACCGAGGGCGGTGCCGGGAACGCGCCCGGGGCCCGCCGGCCGGTCCGCTTCGTGATCACCCCCTTACGCCGCTTGCACGCCGGTACGGGCACACTGGGGGCATGACGACCGGCACTCCGCCCCCGCCCCGTCCCCGGCGCTCGCGCGCCCGTAGATTCCTGCCGCTGGCCCTGGCCGCCTGGCTGGTCCTGGAGATCTGGCTCCTGACCCTGGTCGCCTCGGCCGCGGGCGGCCTCACGGTCCTGCTGATCCTGGTGGCCGGAGCCGCGCTCGGCGCCGTGGTCATCAAGAGCGCCGGCCGGCGCGCCTTCAAGAACCTCACCGAGACCCTCCAGCAGATGCCGGGACAGCCCGGCGCCCCCGCCACGCCGCCGACGGCCCCCGCGGGCGGCAAGGGCACCCGGGGCAACGGGCTGCTGATGCTGGGCGGGTTGCTGCTCCTGATCCCCGGCCTGATCTCGGACGCGGCCGGACTGCTCCTGCTGGTCCCGCCGGTGCGGACCATGATCAGCCGTTACGCGGAGCGCTCGCTGGAACGCCGGATGCGGGCCGCGGCGCCCGGCAGCCTCGGGGGCGCGTTCCAGCAGGCCCGGATGCACCGCCCGGACGGAAAGATCGTCCAGGGCGAGGTCATCCGCGAGGACGCCCCCCGGGCGTCCGGCGGGCCCGACGACGACCCCCAGGGGCCCCGCCCGCCCCTCGCCCCCTGAGTGGCCGTTCGCACAAGAGCCGCGGG
>NZ_QWFA01000450.1 GCF_003501885.1 Streptomyces globisporus
CTGCCCTGCTCCCCCTCCCACCCTACGGCGGCGAGCGGCCCGGCGTCGCAGGGAGCGATCAGGGAGTGATCAAGGAGACGGCGGGATGATCCGGCACCGAGGAGCGTCATACCTCGGGCCTACGCGGTTCCGACCGACGTCCGACGCGGGCCGTCCGGGCCGCCGCCTAGCGTGGCGGGCATGACGATCTCCCTTCTCAACCGACGGACCGGGGCCGCCGCGACCGCCACGGCGCTGGCCCTGGCCTCCCTGGCCGCACTCGCCGGGACGGCCACACCCGCCTCCGCGTCCGGCCGGGCGACGGCGGCGTCGGCGACGGCTTTAGCGCCTGCGTCGGCCGCCGCCTCCCCTGCCGCCGACAACCCCGCCTCCGGTGACC
>NZ_QWFA01000451.1 GCF_003501885.1 Streptomyces globisporus
GGAGTATGGGGACATTGAAATCCAAGTGCCTCGTGACCGCTTGGGCGAGTTTGATCCGGTTGTGGTGAAGAAGCATCAAACCAATGTCACAGGGATTGAAGACCAAATTGTGGCTCTCTATGCTAAGGGAGTAAGCACGCGAGATATTCAAGATCACCTGCTGAATCTGTATGGCGTTGAGGTTTCACCTACACTCATTTCAAACGTTACAAATAAAATTGTTCCCATCATTAAGGAATGGCAAAACCGGCCGCTACAAAACATCTACACGGTTGTCTTCTTGGACGCGATCCACTTTAAAGTAAAGCAGGACGGGCATATTGTAAACAAAGCGGCCTATATGGTCATTGGGATTGATCTGGAAGGCAACAAAGA
>NZ_QWFA01000452.1 GCF_003501885.1 Streptomyces globisporus
AAAGCCACGGCTAACTACGTGCCAGCAGCCGCGGTAATACGTAGGGGGCAAGCGTTGTCCGGAATTATTGGGCGTAAAGCGCGCGCAGGCGGTCTTTTAAGTTTGGTGTTTAAGCCCGGGGCTCAACCCCGGTTCGCACTGAAAACTGGGAGACTTGAGTGCAGGAGAGGAAAGCGGAATTCCACGTGTAGCGGTGAAATGCGTAGAGATGTGGAGGAACACCAGTGGCGAAGGCGGCTTTCTGGACTGTAACTGACGCTGAGGCGCGAAAGCGTGGGGAGCAAACAGGATTAGATACCCTGGTAGTCCACGCCGTAAACGATGAGTGCTAGGTGTTAGGGGCCTCGAGCTCTTAGTGGCGCAGCT
>NZ_QWFA01000453.1 GCF_003501885.1 Streptomyces globisporus
AGACTGTTTTGGAAAGGGTTTAACTGAAAATTCTGCTGGACGATTGCGGCAAGTCCATCAATTGACTTCCGCATGTCGGTATACCCACAGGCGACATAGATTTTCTCCGCTTTTGAGATATCACCGAACATGTTGCAATGCCCTCAAGGTGTTTTCGATCAAGGTTGCTGATGCATTGTTGCGAATCTCCAGTGTTACAGCGCCAAAACGTATTACGATATCTGACAATACTTCTTGATCACCAGAATCAGTACCAGCTGTAGAGACTGGAATGTTTACTGGTACGAATGGATTGGTAATTGGGTTGTTTTGAGAATAAAGTGACGGGAGGGCTTCGCATGCGGCAGCGCGCACGCGCCTCAACCA
>NZ_QWFA01000454.1 GCF_003501885.1 Streptomyces globisporus
AAGCTGGATCGTGAGGACTGGTGGACTGCATACAAGTGAGAATGCCGGTATGAGTAACGAAAAGATCAGTGAGAATCTGATCCGCCGTAAGCCTAAGGGTTCCTGAGGAAGGTTCGTCCGCTCAGGGTAAGTCGGGACCTAAGGCGAGGCCGAAAGGCGTAGTCGAAGGACAACAGGTTGAAATTCCTGTACCACCGTGAACCGTTATGAGCGATGGGGTGACGCAGAAGGATAGTGACGCTGGGCTATGGATTGCTCAGTCCAAGCAGTGAGGCTGGTGTGCAGGCAAATCCGCACACCGTAAGGCTGGGCTGTGATGGGGAGGGAAATTTTAGTACCGAAGGTCATGAGTTCAGGCTG
>NZ_QWFA01000455.1 GCF_003501885.1 Streptomyces globisporus
AGAAAGGATGAATAAGTAGTGGCGGTAATGGTTACATGTACTGAGACATTTAACGGAGAACCAATACATGTTGAAGATCGTGGCGAACAATACTTTAATCGCTATGATGCTTGGGTAAAAATTGATGGCCCCAACTGGAGCCACTTTCAGCAAAATATCAGGCCGCTCAACATATTCACAAGCGCTTGGGATTTTATAAAAAGAAGGAGCTAATAATTATGTGGAAAAAAGGAATTATTTCGTTATCGATCGTTGCAGCATTGGGACTATACGTTGGCATTGAGAAAAGTCGGGCGAGTTTTTCTGATACGGCTGGACATTGGGGCGCTGATGCGATTAACAAGGCCATTCAACTCAA
>NZ_QWFA01000456.1 GCF_003501885.1 Streptomyces globisporus
CACTGTACCTGTTTGCATAATATGACCTCCAAATTTTTATTTAACATGTACTTTTTATTTTTGGAAACAAATAAAAAATTCACACATTGAAAAAGGTACCATCGCACAAATGATAACCCTTTGCAATATGTGAATCAAGGTTTCAAATATATGATTAAAGTAATCATACCACACTCAAACGCAAAGGGCAAGTTTTTCTCTCCTCCACAAACCAAAAAGCCCTCGTCTTACGATTCTCCGCAAAGAAGAACCGTAAAAAGAAGACTTTGTTAGGTCCATTGGATTTCCTCAGATCTGCAGCTCCCCAAGCTTAATCAGCTCGACAACCGCTTGCGAACGCCCTTTTACATTTAATTTC
>NZ_QWFA01000457.1 GCF_003501885.1 Streptomyces globisporus
TAAAGATTTGATCGAAGTCTACACGGATATGATGCGTGCTTATACAGAAGAAGCATATAGATCGGAGTTGATAGATGGCAGCAATATCGTAAATCATATAGATCAGAGATTTGATAAATTGGCTGATCGTGTGACGGGTATGCTGGGGAGAACTGGAATGGATGTTTCGATAGTCGTAGTTGGCCTGTTGAATATCCTGTCGAAAGATATGGACATACGGCAAGATAGATTGTACGAGGAGTTGCGGAAATCGGCTGCTGAATATTATTCAAGACCATATCAAAAGAAGAAGGATGAGAGACAGTAGGTGTCAGCTAAGTCTAGATTACGCGGGAATGTTTTTATTAATAAAAGAGG
>NZ_QWFA01000458.1 GCF_003501885.1 Streptomyces globisporus
TCCTGGAGGTCCTTCGAGAGGAGCAGACCGTCAACGAGATCGCAGCCAAATATGAATTGAGCCCAGTCATGATCAGCCGGTGGAAGGCTGAATTCCTTGAGCGTGCCTCCATGGTGTTCGAGAAGAAGACCAGTGAAGCCGACAAACTGAAAAAGGAGTACGAGAGCAAGCAAGAGCATCTAGAAAAGCTGGTCGGCCAACTCACAGTTGAGGTTGACTGGCTCAAAAAAAAATCTGGCCTCAAATGAACCGCTGGAAGCCCGGAAAGCGATGGTAGAGCGCGACCATACCGAGATCACAGTGAAGCGTCAGGCAAACCTGCTGAGTGTGAACAGAACGAGCGTATACCGTC
>NZ_QWFA01000459.1 GCF_003501885.1 Streptomyces globisporus
GGCACGGAATGTCTAAAAGTTCCAATGAAAGTACATATTGTACTCCCACACAGGAAATGAAACTATATTACCGCTTGTGAAAACCCGTTATACTCAAGGACTGATGCTTTTGTTCATGGTACAGGGGAACATTACCGGAGTCATAACGCTCATACGTTTAGAGATACGATTCAATGATTTGAGTAGCAAAAAGGCCTCTGCGACATACGATATTGCAGGCGATCCGCCCAATATTATTCGGGAAGGTGTTTTTGTTGAGACAAAATGAAATATGGCATCCTGTTGTAACCGAGTTAAACCGTAGTTTGTACGGTGAGATGGTTTGTTCCACTAGCACGCAGTTGTTCCATAT
>NZ_QWFA01000046.1 GCF_003501885.1 Streptomyces globisporus
CCCCCGGTACGCATCCGGCCCCTCCCCCGGGACCGTACGGCGACGGGTGCAGCGCCCACCACCACGTCCACGCTCTCCCCCAGGATCCAGCGAGCACGCACCCTGCTCCCCGACCGCCCACTGGGCATCAACACCGGTTCCGGCGAAGGGTTTTCAGGACCCCCGGCGACGACGGGCGGCAGCTCGCCCCGCCCGGTCGTGGCGGCCACCTGGCGGCGCGACGCGGCGCAGCCGGGGTCTGCCGACGCACGCGCCGGTGGCGGACCGGGAACCACGGGCCGCCGCTCCGCGGCGACCGTCCCCGGGCGCGGGCCGTCCACCGGTGGCGTGCTCCAGCGACGGGTTCAACGCTCCGGGCCGGCCGCGCCCCCCGTCGTCCGGCCTCATCCGCCCGCCGCACCCCGGTCGACGGACGCCGTCCCCGTACCCGTACAGCGGCAGGCGATGCCGGTCGTGCCCGACAGCGCCGGTCCGCCGGCCACCGGGCCGGTCACCGTGGGCGGTGCCGCTTCCGGCGAGCCGCCGCGCCCCTCCGTACGCGTGCCACCCCGCGCACCCGCGCAGAGCGCCGGACCGGTCCGCCCGGAGACCAGGGCCCAGGCCGTCCAACGTGCGGCGGCGAACGCCGGGATCACCGGGGTGCCCGTGCAGGCCGCCCCGGCGAAGCCCGCAGCCGGGGCGGCGGGGGCGGTCACCGGCCACGCCGACGCCTCCGACGCTCCTCCGGCGAACCGGCTCAGCGGAACGGAGATCGAGGAGCTGGCCCGGCGGCTCCTCGACCCCGTGAGCCGGCTCATCCGCGCCGATCTGCGCCGGGGCCGGGAACGCAGCGGGCGGCTGCACGACGGCCGCCGCTGACGGCACCGGCACAGGCACCGATGCCCCCGCTCCGTACGACAGACCGCAGAGAAGACGAGAGACGCATGACCGACAACATCTTCGCGACGAGCGTGTTCTTCAAGCTCGCGATCGGCGGCAGCGACCTGGGCGCGTTCCACACCTGCTCGGGCCTGGGCGCCGAGGTGGAGATGGAGACGTACGCCGAGGGCGGCAACAACGGGTTCACCTGGCAGCTGCCGGGGCGGATCACCTGGACGAACATCACGCTGACCCGCCCGGTGACCACCGACACCCTCAAGATCGCGCGCTGGCTGAACGAGACGATCCAGCGGGTCGAGCCCAAGGACGGCGAGATCGTGGCGCTGCGCCCCGACCTCAGCCGGATCATCAGCTGGCAGGTCCACGGGATCGTGCCGGTGCGCTGGCAGGGCCCGTCCTTCGATCCGGCCAACTCCCAAGCGGCGATCGAGACGTTGGAGATCGCACACGAGGGTCTGGAGCCCTCCTGAGAGAAGGCCGCGCATCCCTCAGGACCAGAACCAGGACGTAGGAAGGAGGAACGCAATGTCACCCGCTCTCCGTGCGAGCCGGGCTCGTGCCCAACTCACCATCATGGAGCCGCCGTCCGCCGTCGGCGCCAAGCCCGGCGGCACGCTCGCCCGCCTCACGTTGCAGTTCAACCCCGCGAAGCTGTCGCTCAGCAAGAGCACCGAGTGGCGGCGTACCCCGTCCCGGATGGCCGGGCAGTCCGCGCTGCCCGAGTTCGTCGGCAGCGGGCCCCGGGCCCTGTCGCTGGAGGTGTTCCTCGACGCGACCGCCACCCACGACAACTCCGTGGAGAAGGCGGTGGAGCAGTTGATGACCGCCTGTGTCCCCACCCCCAGCAGTCTGGCCCGCAAGACGCCCGCCAGCCCCTGGGTGCGGTTCGACTGGGGAACGTCGAAGACGACCTCGTTCGACGGGGTGCTCTCCAACCTCTCCGTCTCCTACACCCTGTTCGACGTCGACGGTAAGCCGCTGCGCGCCACCTGTTCTCTCTCGATCGAGGAGGCGAGCGTCGATCCGGCGGGCCAGAACCCCACCTCGGGTTCGAAGGAGGCTCGGCGCACCCACCGGGTGGTCGCCGGGGACAGCCTGCCGCTGTTGGCCTGGCGGGAGTACGGCGACGCCACCGCGTGGCGCACCATCGCGTACGCCAACGACATCGACGACCCTATGACGTTGACGCCCGGCCGGGAACTGCTGGTGCCCGGGCGGGAAGACCGGTCGGCGGAGGGGGGCCGGTGAGCGGGAAGGAAGCGCCCGGCCGCTCGTTCGCCGCCGATCCGATCGTCGAGGCGCCGGCCGAGCTGCCCGCCGCCTGGGCCACCCAGCTGGTGAGCTGTGTCGTCGACGAGAACGTGGGCCTGCCGGACACCGCCGTCCTGATGTACCGGGACCCCGACCACACCTTCCTCACCAAGACCGGTATCAGCATGGGCACCCCGCTGATCATCTCGGTGGTGACCGTGAAGGACCGGGGGCGCGAGCGGCTGTTCACCGGGGAGGTCACCGCGGTCGAGCTGGACACGGACACCACCGGATCGTTCACCGTCGTCCGGGCGTTCTCCAAGGCGCACCGGCTCCAGCGCGGCCGGAAGGTGATGGCGTACCGGAACATGAAGACGGCGGACATCGTCCGCAAGGTCGCCGCCGGGGCAGGTCTGGCGGTCGGGCGGATCGAGGCCGCTCCGGTCACGTACAAGCAGCTGACCCAGCCGAACGTGTCGGACTGGGAGTTCCTCCAGCACCTCGCGGCCGAGAGCGGGGCCACCGTACGGGTCGACGACAAGGGCCGGTTGCAGTTCACCAAGCCGGACCCGGCCTCCTCGGCCCCCTCCCCATCGACGTCCGCCACGCGCGACCCGATGGTCCTGGAGTACGGGAACAATCTGCTGGCCCTGCGCGCGGTGCTGACCGGGGCCGACGGGTCGGACAGCGTGGAGGTGCGCGGCTGGAACGTCGACACCAAGACCCGGCTGGTGGCCCGGCAGCAGTCCGTGCGCAGCGACACCGTCGCCCCGGGGATGAGCCCGTCGGAGGCGGCGAAGATCTTCGGCTCGGGCGGCTCCCGGACGACGGTCGCCGACACCCCGTACCGCACCCAGGCGGAGACCCGGGCCGTGGCCGGGGCGCTCGCCGCTTCCGTCAGCGCCGGGTTCGGCGAGGTCGAGGCGGTGGCGTACGGGAATCCGCAGCTGCGGGCGGGCATGCCGGTGGCACTGGGCAACGTGGGGCCCGCGTTCTCCGGCCGCTACACCGCCACCGCCGCGCACCACGTCCTGGAACCGGACACCGGCTACCGCACGACGGTGATCGTCAGCGCCTCGCCGGACCGGTCGCTCTCGGGGCTGACCGCCGGCGCGAACGCTCCCTCGCGCGGTCCTCGCATGCCGGGTCTGGCGATCGGGGTGGTCACCGACATCCGTGAGGAGGGCAAGGGCCAACGCGGATGGGTGCGGCTGAAGTTCCCCTGGCTCGACGACACGTACGTCACCGACTGGGTGCGCACCGTGCAGTGGGGCGGCCAGGGCGGCGGCGGGGTGTTCAGCCCCGAGGTCAACGACGAGGTGCTGGTCGGGTTCGAGCAGGGGCTGCTGGACAGCCCGTACGTGCTCGGCGGGCTCTACAACGGGGTCGACAAGCCCTCCCCGCACGACGTCCCCCTCGTCGACCCGACCAGTGGGAAGGTCAACCGCCGCTCCCTGGTCTCCCGTTCGGGGAACCGGCTGGAGCTGCTGGACGCCCCGCGCGGTCCGGCCGGGGTACGGATCGCCACCGGCGACAAGCGGCTGGACGTGGTCCTCGACGAGAAGAAGGGCGAGATCACGCTGACCGTCAAAGCGCGTGGCGGTGCACAGAAGTTGAGTTCCGTGACGCTGTCCGCATCGGGCATCACCCTCGACGCGGGCACCACGGGTGACGTGAACATCAAGGGCCGCTCGGTGACCGTCAACGGCAAGACGGGGGTCACGGTCGACGGCGGACTGCTCGCCGTCCTCAAGGCCAAGCTCATCAGGATCAACTGACCGCCCGCGCACTCCCCATCCCCGAAGTCCCTTTCACAGCAAGGAGAACCCCGGCCATGCCCCCCGCAGCCCGCACGGGCGACAGCACCGCCCACGGCGGTCTCATCGGCACCCCGCCCCCGGGCGCGGTGGCCGTGGCCACCGTGCTCATCGGCGGCCGGCCCGCGGCCGTCACCGGAAGCCTGCACGGGTGCGTCGTCCCCCCGCACGCGGCGCTCGGCCCCGGCAACGTGATCATGCCCAATCCGGCCGCCGCGATCGGCGGCGCGGTGCTGATCGGCGGGCTGCCCGCCGCCCGCATGGGCGACAAGACCACCTGCGGGGCGCCCATCATCAGCGGTGCGTTCAACGTCCTGATCGGGGGCCCGATGTGAGCGGCGACGGATACGCCGGACGCGGCGGATTCATCGGGCGCGGCTGGGGCTTCCCGCTGCGGACGGGGCCGACGGGCGGGATCGCCCTGGTCGAACGGGACAAGGAGATCGAGGAGGCCATCGGGCTGATCCTCGGCACCGCGCCGGGCGAGCGGCCGATGCGTCCCGAGTTCGGCTGCGGCATCCACGAGTACGTCTTCGCGCCCGGGGACGGGGCGACCGCCGGGCGGATCGCGCAGGAGGTCCGCACCTCGCTGGAGCGGTGGGAGCCGCGGATCGAGGTGACGGATGTGGTGGTCGCCTTCGACGCCGTCGAGGAGGGCACGCTCTACATCGACGTGCACTACACCGTGCGGGCCACCAACGACCTGCGCAACCTGGTCTTCCCCTTCTACACGATCCCCTCGTCCGGGGGCTCGGCCGCGGACACCGCTCCGGAAGCGGGGAGGCTCTGATGGCCCTGCCCTCCCCCAACCTGGACGACCGGCGCTTCCAGCAACTCGTCGACGAGGCCAAGCGGTTCGTCCAGCAGCGCTCCCCCGAGTGGACCGACCACAATGTGTCGGACCCCGGGGTCACGCTGATCGAGACGTTCGCGTACATGGTCGACCAGTTGCTGTACCGGCTGAACCGGGTGCCCGACAAGAACTACGCGGCCTTCCTCGATCTCCTCGGCGTGACGCTGTTCCCGCCGGCCGTGGCGCGGGCCGAGATCGACTTCTGGCTCTCCGCTCCGCAGCCGGAGACCGTGCACCTGCCCGCCGGTACGGAGGTGGCCACCGCGCGCGGTGAGGCCGAGGAGCCGGTGGTGTTCTCCACCTCCGAGGACCTGCCGATCGTGCCGAGTTCGCTGGAACGGCTGGTGACCGCGCCGGTGTCGGGTGACCGGACGGACCGGACGGCGCCGCTGGGAGCGGGCAAGGACATCCCGTGCTTCCAGGCCCGCCCGGAGCCCGGTGACGCCCTGCTGTTCGGGCTGCCGACGGCCGTGCCCCGGTGCATCGTCGCTGTCCGGCTGGACAGCCGGGTGGAGGGCGTGGGCGTCGACCCGCGGCAGCCCCCGCTGGTCTGGGAGGCGTGGGACGGGGCCCGCTGGGTGGCCTGCGCGACCGGCACCGACTCCACCGGTGGCCTCAACCGGCCCGGCGAGGTGGTGGTGTTCGTCCCTGCCGGGCACACGGCGTCCGTCGTGGCGGGGACCCGGGCGGGGTGGCTGCGCTGCCGGGTGACCGCCCCGGAGCCGGGCCAGCCGTTCTACTCGGAGTCGCCGACGATCCGGGAGGCCGAGGTGTTCACGGTCGGAGGCACGACGGCGGCCGAGCACGCGGAGACCGTCCTCGACGTGCCCCTCGGGGTGTCGGAGGGCGTCGCCGGGCAGCGGTTCACGGTGAGCCGGGCGCCGCTGCTGCTGGACGGGGACCCGCCGGTCGTCCAGGTGGCGACGGACGAGGGCTGGGAGATCTGGACCCCGGTCGAGCACTTCGGCGCGTCCGGCCCCGGTGACCGGCACGTCCGGGTCGACGCGGTCGCCGGGGAGTTCGCGTTCCCGCCGGAGGTACGGGATCCCGACGGCACGATGCGCGCGTACGGGGCGGTGCCCGGGAAGGGCGCCCAGCTCCGCATCCCGCGCTACCGCACGGGCGGCGGATCGGCCGGGAACGTCGCCCGGGGCGCGATCTCCGTGCTGCGCAGTTCGGTGCCCTACGTCGCGGGCGTCGACAACCGCGAGGCGGCGACCGGCGGAGTCGACGGGGAGACCGTCGAGAACGCGAAGGTCCGCGCGCCCAACATCCTGCGGGTGCAGGAGCGGGCGGTGACGGCCGAGGACTACGAGCTGATCGCCCGGGAGGCCGCGCCGTCCCTGCGCCGGGTGCGGTGCCTGCCTGCCGTGCCGGGCGAGGCCGGTGCGGTACGGGTGCTGGTGGTGCCGGACGCGGTGGCCGACGAGGACGGGCAGGTGCGGTTCGAGCAGCTGATCCCCTCGGACGCGGTGCTCTCGGCGGTGACGGAACGGCTCGACGAACGGCGCCTGGTCGGAACCCGGTTGATCGTCGAACCGCCCGCCTACCAGGGCGTCACGGTCGTCGCCCGGCTGGTGGCCGCGCCCGGTGATGTGGACCGGGTGCGGGCCGAGGCTCTGGAGGCGCTGTTCCGGCATATCGACCCGCTGCGGGGCGGGGCGGACGGGCGGGGGTGGCCGTTCGGCAGGCCCGTGCAGTACGGGGAGGTCTTCGCCGTGCTCCAGAGCGTGGAGGGGGCGGGGCTCGTGGAGGACGTCCGGCTGTTCCCGGCGGACCCGATCACGGGCAGGCGCGGGGCGGCGGTGGACCGGGTCGAACTGGCACCGGGGGCCCTGGTCTTCTCGCACCAGCACCAGGTCGTGGTCACCGCGAGCGGGGCCGGTGAGGTCGTATGACCCGGGCGGCGGTACCCGGGCTGCCCAGTCGCTACCCGATCGGTGAGCTGCTGCCCGCCCTGTACGCGGACGACGACCTGGCCCAGCGGTTCACGGCGGGCCTGGACACGGTGCTGGCCCCGGTCCTGTCGACGCTGGACAACCTTCCCGCGTACGTCGACCCGGCCCTCGCCCCGGCCGACTTCCTGCCGTGGCTGGCGTCCTGGGTGGGCGTGGAGGCCGATCCGGCGTGGCCGGTGGAGCTGCGCCGGGCGGTCGTCGCCCGCGCCGTCGAGCTGCACCGGTGGCGCGGCACCCGGCGGGGTCTCGTCGAGCGGCTGCGGCTGTGCTGCGGGGTGCACGCGGAGGTCCGGGACGGCGGGGGCGCCACCTGGTCGGCCGAGCCGGGAGCCGCCCTCCCACCGCCGCCGACGGGTGAACTCCTGGTGCGGGTCCGGCCGGTGCGCGCGGACGACACGGTGGACGCCCATCGTGTGCTGGAGGTCGCCACCGCCGCGTGCCCGGTCCACCTGACCTGCCGGGTGGAGGTCCTGCCGGGCCCGCCCGGTGCATCCGAAGCACCCAACGCGCCTGAACAGACTGGAGGCTGACGTGATGCGTTCGTGCCCGGCGTGCGGTACGGCCAACGGCGAGAGCGACGACTTCTGCGGCAACTGCGGCGCCTACCTGGGCTGGTCCTCGGAGCCCGTACGACGAGGCCGCACGCCGGAGCCGGAGCCGGAGGTGGTCCCGGATCCCGCCCACGAGCCGCCGGCGAAGCCGGTGGCCGAAACCGAGGCTCCCGCGCCGGAGCCACGGCCCTCCTCCGCCTCCGAGCCCGAGCCGGCGCGGACCGACGAGCCGGAACCCGCTCCCGAGCCGGGGGCGAAGCCGGAAGCCGGAGCGGACACCCAGGTGCCGGAGGCCAGGCCTGCGCCGCCCCAGGCACCGCCCACCACCGCGCGCCCGGCAACTCCGGCGCGCCCCGAACAACCGCCGGAGCCGCCGAAGGCGCCCCGGTCGGCTCCTCCCGTACCCCCGACGCCTCCCGTACGGCCCGCGCCCGCCCCCGTACGCCCCGGAGTCCCGGCCTCCGCGACGACAAGCGGGCCCGGGAACGCGTCCGACGCGGACGAGCCCGTAGGGGCCGTGCAGCCCGCGCGGCCCGTGGCCCGGCGGCCCCTCGTGCGGCCGGTGGCGGCGGACGAGGCTCCGGACGGGCCGCCCTGCCCGGCGTGCGGTACGCCGAACCTGGCCGGGCGGAAGTTCTGCCGGCGGTGCGCCGCTCCCCTCCAGGTCCGGGAACAGCCCGCCGCCCTGCCGTGGTGGCGCACGGTGTGGCCGTTCCGCCGCCGCGTGCGCGGCGGTTCGGGCCGGGCGCTGCGGCGGACCCTGCTGGTGCTGGCCGTGGCCGGCCTGGTGCTCGCGGGCTTCCTGTTCTTCCCGCTGGGGCGGTACGCCTTCGAGGACGTCCGGGACAAGCTCGGCGGCACGGCGGAGATCAGCCCCACCGGGGTGACCGCGAGCGCGGCGGCCCCCGGTCACCCCGGGAGCGCGGCGATCGACGGTCTGACGAACAAGTACTGGGGCGCACCCGCGCTCGGCGCTTCGCTGACCTGCTCGTTCGGGGCGCCGTTCCGGCTGGTCGGCATCGTGGTGCACACCGGGGTGTCGAAGGAGCCGCAGGAGTTCCGGCGGGGCGCGCGGCCGACCCGGGCGGACCTGCTCGTCACCACGAAGGACGGCGAGGTCCACAAGAAGGCGGTGACCTTCAACGACAAGCCCGGCAAGCAGACGGTACGGATGGGCATCAGCGACGTCCGCTCCGTCGAGCTGGTGCTGCGGGAGGCGACCGGCCAGGGCGAGGGGCGCCCGGTCGCGGTCGGCGAGGTCGAGTTCTTCCGGCGTACCTGAACCGGGCCGCCGCCCCAGAAGTGCACCAACGCCTCAGTAGCGATCAGAGAGTTATTGACGATCAAACAATTTCGGTCACAGATGGCTTCCCTCGGCGCCCCCACACGGGGTTGACTGGGCACTACACATGGTGACGCGCCCGCCCACCGGCTCACCGGCCCTGCCCGGGCGCCGCGGCTCCCGCGGAGGAAGGAGGACAGCGATTGGCCAGCCCTCCCGCCTCGCGACGCCGCTCCGCCGCCCGGTCTCCGAGGCTCCCGGCAGCCGCTTCCCGACGGGCCCGTCCCCTGCTCGATCACCCGGAATGTGCCGTTCACATCGTCCGCCGTATTCATCAGACGAGGGGCAGCAATGAGCCAGATCACGTTACCGGCGTTTCATATGCCGTTCCAGAGTGCTGGATGCCACCCAGGCTTGGCGAAAACCCGTGAGGCCGCCTGGGGATGGGCCGAATCCGAGGGACTCGACCTGTCCGTACCGGCCCGGAAGAAAATGATCCGGACCCGTCCGGAACTGTGGATATCCCTCATCTTCCCGAAGGCCTCGCAGGACCATCTCGACCTGTTCTGTCAATGGCTCTTCTGGGCCTTCCTGGTGGACGACGAGTTCGACGACGGGCCCGCCGGACGCAATCCGCTGATGTGCGAGAAGGCGATCACCCGCCTGGTGGACGTCCTCGACGGGGCCGCGCCGAACGGCCCCATGGAGCGGGCGCTCGCCGGGCTGCGGGACCGCACCTGCCCCGGGCGGTCGCCGCAGTGGAACCGGCAGTTCCGGCGGGACACCGCCGCCTGGCTGTGGACGTACTACGCCGAGGCCGTCGAGCGGGCCGCCGGACAGGTCCCGAGCCGGTCCGAATTCGCCAAGCACCGGCGGGATTCGGTCGCCATGCAGCCTTTCCTCTGCCTGCACGAGATCACCGCGGATATCGATCTCCCGGAATCCGCCCGGAGCCTGCCCGCGTATATCGCCCTGCGGAACGCGGTCACCGATCATTCCGGGCTCTGCAATGACATCTGCTCCTTCGAGAAGGAAGCCGCTCTCGGCTACGAGCACAACGCCGTACGCCTCATTCAGCGCGACCGGGGATGCACCCTCCAGGAAGCCGTGGACGAGGCCGGGATCCAACTGGCCCGGATAGCCGAGCGGGTTCAGCGGGCGGAAAAGGAACTGATCGAGGAGATCGAGGCGGCGGGCATCACCGGCCCGACCCGGGCTGCCCTGGAGCGCTGCGTCCAGGACTACCGGGGTCTCGTACGGGGCGACTTCGACTACCACGCGCGCGCCGAGCGCTACACCCGTCCGGACCTGGTGGAGCTGGACGAACGGGACTCGCTGTCCCAGTACTTCGCGGCCTGAGCGGTCGGATCGCCCGTACCCGGGCCCGGGGGATTCCCGGCCCCGGGTACGGGCCGACCTGGACGCTCACCGGTCGATCAGCCGCCTGGGGGGTGTCGCGGGCCACCGCTTCGGGGCAGGCATACATCCGTGCCGTGGCCTTCGGCACGCAGGGCCGCCCGGCGAAAGGGATCGGCAGGCACCATGACCGACATCGTGGCGGGGGCTCCCCACGACAGCGTGGCGGGCGCCCCGCAGGTGACGACCGTGCACGGCACCGTGCGCGGGGCGGTGGAGCGGGGCGTCGCGGTCTTCCGCGGCATCCCGTACGCGGCTGCGCCGGTGGGCGCGCTGAGGTTCCGCGCGCCCGAGCCGCCGGAGCCGTGGACGGGGGTGCGGGAGGCCGTGGCGTACGGGCCGACCGCCCCGAAGCGGCCCTACGCCCCGCCGCTGGACCGGCTGCTGCCGGACCCGGCGGTGCCGGGCGACGACTGGCTGAACCTCAATGTGTGGACGCCCTCGCCGCGGCCGGACCGGGCCGCCGGGCTGCCCGTCCTCGTGTGGATCCACGGCGGCTCGCTGGTGCACGGCTCCTCGGCGGTGCCGGTGTACGACGGGTCCGCGTTCGCACGGGACGGGGTGATCCTCGTCTCCGTCAACTACCGCCTGGGCGTCGAGGGCTTCGGCGTCCTCCCGGACGCGCCCGCCAACCGGGGCCTGCTGGACCAGCTGGCCGCCCTGGAGTGGGTGCGCGACAACATCGCGGCGTTCGGCGGCGACCCGGGCCGGGTGACGGTGGCCGGGGAGTCGGCGGGCGCGATCTCCATCGCCGGGCTGCTGGCCGCGCCCCGGTCGGAGGGGCTCTTCCGTCGGGCGGTGCTCCAGAGCGGGGCGCCCGCCGCGCTGCCCCCGGACGCGGCGCGCGGGACGACCGAGCTGATCGCGCGGAGGCTCGGGGTGCCCGCGACGGCCGCCGCGCTGGCCGCCGTGGACCCGGAGGCGCTGCTGACCGCGCAGACCGAGGTCACCAGCGGCGGCAACCCGCTGACCGGCCGCCACTCCTTCCAGCTGGTCATCGACGGCGACCTGCTGCCCCAGGACCCGGTGGCGGCGCTGGAGGCGGGCGCGTCCGCGGAGGTGGACCTGCTGCTGGGGACGAACACCGAGGAGTACCGGCTCTGGTTCGTGCCCGGCGGCCTGACCGAGAAGATCAGCCGGCTGAAGCTGCGGCTGGCACTGCTGAAGTTCCGGGTGCCGAACGCCACCGCCCGCGCCTACCGCGCCAACCGCCCGGACGCCACCCCGGGTGAGATCCTCGGCGCGCTCGCGACGGACCTGCTGCTGCGGGTCCCCCTCAACCGGCTGGCCGACGCCCGGACGGACGCGCCCGGCGCCACGTACGTGTACGAGTTCGGCTGGGCCACCCCCGTACAGCGGCTCGGCGCCTGCCACGCGCTGGAACTGGGCTTCGTCTTCGACACGCTCGCCCACCCCGACACGCAGGCCCTGACCGGCCCGGACGCCCCGCAGGAGCTGGCGGACGCGATGCACCGGGCGTGGGTGGACTTCGCGACGGGCGGGGACCCGGGGTGGCCGTCCTGGGACGCGCGGCGGCCGGTGGGGTTCTTCACCCAGGGCCTCGGCCCGGCCGGTCCGGCCGTGGTCCTGGCCCCGCGCGACGACGAGCTGCGGAGCTGGGAGCCGTACCGGAGCGCCTAGGGGGTGAGCGAGATCCAGTGGGGATCGGGGACCACGGTGAGGACCGCCGAGACCACCACGACCAGGCCCAGCACGACCTGTTCGCGGCGGGCCAGCCGGTGTGCGACCGACGGGTCGGTGTCCCGGAGCATCCGCCGCCGCGCCGCCAGGGCCAGCACGCTGACGACGGCCATCAGCGCCAGCTTGAGCAGCAGGGTGCGTCCGTAGGCGGAGGTGAACACCACGTCCAGCGGCAACCGGCGCAGCATCGAGGCGGTCCCGGTGGCGGCGAGGGCGACGTACAGCCAGATCGCCAGGCGTGCGTACCGGCCGAGCAGGGCGCGGGCCGCGACGGGTGAGCCGCGCCAGAGCCACATGGTGCGCAGGACGTACAGCAGGCCGCCGGTCCACAGCGAGGCGGCCGTCAGATGGACGACGGTGAGGGCGGCGCCGAACTCCGGGCTGTACGCCTCCGGGTGGGCGCGCAGGGCCTCCGCGCCGATGACGACGGCGAGCGGGGCGAGCGCGAGGGCCGGGCGTCTGCTCGCGGCGCAGAGGGCGGCGACGACCAGGCCGTTGGCGATGAGGAGGAGCAGGCCGCCCTCGCGGGTGCCGTAGGTCTCGGTGATCCCGAGGTCGCTGACGGCGGCGAGCCGGACGATCTGCCCGGCCGCGGCGGCGGCCCCGGCGAGCGAGGCGAACACCGCCCAGCTCCGTACGGCGGTACGGGGTCGGCCCCGGACGGGCCGGATGAGCTGCGGGGCGAGCAGTTCGCCCAGATGGACGGCGAGCGCGGCGAACAGGACGGTGCGGAGCACGGTGGTGAGCCCCGCGCCGGGTATCCGGAGTTCACCGGTGCCGCGCGCCATGAGGCCGGGCCCGAACAGCGCGATGAGGAGGGCGAGGAGTCCCGCCGCGCCGAGCAGGAGAAGGGCCGTCCACGAGCGGCGGGGTGCCGTCGCCAGGGACGCTCCCTCGGGTATCGCACCTGTCTCGCCGACGAGCGGCACGGCGCTGGGCACGCTGCTCGCCGGCATCGTCGGCGTGGCCGGGTCGGCCGGAGGTCCGGAGAACATCACGGCTCGATCCTCGTCGGTGGACAAAGCCACAGCAAGCCGCGCACGGCGGGCAGGAGGGGTGCTTCCGGACGTACGCGGCGGCGGCCGGCCCCCGACGGCGCGGGACCGACCGCCGCAACGGATGAGGCTCTACGTTGCTCAGGCCTTGTTCTGTGCGGCCCAGAACTCGTCGAAGGTGAGCAGGCCGTCGCCGTTGCCGTCGTGTGCGTTGATGATCGCCTGCGCCACCGTCTCGGTGACGAAGGGGTCGCCCAGCTGGGCCATCGCGCTCTTGTACTCGTTGGCCGTGATGAGGCCGTCGCCGTTCGCGTCGAACCTCTCGAATACCGTGCGCGCCGACTCGATGTCCGCCACTGTTCCGCCCCTTCGTGATGCCGAATGTCAGGGGTCAGATTATCCGGCCGTCCGGGTGACTCCGGCGGCCGGTCGGTCCAGCAGATCCGTGGCCGTCACCGCGTGCAGCCCGCGGCGGCCGATCTCGGCGAGGAGCAGCGGCAGCGCCTCGACGGTGACCGGGCGGCCGAGACTCAGCTCCACCACCGATCCGTTGCGCAGCTCCCCGGCCACCTTCCGGGTGACGGCGGCGACCCGGGTGGCCGCGTGGTCGCGCGACTCCACGTCGCAGCCGAGGACATGGGGGTAGCCGGCCCGCCGGGCGAGGCGCTGGACGAGCGGGGAGGCGTACGCGGTGGGCGAGGGCCGGAACCAGGCGCCGATGGACCCGGTGAGCCGGCGCAGCCGCCGGGCGCAGGCGGCGATCTCCTCGTACGCGGCGCGCTCGTCCAGGGCCGCGAGGTCGAGGTGGCGCTCGGTGTGGTTGCCGATCTCATGGCCCCCGTCGAGGATCCGGCGGGCCAGTCCGGGGTGCTCGGCGAGCCAGGTCCCGACCGCGAGGACGGTGACGCGCGCCCCGGCCCGTTCGCACCGGGCGAGCGCGGTGCGGGCGAGGTCCGGGTCGCCCCGCCCGTCGAAGGTGAGGGCGATGCGGGGCCGGTCGCGGGGGCCGTGGGCGATCCGGAAGGGCGCCCCGGGGAAGCGGCGCGGGGCGGCGGCGGGTGCGGTGGCCGGGGCGGCGGAGCCGGTGGCACCCGGGGCGCCGGGCCCGGGGGCGGCGGCTCGACCGAATGCACCGCTGCGTGCGCAGCCTGCGGAAAGGGCAGCGGCCAGCGCCCCGGCAGCCCCCACCCCCAGCACGTCGCGGCGGCCCATCGGAGCCCTGCGTCCGTCCATGCCCGACCACCTCACGTTCCACGGGTACGACCGATTCCCGGGGGACACAGTAGGTGCGGACTGACCGAAATGGGACGATTGCGCAGTTCAGCAGATGATCAATGAATCATTCAAGCGCTGCCATAAAAATGCATGGAAAACCAGGCAAGTGACCGAGCACACCTGCGATTCAACCGAGAGTTGCCCGTTTGTTCCTTAAATATTCCGACAAGTCGCTTTGGCACCGGGGTCGCCCGTCTGCCATAGTCGGAGCCACGACCCCCATTGACCCGGGCCAGGTCGTCCTGAGCGGCCGTGAACACACCCCCCATTTCACGGCCCCCGTCAGAAGCCCCCGCAGCGCCGCACCACGGCCGACCGGGGGCTTCTGCGTTTCGGCGCGAGGCTCCGCGTATCAGCGGTCGGAGATCCGCATCTCGAACCAGGTGGTCTTGCCGCGCGGCAGCAGGTCCACGCCCCAGCGGTCGGAGAGCTTGTCGACGAGGAAGAGCCCGCGGCCGCTGACGTCCATCTCGCGCACCGGCATCAGACACGGCAGCCCGCGCGAGGGGTCACGCACCTCGATGCGGATCCACCCCCGGCGGCGCACCATGCGTAACCCGAAGACCCGGGCCCCGGTGTGGCGCACGGCGTTGCCGACGAGCTCGGAGACCAGGAGCACCGCGTACTCCGCGGTCTGCGGCGAGAGGGCCCACTGGCGGAGCACGACGCAGGAGGTGAGCCGACGGGCCGTCGCCGCCGACTCCGGGCGGGACGGCAGCCGGACCTCCCCCTCGGTCGGATTTCCGAACAACTCCAGCGCCTTGAACGCCTGTTCGTCATCCATGATCGACGAACTGCGTGCCGCCGTCGCGCTGCTGCGCGGTCGCGGCTGCTCCACACCCTCCAGGCCCGCCATGCCCACCATCATGGCCGCACGGATCGCCTTCCGGGGCCGTTCCTTCGGAATCCGCACCCCGGACCGACGGGGTTCACGGAAGGCTTTCGGCATATGCCCATGGCAATCCAACCCCGCGAACGACCCACCTGAGCTGCGACGACACCCCACCCGACGCGCACGCCCCGAACGACGACGGCACCGGGCCTTAAGGTTGCCTTAAGGCCCGGATAATCCGCCCTGATTGGTGAACCCCGCGCGCGGGGCCCACCCGACCCGACTATCGGCGGCCCCGACCTGACTACGGATCACCGGTCATCTGACTACGGATCAGAGGAACGTCGCCTTCCCCGGCCCCTCCTCCACGAAGCTGCGCATCCCCCGCTCGCGGTCCTCCGTGGCGAACAGACCCGAGAACCAGTTCCGCTCGATGGTGAGTCCGGTGTCGATGTCCGTCTCCAGCCCGGCGTCGATCGACTCCTTGGCCGCGCGCAGTGCCAGCGCGGGGCCCTTGGCCAGCTTCGAGGCCCACGCGTGGGCCTGGTCGTAGACCTCGGCGGCCGGGACCACGCGGTCGACCAGGCCCAGGGTCAGGGCCTCCTCCGCCTTGACCATGCGACCGGTGAAGATCAGGTCCTTGGCGCGGGAGGGGCCGATCAGGCGGGCGAGGCGCTGGGTGCCGCCGGCGCCGGGGATCAGGCCGAGGAGGATCTCCGGCTGGCCGAGCTTGGCGTTGTCGGCGGCGATCCGGAAGTCGGCGCAGAGTGCAAGTTCGCAGCCGCCGCCGAGCGCGTAGCCGGTGACGGCGGCGACGACCGGCTTGGGGATGCGGGCGACGGCGGTGAAGGCGTCCTGGAGGCCCTTGGAGCGGAGGACCATCGCGGTGTGGTCCATCGCCTGCATCTCCTTGATGTCCGCGCCCGCCGCGAACACCTTCTCGCCGCCGTAGAGGATCACGGCGCGAACGTCCTCGCGCCGGGTCGCCTCCTCGGCCAGCTCCCGCAGCCGGTCCTGGATCGCGACGTCCAGGGCGTTCATGGGCGGCCGGTCGAGCTGGATGGTGCCGACGCCGTCGCGTACTTCGAAGGTCACAGTCATGCCTAGAGGTTAGGGCGTGTCCGGCGTCGTGGACCCGGTCATGACCGCCGGACACGCCCTAACCTCTAGGCATGACTGTCACAGCACCGGGCCCGCCGGGTCGTACGGGAGCGGGAGAGCGTTACTTCTTCCACTCCTCCCAGTCCATGTTCCAGCCGTTGAGGCCGTTGTCCGGAGCGATCTGCTTGTCCTTGGAGTTCTTCACGATGACCACGTCGCCGATCATCGACTTGTTGTAGAACCACGCCGCCGGCGTCTGGTTGTCGTAGCCGCCGCGCACATCGCGCAGACCGACACAGCCGTGGCTGGTGTTGGTGTTGCCGAAGATCGAGGACGCGCCCCAGTAGTTGCCGTGCAGGAAGGTGCCCGAGGTGGACAGCCGCATGGCGTGCGGGACGTCCTTGATGTCGTACTCGCCGCCGAAGCCGACGGTGTCGCCGTTCATCCGGGTCACCTTGAGCTTCTCGCTGATGACCATCTGACCGTTGTACGTGGTCGTCGCCGGGGCGCCCGCGGAGATCGGGATGTCCTTGATCTGCTTGCCGTCGCGGACCACCTTCATCCGCTTGCTGCTCGCGTCGACGGTGGAGACCTGGCTGCGGCCGATGGTGAACTTCACCGTCTTTGCCTGCTTGCCGTAGACGCCCGGCCGGCCCTCGACGCCGTCGAGGTTGAGCTCGACGGTCACCTTGGTGCCCGGCTTCCAGTACTTCTCGGGACGGAAGTCGAGGCGGTCGTTGCCGAACCAGTGGCCCTCGATCTCGACGGCCGGTTCGGCCGTCACCTTGATGCCCTTCTCCACCGCGTCCGGGTCGGTGATGCCACGGGTGAAGTTGATGGAGACCGGCATGCCGACGCCGACGGTGGAGCCGTCCTCGGGCGTGTAGTGGCCGATGAAGGTGTTCGCCGGGACGAGCGTGGTGAAGGTGGTGTCCTTCGCCGACTCACGGCCCTCGGAGTCCTTGGCGACCGCGTGCACCGTGTACTTGGTGGAGGCGGCGAGGTGGCGCTCGGGCGTCCAGCTCGCGCCGTCGGCGGAGATCTCGCCCTCGACCTCGTTGCCCTTGGGGTCGGCGACCTTCACCGTGGTCAGCTTGCCCTGCTCGGCGCCGATCTTCAGGGCGCCGCTGGTCGCCACGGACTCCGCCCCGTCCTTGGGCGCGATGGTCACGACCGCCTGCGAGGCGGTCGTGTCCTCCTTCTTCGTGCCGCCCGCCGGCCCCTTCTTGTCCCCCGCGTCGGCGCTGCCGCCGCCTCCGCACGCCGTCACCAGCACCAGCAGTGCCCCCAGAACCAGGGCCAGAAGCCCCGGTCCGCCGCGCCGCTTCCCGCTCGCCCCGGCCGATGCCCCCGATATCGGCTGCCCGTTCACTGTGGTCGTCTCCCCTCGCACGGCCCGGCTCCCGCCATGGCCCGCACCCCCGCGCGCTACACCTGCACGCCCGTCGCAAGATAATCACATCGCGGGCGCGGTGAACTCCCTCCGGAATGTCACCGTTCCGTCCCAACCGGTCCGGCCGGATCGCTGGGAGCGGTGCAGGTGGCGCGGGGTGCCGGGGGCGAAGCGGCCGGGGCCGGAATCCGGACCCGCCGGTGCCGTGGTCTCAGCGGAGGGCCGAGCCCGCCGTCCACTTCTTCCAGGTCATGTTCCAGCCGCTGAGCCCGTTGTCCGGGGCGACCTTCTTGTCCTTGGAGTTGACGACCTCGACCACGTCGCCGATGAGGGTCCGGTCGAAGAACCAGCCGCCGGGGGTGGAGCCACCGCCGCCCTTGGCGTCGCGCAGCCCGATGCAGCCGTGGCTGACGTTCCGCTCGCCGAAGACGGACTCGTCGGCCCAGTAGTTGCCGTGCAGGAAAGTGCCGGAGGTGGTGAGCCGGATCGCGTGCGGGACGTCCTTGATGTCGTACTCGCCCTTGCCCTCCTTGTCCGTGAAGCCGACGGTCGCCCCGTTCATCCGGGTCACCTCGTGCATCTCGGTGACCACCATCTTCCCGTTGTACGTGGTGGTCTTCGGGGCCCCCGCGGTGATCGGGACCGTACTGACGAGTTCGCCGTCCCGGCGGACCTCCATGGTCTTGGCCTCCGCGTCGACCCGGGAGATCTGGTGGCGGCCGACGGTGAAGACGACGGTCTTGTCCTGGCTGCCGTAGACGCCCGGGGCACCCTCGACGTCGCGCAGCCCGATGTCGACGGTGACCTCGGTGCCGGGCTTCCAGTACGTCTTCGGGCGGAAGTCGAGCCGGTCCTTGCCGAACCAGTGGCCGGCGACCTCCACCACCGGATCGGACGTCACCCGGATGGCCTTCTCCACCGCGGCCCGGTCGGCGATCGGGCGGTTGAAGGCAAAGGAAACGATCATGCCGGTGCCCACGGTGGACCGGTTCTCCGGTTTGAAGTATCCGATGAAGCGGTGCTCGGGCACGAGCGTGGTGAACGTGGCGTGCCGGGCGGAGCGCCGGCCCCGTGCGTCCACGGCCACCGCGTCGATGCTGTACTTCGCGGCAAGGGCGAGCCGGGCCACCTTGGGCTCCGGGGCCCAGGAGCGTCCGTCCTCGGCGATGCGCCCGGCGACCGTCTGCTGCTGCGCGTCCTCGATCCGCATGACCTTCACGCTCTCCAGCCGCCCGTCGGGGACCTTCACCGCGATCCGGGTCTCCTCGTCGACGTCCTTCGCCCCGTTCTCGGGGAAGACGCTGATCACGTCGCCGGGGGACCGTGCCTTGCCGTTGAGCAGGGCCTCCCGGGTGTCGGTGCAGCCGGTCAGCAGGGCCAGCACGGTCAGCAGTCCTGCCCAGGTCAGCACGGCGGCCGAGGAGGCGCGTGCGCTCTTCGCTGTGTGGTTCACGCTCCCCCAACGACCAGGGCCGGTCGGGGGAAACGTGAGTGCGGGCCGCCCGGTGGGCAGAACAGAGGGGAGGACTACCTGGAAGGGGCCGCGGCCGGGACGTCGCGCGCCCCTTCGTAGGTGCCCGTCCTACGAGCCGCGGGAGGCTACACGGTGTCGAGCGCAGCCGAGCAGGAGGCAGTACAGGGTCCCGAGCGGGAGGCGGTGCAGGATCCGGGGACGGTGGCCGCCGTCCGCGCGGAGATCGTGGAGGTGCAGCGCACCGAGCACGCCGAAGCCGTACGGGCCGCGACCCCGGCCCCCGCCGTGTGGCCCGGGGCTCCGATGCCGCTGGGGGCCCGCTTCCGGGTCGGCCCGGACGGGGTGGCGGGGACGAACTTCGCGCTGTGGGCGGGCGGGGCCGAGGCGGTCGAGCTGTGTCTGTTCGACGAGCGGGGCGTCGAGACGCGCTGTCCGCTGACCGAGCTGACCCATGAGATCTGGCACGGCTTCGTCCCCGGCGTACGCCCCGGTCAGCGTTACGGCTACCGGGTGCACGGCCGTTGGGACCCGTGGACGGGGGCCCGCTGGAACGCGGCGAAGCTGCTGCTCGACCCGTACGCCCGTGCGGTCGACGGGACCTTCACCCTGCCGCCCGAGGTCTACGGGCACGTCCGGGACTGGCCGGACCAGCATGTCGCCGACACCGTGCGCGACGACCGGGACTCGGCCGCGTACGTCCCCAAGGGCGTGGTCGTCCACGATGACGACGACTGGGTGGAGGACCGGCGGCCCAAGACCCCGTGGGCCGACTCGGTCATCTACGAGCTGCACGTACGCGGCTTCACCAAGCTGCACCCCGACATCCCGCCCGAGCTGCGCGGCACGTACGCCGGTCTGGCGCATCCGGCGGCGATCGAGCACCTCACCCGGCTCGGGGTGACCGCCGTCGAACTACTGCCGGTGCACCAGTTCGCCCACGAGGACCATCTGCTGCGGCGCGGGCTGCACAACCACTGGGGCTACAACTCCATCGGCTACTTCGCCCCGCACGCCGACTACTCCGCCTCCGGCACCGCCGGCCAGCAGGTCGGCGAGTTCAAGCGGATGGTGCGCGCGCTGCACGACGCCGGGATCGAGGTGATCCTCGACGTCGTCTACAACCACACCGCGGAGGCGGGTGAACTGGGGCCGATGCTGTCGCTGCGCGGCATCGACAACCGCGGCTACTACCGCCTGGAGGGCGACCCCCGCCGCTACGCGGACTACACCGGCTGCGGCAACACCCTGCACGTCGTGCAGCCCCAGGTGCTGCGGCTCATCACCGACTCGCTGCGCTACTGGGTCACCGAGATGGGCGTCGACGGCTTCCGCTTCGACCTTGCGGCGGCGCTGGCCCGCTCGATGCACGACGTGGACATGCTCTCCCCGTTCCTCGCGGTGATCGCCCAGGACCCGGTGCTGCGCCGGGTGAAACTGATCGCCGAGCCGTGGGACGTCGGCAACGGCGGCTACCAGGTGGGGGCCTTCCCGCCCCTGTGGACCGAGTGGAACGACCGCTACCGCGACGCCGTACGGGACTTCTGGCGCGGCGCCCTCCCCGACGTACGGGATCTCGGCTACCGGCTGACCGGCTCCAGCGACCTGTACGCCTGGGGCGGACGCCGCCCGTACGCCTCGGTCAACTTCGTCACCGCGCACGACGGCTTCACCCTGCGCGACCTGGTCTCCTACGAGCAGAAGCACAACGAGGCGAACGGGGAGGGCAACCGGGACGGGACGAACGACAACCGGGCGTGGAACTGCGGGACGGAGGGCGAGAGCGACGATCCGGAGATCAACGCGCTGCGCCGCCGCCAGCTCCGCAATCTGCTGACCACGCTGCTGCTGTCCACCGGGGTGCCGATGCTGGTGGCGGGCGACGAGATGGGCCGGACGCAGGGCGGGAACAACAACGCCTACTGTCAGGACAACGAGACAGGCTGGGTCGACTGGTCGCTGCTCGACCAGCCGCAGTGGCGCGAGCTGACCGCGTTGACGGCCCGGGTGCTGACCCTGCGCCGGACCCATCCGGTGCTGCGGCGCCGCGCGTTCTTCTCCGGCCGGGCGCAGGCCCCGGACGGGCTGCGGGATCTGGCGTGGTTCGCCCGGGACGGCCGGGAGATGACCGAGGGCGACTGGTACGCGCCCGCCGCCACGCTCGGGCTCTACCTCTCCGGGCGGGACATCCCGGGGCGGGACGCGTGGGGCGAGCCGGTGACCGACGACAGCTTCCTGGCCGTCCTGCACGCGGGCGCGGAGCCGACGTCCTTCGCCCTCCCCGGAGCGCCGTGGGGAGACACGTACGAACTGGTCCTGGACACCTCCCGGGAGGAGCAGGCGGAGGCTCCGGGCACGCTGCTGGACGGCGGTACGGAGCTGACGGTGCCGGCCCGTTCGGTGCTGCTGCTGCGGGTGGTGGAGTAACGGGGTGCGGGAGGGCTCAGCCGAGGATGCCCCGGTCGTAGCCGACGGCGACGGCCGCGGCCCGGTCCTTGGCGCCCAGTTTGGCGAAGACATGGGTGAGGTGGGTCTTCACGGTCGCCTCGCTGATGAACAGTTCGGCGGCGATCTCCCGGTTGGTGGTGCCCCGCGCCACCAGGACCAGCACCTCCCGCTCCCGGGCCGACAGGGCGGTCTCGGCGGGGTCGGCGGCGGGGGTGCGGACCCGGGTCATCAGCCGGGAGGCGACGGCGGGCGACAGGACGCTGCGCCCGTCGGCGGCGGCCCGGACGGCGGCGAACAGCTCGTCGCGCGGCGCGTCCTTGAGGAGGTAGCCGGTCGCGCCGGCCTCGATCGCGGGGAGGGTGTCGGAGTCGGTGTCGTACGTGGTCAGCACCAGGACCTTCGAGCGGGCGCCGCGCCGGGTGAGCTCCGCGATGGCCGCCACTCCCCCGCCGCCGGGCATCCGCAGGTCCATCAGGACGACGTCGGGGTCGAGTTCGTCGACGACGGAGAGCGCCTCCACGCCGTTGGCCGCCTCGCCGAGCACCTCGAAGCCGGGGGCGGCGGTGAACATGCCGCGCAGCCCGTCCCGGACGACCGGGTGGTCGTCGACGACGACGAGGGTGACGGTACGGGCGGGGGTCTCGGTCATGATCGCACCGTACGGGGGCTCACGGGTGTCTGACCAGGGCCTGCGGCGGGGCGGATCACGGGTGCCCGATCCGGTTGCACCGCAGGGCCGTTCACGGGTGCCTGACCAGCGGGACCCTGGCCGACACCGCCGTGCCGCCGCCCGGTTCCGCCTCGACCTCGACCGCGCCGGCGATGCGCTCCGCGCGGGCCCGCATGCCGCCGAGGCCGAAGCCGCCGGTGCGGCTCGCCGGGGCGGCGGCCGCCGGGTCGAAGCCGCGGCCGTCGTCCCGTACGTCCAGGGTCAGTTCGTCGTCCATGAAGGACAGTGTCACGCCGACCCTGGACGCCCCGGCGTGCCGCGCGGCGTTCGCCAGCGCCTCGCCCGCGATGCGCAGCAGGGTGGCGGCGATCTCGTCGTGGACCGGTTCGACGGTGCCGGTGACGGTGAAGTCGGCCCGGACGCGGTGCTGTTCGGCCCAGGCCGCGACGGTCTTCTCCAGTGCCCCGGGCAGCTCGTCGTGTTCCAGGGCGGCGGGGGCCAGGTTGTGCACGGAGCGGCGGGCCTCGCCGAGGCTGCGGCGGGCGAGGGCGGCGGCCCGGTCGAGGTGGAGGCGGGCGGTCTCCGGGTCGCGGTCGGTGAGCGAGGCGACGACCTGGAGCTGGGCGATGATCCCGGTGAGGCCCTGGGCGAGGGTGTCGTGGATCTCGGCGGCGAGCCGGCGCCGCTCGTCGTCGACCCCGGCCTCCCGTGCCTGAACGAGGAGTTGGGCGTGCAGGGCCGCGTTCTCGGCCATGGCCTGCTCCAGCCGGAGGTTGGTGCGCTCCAGTTCGGCGATGGTCGCGACCTGGATGCGGGCCTTCTCCTCCTCGCGCATGCCGACGTGCCAGAAGAAGAGGGCGAGGGCGGAGTTGACGAGGTAGAGCGCGCCGAGGGCGACCCAGTTCATCAGGGTGGCGGGCGGCAGTCCCCCGCTCTGCGAACCGGCGAGGGTGAGGGCGGTGGCGAGCAGCCCGGCGCGGACGAAGCGCTTGGGGAGCAGGGGTTCGACGTCGAAGTAGCCGAGGGCCGCGTAGATCGCGAAGAACGGGTTGAGCCAGGACAGGGTGAAGGCGAGGACGGTCCGGGCGGTGTAGTAGGCCGCCCCGGCCGGGGCGCCCGGCACGGTACGGGGGCGGGTCCGGCCCCACCAGACCTGGAGCCCGTATGCGACCGCGACCAGGACCCCGGCGGCGTACATCTCGGTACGGGTCATGATCAGGTCGGCGGCGACGGCCCCGACGAGGGTGGTGAGGGTGAGGACGGCGTAGGGCCCGTACCGGTAGAACTGCTCCCAGCGGTCCTCGATCGTGCGGGGCCCCGTCGCGCCGGACGGGTAGGGGGAGCAGGGCGGCTGCGTCATGCGCGCAGTCTCCGTCACTGCCACCGGAAGAGTCGAGCGGCCGCAGCGCCCAGACCGACCGTCCACAGGGCGAGGATCCCGAGGTGGATCCAGCCCGGCCAGCTCCCGGACGCGGCCTGCTCCAGCGCCTGGGATGCGGCCCCGAACGGGGTGATCTCGACGATGCGGCGCAGAACGTCGGGCATCGCCTGCACGGGAAGCCACACCCCGGCGCTGAACATCATCACCAGGTACGCGCCCGTGCCGACCGCGGTGGCCGCCTTCGAAGTGCGCGCCACGGCGCAGATCGTGGAGCCCAGCGTCAGCGCGGCGGCGACGGCGAGCAGCAGCGCCAGCAGGTAGCCGGGGAGCTGTTCGGGCAGCGCGACCCCGTAGGCGATCCGGCCGACGGCGGTGACGAGGAGCGCGGAGGCGAGGCAGGCCGCGCCGTGCAGCAGGATCTGGGCGGAGAGCAGGGCTGAGGCCCGCACCGGAGTGACGGACATCCGGCGCAGGATGCCACGCTCGCGGTAGGCGGTCAGGACCGGCGGCATCGCCTGGACCGCCGCCGTGATCATGGCGAGCAGGATCGAGATGGGGACGTACAGGTCGATGACGCGCCGTCCGCCGAGGTCGTCCTGCGCCTCCTTGAAGGCGGGGATGAAGCCGAGGATCACCAGGAGGACGGAGGGGAAGGCGAAAATCCAGAACAGGTTGCCCGGTTCGCGGAGGAAGAGCCTGGTCTCGGCGATCAGGACGGCGGCCGCGGGACCGCGTCGCCGGGCGGCGGGCAACCCGGGGGCGGTGGCCGGTGCGGTGGTGTTCTCGGTCGGCATGTCAGACGTCCTGTCCAGTGAGGTCGAGGAAGGCTTCGTCGAGGCTGGTCTCGGTGATGCGCAGCCGCAGGGCGGTGACGCCGAGCTCGGCGAGCAGGGCGACGAACGGGGTGACCGTCTCGTCGGTGCCGTGCAGCGTGAGCGTCCCCTCGCGGTCGGGCGGGGTCACGGTCGCGACGCCGGGAAGTGCGGTGAGCCGGGTGAGGTCGGGGCCGGTGAGCGCCCGGGAGGGGATGAAGGAGAGGACGGTGGAGCCGGTGGCCTGCCGGATCAGCCCGGCCGGGGTGTCCAGGGCGACGACCTTGCCCCGGTCGATGACGGCGATCCGGTCGCAGAGGCGCTGCGCCTCCTCCATGAAGTGGGTGACGAGCAGGACGGTCACCCCGCCGTCGCGGATCTCCTCGATGAGCTTCCAGGTGTCGCGGCGGGCGCGCGGGTCGAGCCCGGTGGTCAGCTCGTCGAGCACGACGACCTTCGGGTCGCCGATCAGGGCGAGGGCGATGAACAGCCGCTGTTTCTGGCCACCGGAGAGCTTCGCGAACCGGGTGGAGAGCCGGTCGGTCAGACCGAGCCGGTCGGCGAGCGGCCGCCAGTCGACGGGGGCCGGGTAGAGCGCGGCGTAGAGCTCCAGCGCCTCCCGTACGGTCAGTTTGGCCTGGAGCTCGCTCTCCTGGAGCTGGGCGCCGAGCAGCCGGGTCACCCGGTCGTGGTCGGCGACGGGGTCGAGCCCGGCGACCCGGACCGTGCCGGCGTCGGGGATGCGCAGGCCCTCCACGCATTCGACGGTGGTGGTCTTGCCCGCCCCGTTGGGGCCGAGGATGCCGAAGATCTCGCCCTCCTCGACGGAGAAGGAGACGCCGTCGACCACGTCGCGGCCCGCGTAGGTCTTGCGCACCCCGGTGACTTCGATGATTGCCATGCCCTCAGGGTTCCGGCGGGCGGACCGGGCCGGTATCCGCCGTCACGCTCGACGTCGTATCAGCCGATCGGTTGACGGCGGAGTACGACCGGGTGCGACCGGACCGGTCGAACGGAGAGGGAGCGGGGGGTGAGCGGGCGGCGGGCGGCCGGAAATTGGGAGGCCCGATGTCAGTGGTGAAACGTAGGCTCGGCCCTGATGCCCAAAATGCCTGCAGAGCGCACGGACCGGTCCGCCGTGCGCTCCCTCCTGCGTCTGTGGCCCTATGTCCGACCCGTGCGGGTGCGCCTGTTCACGGCCGCCTTCGTGGCGATCCTGGCGTCCTGTCTGGGCCTGGTGATCCCGCTGGTCCTGAAGTGGATGGTGGACGGCCCGGTCGCCGACCGCGATCCGGGCGGGGTGTGGCTGGGGGCGCTGTATCTGCTGCTGCTCGGCATCGCGGAGGCGCTGCTGTTCGGGTTCCGTCGGTGGCTGGTGGCGCGGCCGCTGGCCGGGGTCGAGGCGGCGATGCGGGCGGACCTCTTCCGCCATCTGCAACGGCTGCCGGTCGCGTTCCACGACCGCTGGGCCTCGGGTCAGCTGCTGTCGCGCGGGACGACGGACCTGATGCTGCTGCGGATGTTCCTGGCGTTCCCGCTGACCTTCCTGGTCGTCAACACGGCGACGATCCTCGTCGGGTTCGTCCTTCTGTTCGCCCAGGACTGGACGCTCGGTCTGGTGCTGCTGGCGCCCGCGGTGCCGCTGGTCATCCTGTGCTCGCTGTTCGAGACGAAGTACTCGGTGGTCGCGCGCCGGGCCCAGGACCAGGTCGGCGACCTCACCACGGTCGTCGAGGAGAGCGTCCTGGGCATCCGCATCGTCAAGGGCTTCGGCCGGCACCGCAGCCAGGCACGGGCGTTCAAGGCGCTGGCGCACCGGCTGCGCGACACGGAGCTGGGCAAGGCCCGGCTGCTCGCCGGGATCTGGGCGCTGATCACCGCCATCCCGGAGCTGGCGATCGGCGCGGCGCTGGTGCTCGGCACGATCCAGGTGGCGGACGGGACGCTGTCGGCGGGCACGCTGGTGGCGTTCCTGTCCACGGCGCTCGCGCTGCGCTGGCCGGTGGAGTCGATCGGCTTCCTGCTGGCGATGAGCCAGGAGTCGGCGACCGCCACCGACCGGTACTTCGAGGTGATGGACGTGGCGGAGGAGCGGGGCGCCGTCGCCGGACGGGAGGGCGCACCGGCCACCGCGTCGGGGATGGTGTTCGAGGGCGTCGCGTTCCGCTACCCGGACGCGGACCCGGACTCCCCGCCCGTCCTGTCCGGCATCGATCTGCACATCCGGCCCGGTGAGACGCTGGCCCTCGTCGGGGGTACGGGGTCGGGCAAGACGACGCTGACGGCGCTGGTGCCCCGGCTGCACGAGGTGACCGGCGGGCGGATCACGCTGGACGGCGAGGACATCGCCACGATGGAGCGCTCGCGGCTGCGGGAGCTGGTGTCGGTGGCGTTCGAGGAGCCGACGCTGTTCTCCGCGACGGTCGGCGAGAACGTGACGATGGGCGCGGCGGACGCGGACGAGGAGCAGGTGCGCCGGGCGCTGTCGGTGGCCCAGGCCGACTTCGTGCACGAGCTGCCGCAGGGGCTGGACACGGAGGTCGGCGAGCAGGGCCTGAGCCTCTCCGGCGGCCAGCGCCAGCGCCTGGCGCTGGCCCGGGCGGTGGTCGGCGAGCCGCGCTTCCTGGTGCTGGACGACCCGCTCTCAGCGCTGGACGTGCACACGGAGACGCTGGTGGAGGCCGCGCTGCGGAAGGTCCTGGCGCGGACGACGGCGGTGGTCGTGGCGCACCGCCCGTCGACCGTGATGCTGGCGGACCGGGTGGCGCTGCTGTCCGGGGGCCGGATCGCCGCGGTCGGCACGCATCAGGAGCTGCTGCGCGACAACGCGGAGTACGCCTGGCTGATGTCGGGCGCGGGGTCCGGCGGGGCGGACGGCCCGGTGGCGGCGCCCAGGAGCGTCGGGGCCTTCGACGCCGGCCACGGGCCCGGGCACGACGACGCCGCACCGCACCCCGCCGCGCCGAAGAGCGCCCCCGCCCAGCAGGTTCCCGCCGAGGAGGGCAGTGCCCGATGACCACGACCACCGACGACGCCTCGCTTCCCGCGGCCGAGGACGACGGCCTGCGGAAGGAGGGCCCGGGCGCGCCCGAACCACGGCCCTCCGGCGACCCGTTCGACCAGGACGACCTGCCCGCGCCGCCCGGGGCGACCCTGGCGCTGCTGTTCTCGCTGCTGGCCCCGATGCGCGGCCGGGTCGCGGTGGCGGCCCTGCTGCTGGTGGTGCAGCAGGTGGCGATGCAGGCGGGCCCTCTGCTCGTGGCGTACGCGATCGACAGCGGGGTTCCGGCGTTCCGGGACCACGACTACGGCCCGCTGGTCGCGGTCGCCGTCGGCTACGCGCTCTGCTCGGTCGGCGCGGGCGTCCTCCAGTACGGCTTCATCCGGGCGACCGCGCGGATCAACCAGGACGTCCTGCTGGAGCTGCGCGGCCGGATCTTCCGGCACGCGCAGGCGCTCAGCATCGACTTCCACGAGCGCTACACCTCGGGCCGGCTGATCTCGCGCTCGACGACGGACGTGGAGTCGCTGCGGGAGCTGCTGAGCGAGGGGCTCCAGGAACTGATCGGCGTGGTCCTCTCGTTCGTGTCGATCGCCGTGGTGCTGCTCTGGCTGGACCTGGGGATCGGCGCGATCGCCACGCTCTCCTTCGTACCGCTGTATCTGATGGTCCGGATGTACCGGCGGCGGGCGTCCGTGGCGTTCACGGCGCGGTCCACGGCGATCGCGGCGGTGATCGTGAAGTTCGCGGAGACGATGAACGGCATCCGCCCGGTCCAGGCGTTCCGCCGGGAGCGGAGCAACGACGCCGCCTTCACGGAGCTGAACACCCGCCACGAGCGGTCGAACGGCGACGCGATCCTGGAGATGGCCCGCTATGTCGTCGGCTCCCGGCTGATCGCGAACACGGCGGTGGCCGGCATGGTGCTGTGGGGCGCCTACCGGGTGGCGGAGGGGACGCTGGCGCTGGGGGTGCTGGCGGCGGCGGTGCTGTATCTGCGCCGGCTGTACGACCCGATCGACCGGCTGGGGATGTTCCTCAACTCCTACGAGTCGGCGGCGGCCTCGCTGACGAAGATCGCCGGCCTGCTGGCCCAGACGCCGAACGTCCCCGAGACCGACCACCCCACCGAACTGCCGCCGCGCTCGGGCGACCTCCCGGGCCGGGAGGTCGTGTTCGACGGGGTGCGGTTCGCCTACCGTACGGGCGGTGAGGTGCTGCCCGCCTTCGACCTGCGCATCCCGGCGGGCCGGACGGTGGCGGTCGTCGGCTCCACGGGCGCGGGCAAGTCGACGCTGGCCAAGCTGCTGGCCCGCTTCTACGACCCGACCGAGGGCCGGGTCCTGCTGGACGGCACGGACCTGCGCGACCTGTCCACCGCCGAGCTGCGCCGGGGCGTGGTGATGGTGACGCAGGAGGCGTTCCTGTTCTCCGGGACGGTCGCGGAGAACATCGCGATCGGCCGCCCGGACGCCACCCGCGAGGAGATCGAGCACGCCGCGAAGGCGATCGGCGCACACGACTTCATCGCGGCGCTCCCGGACGGCTATGACACCGACGTACGCAAGCGGGGCGGCCGGATCTCGGCGGGCCAGCGCCAGTTGGTGGCGTTCGCCCGCGCCCTGCTGGCGAACCCGTCGGTGCTGATCCTGGACGAGGCGACCAGCTCCCTGGACATCCCCGGCGAGCGCGCGGTCCAGCGGGCCATGGACACGGTGCTGCACGGCCGCACGGCGGTGGTGATCGCCCACCGGCTCTCGACCGTGGAGATCGCGGACCGGGTGCTGGTGATGGAGCACGGCCGGATCGTGGAGGACGGCGCGCCCGCGGAACTGATCGGCGGGACGGGGCGGTTCGCGGGGCTGCACCGGACGTGGAGGGACAGCTTGAGCTGAGAGGGGGGCGGCGTCCGGGAGCCCCGGTTCCGGGGGCCCGCGCGCGGCGCCGGCGCGTCCGGCCCGGCCCCGGATGCCGGGCCGGGCGGCATCGTCGAGAATCGGACCGGAGGTGGTACGCGTGACCGGTCGTCGGCCCTGGCGGGGAGCTGCCCGGTTCCTGGCCCGGTGCGCGCTGGTGGCGCTCGCGGCCGTGGTCGCGGTGCTGTGCCTCGCGCTCGTCGACGTCGGGGTGCTGGTCTTCGTCGCCGGGCTCGCGGGTCTTGTCCTGTCCGCCGCGGGCCTGTGGTGGCTGCTCTCCCTGCGCGGGCTGCCCCGCCTGCTGGGCGCCCTGCTCGCGGTCGCCGCGCCGGTGGCGGTGCTCGTGTACTACATCTGCCGGGGCGTCTGGGTCTGGGCGCTGCTCGCCCTGGTGCTGTACGGCCTGGCCCTGGTCTGCGGCCGGGCGGCGATGCGCGCGCACGGCAAGGCGTACGTGGTGCGCGGCCACGCCGGAAGGCGGCCGCGGCAGCCCTTCCTCATCATGAATCCGCGCTCCGGCGGCGGGAAGGTCGGCCGCTTCGGCCTCGTGGAGAAGGCCGAACGGCTCGGTGCGCGGGTGCACCTGCTCGACCCCGAGGGCGGCGGGACCGATGTGGAGGAGCTGGCGCGCGAGGCCGCCGCGAACGGTGCCGACCTGCTCGGCGTGGCCGGCGGTGACGGCACCCAGGCGCTGGTCGCGGGGGTCGCGGCCGATCACGGGCTGCCGTTCCTGGTGATCTCGGCGGGCACGCGCAACCACTTCGCCATGGACCTCGGCCTCGACCGCGCCGACCCGGCCCGCTGTCTGGACGCGCTGACCGACGGCGAGGAACTCCGCGTCGACCTGGGCATCGTGAACGGGCGGCCCTTCGTCAACACCGTGTCCTTCGGGGCGTACGCGGATATCGTGCAGCAGCCCGAGTACCGCGACGCGAAAGCGGGGACCGCGCTCGCGCTGCTGCCCGACCTGCTCGGGGCGGAGGGCAGGCGCCTCGACGCGGCCGTCGGCGCGAAGCTGCTCACCGGACAGCAGGCCGTCCTCGTCACCAACAACCCCTATGCCAGGCCCGATCCGCTCGCCGCGGGTCTGCGGCCGCGCCTGGACCGCGGCAAGCTCGGGGTGATCGCCGTGCGCGTGGAGGGCGCGGCCCAGGCCGCCGACCTCGCCGTGCGGGGCGCACACGCGCAGGGCGTCGTCTTCGCGACGGTGCGCGGAGTCGAGGTGTCGGCCCCGGAAGACGCGATTCCGGTCGCGGTGGACGGTGAGGCGCTGACGCTGCCCGCCCCGGTCGTCTGTACGGTCCGCCACCGGGCCCTGCGCGTCCTGGTCCCCCGCACCCGGCCGGGCACGGTGGCGCCGGCTTCACCGCTGAACTGGCGCTGGATCACGGCGCTGGCCCTGGGGCGTGCGCGATGAGGGCGGCGGACGGGCACGGTGCCACCGGTGTTCCCCACGACGAGACGGGCGGGTCGCGCCGGGCCGGGCCCGTGGGGGCCATCGTCGCCGCCGCGCTGCGCGACCTGCGCGCCATCGACGGTGCGGTGTACGCGGCGGTGGCCACGACGCCCACGCCCACGCTGGACACGGCGCTGCGGCGGCTGTCCCGGGCGGCCGACCACTCCAAGCTCTCGCTGGGCATCGCCGCGGGGCTCGCCGTCTTCCCCGGACGGCCCCGGCAGGCGGCCTGTGCGGGGCTCGGCGCGGTCGCCGTGGCCTCCGCCTCCGCGAACCTGCTCGCCAAACGCCTGGTCCGGCGGCGGCGCCCCGACCGGGAGGCGGCCCGGGTCACGGTCGCACGCCAGGTCCCCATGCCCGCTTCCGCCTCCTTCCCGTCCGGCCACACCGCGTCGGCCGTCGCCTTCGCCATCGGAGCCGGCACCGTCCTGCCGGGGGCCCTGCTGCCGCTCTGGAGCCTGGCGAGCGCCGTCGCCTACTCCCGCGTCCACACCGGCGTGCACTACCCCGGCGACGTGACCGCGGGCGCGGCCCTCGGCGTCGCGAGCGCGGTCACGGCACGCCGGCTGCGCAGAGGTCTGTCTTGGGGAGGACCCTGCTGACAGCGGGGAGCTGCACCCGGGGTTCAGGCCGTCTTCCGCGGTCCGCTGCGGCGGTACCCCTCCCAGATGGGGCCGCCCGCCGCGTCGAGGACCTCCGTGACCAGTGAGGTGAGGCTCTCCGGTGCGCCGCGCAGCGCGGCCCGCGCCGCCTCGTCCAGGCGCGCCGGAAGGTCCGGTGCGACCGGTTCGAGGCGCCGGGCCAGCCACTTGCCGCCGCCGAGCCACGTGCCGTGGGTCAGCAACGCCAGCTCGCCGGTCCGCCGGACGAGTTCGGCCACGACGAACAGCCGCTCCCCCACGTCCGTGACGGCGCCGAAGTCGTCGAGCAGGTCCGTCAGCGCGTACCGGGCGTCCTCGAGTGCCGTGTCGGTGACCGGGGGCGGGCCCGCGGCCGCGAGGCGTTTCGCCGTCTCCGCCATCCGTGCCCCTGTCCCGTCGGCGTCGAGCAGCAACGCCCCGTCGGCGCACATGCACAGCAGGGGCGATTTCCGCTGCGCGATCTCCGGGGTCACGAAGCCGTGCCAGGAGTCCTCGGTGTGCACGAACAGCTCCACCGGCCAGTCCCCGTACCGCAGGCTCTCGCGGTACGGGGCGGGCGGGCCGTCGAGCAGGACGACGACGTCCAGGTCGGACCGGGCGGTGCGGCGGCTCGTCAGGACACTGCCGCCGAGGAACGCGGCGCGGGCGTCGGGGTGGCGTTCCAGGACAAAGGCACGGGCAACATCGAGTACGTCCATCCCCCCACTCTGCCGGGCCCCGCGTGGGCCGGGCGTCGCGGGGCGCTGTCAGTGGCGGGTGGCAGCATCGGTCGTATGACGGAGGCGACGCCATTCACCTGGGAACCGTTCCTGCGCGACTGGAGCGGGGAGTGGTCGGATTCCCTGTCCGACGACGGGACGCACGCGCGGGAGGACGAGACCGCGCGGCGGGATCGTTGGCTGGGGTTCCCGGCGGCGGCCGAGGACCGGATAGCGGCCCTGGAGGAGCGCCTCGGCCGGCGGATGCCCCCGTCGTACCGGGAGTTCCTCGCCGTCAGCGACGGGTGGCGACACGCGGGCGGCTTCATCACCCTGCTGGCGGGGACCGGGGAGGCCCGCTGGCACAACGACGCGTCCGGGCTCGCGGCGATGTTCGAGGAGTACCTGGACGAGGACCCCACCCCCGAGGAGCTGCGGGACGTGGCGGTCTGGCGCCGCGGGCTCCAGCTCGACGTCGAGTCCGACGCGATGAGTGTCGTGCTGGATCCCGAGGACGTGGACGAGAACGGCGAGTGGGCCGTGTACACCTGGGCGAGCTGGCGGGCCGAACCGCCCGAGCGGTTCCCGGACTTCGCCACGTTCATGCGGGCCATGCACCGGGAGTTCCACCGCTTGCGGGCCCGTCCGGCGGACGGGGAGCCGGAGTTCGTCAACGCCACGGCGCGGCGGCTGGACGCCCAGGTGGAGGAGGCCCGGCTGTGGGCGCTGGGCGGCGACTGGGAGCGGGCCGGGCGGGCGCTGGACGAGGCGAAGGAGTACGGCAGACCGAGGGCCGACGGGCTGGGCGACCAGATACGCCGCCTGCTCGGGCAGACGGACCTGTCCTACCAGGACCTGGCGATCGACCCCCGGTACGCCGTCGAACTGCTCCCGCCGTTGGTCGCCGACTACGCGAGGCACCGACACCGGGACGACTCCGGGCTGAAGTACAGCCTGAGGGGAGCAACCGACGACGTGGTGGCGCTGGCGCACACGCTGCTGGAGCAGGTGCGCTCGGGCACGTACCGCTACACGGCGGCCGGGCCGTTCGGGGAGGCGGTCGACCGGGCCCGGGAGTCGGCGCGGTGGGGCGACACCGACGGGGCGTGGCGGACGATGCTGGACGCCCTGCCGCTGTGGCAGCCGCTGGGGCCCGACCATCTGGCGCCGCTGGGCTGGGTGGCCGATCCACTGCTCGGCCCGCTGCTGACCCCGGAGCGGGGCCGCGCGCTGCTGTCCGCTCCCAGGGGCGGGCAGGCGGGCGAGCCACGGGGCGAGGCGACCCCTTCCGATCCGACGGGCCTGTCCTGGCTCGCCGACCCGGACGCCCCCGGCGACCACACGTCCTACCGCTTCGTCCTGGTCGAAGGGGTGGAGCCGCAGGATCTGCCCGGACGCCTCGCGGACGGGACCGCGCTGGACGAGCCCATGACCTTCCACGAAGCGCACAGTCGGTCGCTCCGCGGGCGGCGGGAGTTCTCCGGATTCGAGGACAGGGCCCTCGTTGCGGTCGGCCGGGCAGGCGCTCGCTGGAGCTTCGCCTTCGACGGCAGCCGCCCGCGTCTCGCACCGCGGCTGTTCGTCTCTCCGGCCGCTGCCGCCTGCGCGGACGGCCGCGCTGTGGTCGTGTGGGGCGGTCTGCGGGACGGGCACGGGGACCCGTTCTTCCACCTCTCCGTGGCGCAGAGCGGTGCGGAGCTGTACGCCTTCACGTACGCGGACGGAGAGGTGCGGCGGACGGGGCCGATCCCACCGGCCCTGGACCCGGGCCGGTTCTTCACCTCCCGGATGGAGCCCGTCGGAACGGAGACGGCCATCGGGACGGAACGGGCGCTGCTGGAGGCGATAGCCGGCGAGTTCGGAGTCCATCTGCCGCGCCACGCGATCACGTGGGGGCGGCTGCACATGTTCACCACCCGCTCCTGGATCCGGCCGCCGCAGGACGGGGAGACTTTCACCGTGACCAGGTTCGAGTGAGGCCCGAACCGGCGGCGGCAGGGCGCTCGTACAGCGCGTAGACCGTGCACCGGCCCGGCCGGACCGGGCACGCGGGCGGGGCGGGTGCGATGCCGACGGGATTCGAACCCGCGGACGAGACGGGACAGGTCCGCCCCTGCCTCATCGAGTCGCCGCGGGGTGGACCTCCCCCGCGACGATCGCCTTGGACCGCTCGGCCACGGCACCGCACCCTGCGGGACCACGTGATCCCGGTCCGCCGATCGTAGGGGCGCGGCCGGGTCCGGGCGACCGGATTCGCCGTCCTCACCCCGGCAGCAGCCGCACCGCCGCGTCCCGCAGCCGGGTGCGTTCCGTGCTCATGAAGCGGTGCAGGGTCCGGGAGGCGAACGCGGTCCGCTGGGCGCTGCGGCGGCGTTCGCGGTCGTAGGCGCGCAGGGCACCGGCGACGCCCGCCGGGCCCGGGAGCGCGGCGGCGAGTGCGCGGGTCAGGGCGTCGGCGTCAAGGATCGCGGTGCAGGCGCCCTGGCCCAGGTTGGGCGTCATGGCGTGGGCCGCGTCGCCGACCAGCGCCACCCGGCCCGAGGCGGCGGTGGAGACGAAGGACGGCAGTGCCGGGTGCAGGTGGCGCATCTCGTAGCGGATCCAGGTCGCCGGATCGGTGGCGGCCAGGATGCGCGGGATCGGGTCGTGCCAGCCGGCGAAGAGGCCGCGCAGCTCGTCGGCCGTGGTGGCCTCGGGGGCGGTGGCGTACCAGTTGGTGCGGCCCGGTTCGACCGGGGTCAGCCCGAAGAAGCGGCCGCTCCCCCAGGTCTCGCCGTGCACCGGACTCTCGATGTCGGCGATGCCGATCCAGGCGACGGTGCCGACCTCGCGCGGGCCGCTGCGGTCGCCGAAGCGGGCGGTGCGGACGGCGCTGCGGATGCCGTCGGCGCCGATCACCAGGTCCTGCCCGGCGGCGAGGGCGTCCACGTCGGTGACCCGCTCGCCGAGTTTGACCGGTACGTCACCGAAGGCGTCCAGGCCCGCGAGCAGTGCGTCGAGCAAGTACGGGCGGGAGATGAGGAGTTCGGGGCGGCCCGCCCTGCGTTCGATGCGTTCCAGCGGGAGGCGGGCGATCGACGTGCCGTCCGGGGTGCGGATGTGCGCGTCGCGGTAGGGCACGGCGTGCTCGCGCAGGGCGTCGCCGACACCGAGGCGGTCGAGCGCGGACTGTGCGGTGGGGTGGATGCCGAAGGCCGCTCCGTACCGCTCCAGTTCCGTGCGGCGCTCCAGCACCGTCACGCTCCAGCCCGCGCGGCGGAGGCCGATCGCGGTCGCCAGTCCGCCGATGCCTGCGCCGACCACCGTCGCCGTCCCTGTCATGTCGCGCTCCCGAAGCTCGTAGGCCCCACCCGAAAGAACCACCACATCCGTGGTACCACGGCTGGGGTAGTATCGGCAAGGACGGGCAGCGGATACGAGGCGGGGACGAGGGAGCGAGCGCGGGTGAATCCGGACCGGCGGGACCGGCTGCGGGACGCGGCGATCGAGGTGCTGGCCCGGGACGGCGGGCGCGGGCTGACGCACCGAGCCGTGGACCAGGCCGCCGAGGTGCCTTCCGGCACCACCAAGAACTACTTCCCGACCCGGGACGCCGTCCTCCGCGCGGTGGCGGAGCGCTGCCTGGAGCAGTACCTGGCGCTCACCGAACAGCTAACCGCCGGCCCGGGCCCCGCGGACCGCGAGGGGCTGGTGGCCCTCTTCCGCTCGCTCCTGGAGAACGTCGCGGGGCCGGGGCGCGCCCGTCTCCTCGCGGTGCTGGAGCTCCAGGCCGAGGCGACCCGGCGACCCTGGCTCTCCGGCATCCTCGACCCGATGGCGAGCGGCGACTTCGCGGGCTTCGAGCTGGCCCAGCGCGCCGCCGGACTGCCCGTGACCCCGCAGCGGGCCGCCGTCGTGACCCTCGCCCTGCACGCGGCGGTCCCGCACCTCCTGACGGAAGGGCCCGGCACGCTCGCGGCGGCGGGGCTCGACGACCCGGACCGCTTCGTGCGCGACCTCCTGGACACGGTGTACCCACCGGACTCGACCGCCTGAAGCCCGCACCCCGATCCCGAAGGGATCTCCGCACCCTGACGGACCGGCACATTCCGGCGCGCGGATCTGGCCAGAACCCGACGCCGTCTCATCTGACGGTCATCACGCCTCTTCCCGCCCGCGCCCGCCCGGTGACCTTCGCGCACGAAACCTGTGACCACCCTGTGAATACCGGGCTCCAGAACGCCTGGTAACACTGCGGCAATGATCGGCGAAACGTCCGCTTAACGAACATGACCTTTCCGGCAACGAACGAAAACCGGCCAAGTTATTGACGCGCTCCTGACAGACACGGTCGTCGGCTGACACTCTTCCCCCGTTCTGCGCACCGCCTGCACCGTCCGGACGGCCCTCCAGGCCGCCCGGTACCCCCCTCGCAGAAGGAGTCCGCGTGAGATCCACGCCCAGCCGTCGCGCCACCGCGACCGGCGCTCTGATAGCCGCAGCAGCCCTCATCGCCGTCGCCGTCCCGTCCGGTGCCGCGACCGCCACCTCCGCCCCCGCCGCGGCCCCGCTCGGCGGCATCACCGCCGGCACGAAGGCCGACCCGGGCGCCCTGCCCGCCAAGCTCTCCCCCGCCCAGCGCGCGGAGCTGCTCAGCGAGGCGAACGCCACGAAGGCCGCAACCGCCAAGGAGCTCGGTCTCGGGTCCACCGAGAAGCTCGTGGTCCGTGACGTGGTCCAGGACCGCGACGGCACCACGCACACCCGCTACGAGCGCACCCTCGACGGGCTCCCCGTCCTCGGCGGCGACCTCGTGGTCAAGGAGTCCGCGGCCGGGCGGACCGAGGGCGTCAGCAAGGCGTCGAAGGCGACCAGCGCGCAGCTGAAGGCCGTCGGCCTGACCGCCGACGTGGCCCCGGCCGCCGCCGAGAAGCAGGCGCTCGGCGCGGCCAAGGCCGAGGGTTCGAAGGCCAAGAAGGCGGAGAACGCCCCGCGCAAGGTGGTCTGGCTGGGCGGCGGCTCCCCGCAGCTCGCGTACGAGACCGTAGTCGGCGGACTCCAGCACGACGGCACCCCGAACGAGCTGCACGTGCTCACCGACGCCACCTCGGGCGAGAAGCTCTACGAGTGGCAGGCCGTCCACAACGGCACGGGAAACACGCAGTACAACGGCCAGGTCACCCTGGGCACCGCGCCCTCGTACACCCTGACCGACACCGCGCGCGGCAACCACAAGACGTACAACCTGAACCGGGGCACCTCCGGCACCGGCACGCTCTTCTCCGGCCCGGACGACATCTGGGGCGACGGCACTCCGCAGAACGCCGAGACCGCCGGCGCGGACGCCCACTACGGCGCCGCGGAGACGTGGGACTACTACAAGAACGTGCACGGCCGCTCCGGCATCCGCGGTGACGGCGTCGGGGCGTACTCCCGCGTCCACTACGGCAACAACTACGTCAACGCGTTCTGGCAGGACAGCTGCTTCTGCATGACGTACGGCGACGGCAGCGGCAACGTCAAGCCGCTGACCTCGCTCGACGTGGCCGCCCACGAGATGACGCACGGTCTGACCTCGGTCACCGCCAAGCTCGTCTACAGCGGCGAGTCCGGCGGTCTCAACGAGGCCACCTCCGACATCTTCGCCGCGGGTGTGGAGTTCTACTCCGACACCGCCGCGGACCCGGGCGACTACCTGGTCGGCGAGAAGATCGACATCCGCGGCAACGGGACGCCGCTGCGCTACATGGACAAGCCCTCGAAGGACGGCTCGTCCAAGGACTACTGGTACTCGGGCATCGGCAACGTCGACGTCCACTACTCCTCGGGCCCGGCGAACCACTGGTTCTACCTGCTCTCCGAGGGCAGCGGCGCCAAGACCGTCAACGGCGTCAACTACGACTCGCCGACCTCCGACGGCCTCCCGGTGACCGGCATCGGCCGGGACAAGGCGCTGCAGATCTGGTTCAAGGCGCTCACCACGAAGTTCACCTCGACGACCAACTACGCCGCCGCCCGCACCGGCACGCTCGCGGTCGCCAGTGAGCTGTACGGGGCCACCAGCCCCGAGTACGCGGCCGTGGCCCACGCCTGGGCCGGCATCAACGTGGGCGCCCGCCCCGGCGGCGGCGACCCCGACCCGGGCGGCAAGGTGTTCGAGAACACCACCGCGGTGAACATCCCGGACGCCGGTGCGGCCGTCACCAGCGCGGTCACCGTCTCCGGTGTCGCCGGCAACGCGCCGAGCGCCCTCAAGGTGGACGTGAACATCTCGCACACCTGGCGCGGTGACCTGGTCGTCGACCTGGTGGCCCCGGACGGCACGGCCTACCGGCTGAAGAACTCCTCCTCCGGTGACTCGGCGGACAACGTGGTGGCGACCTACACGGTCAACGCCTCGTCCGAGGTGGCCAACGGGGTCTGGAAGCTGAAGGTCCAGGACGTGGCCCGCCAGGACACCGGAAAGATCAACAGCTTCAGACTGACCTTCTGATCCGCCGGATCCGACCGATCCATCCGCTGTGACCGAACGGCCCGGAAGAGGGAGACCTCTTCCGGGCCGTTCGTCATGGTGCGAAAGGCCGCGTCAGGCCGGGTTGTTCGCGTGGGTCAGGGTCTCCCGGGCGACGAACAGGTTGTTGGACCCGGCGGGCCGCTGCCGCTCGGTCAGGGTCTGCGTGGTGGTCATCGCGTGACCCAGGCGGTTGGCGCCGTTGTATGGGCACGTCAAGGTTCTGTGTTCACCCCACGAAGGAACCACCGGCCCACGCGCAGGGGCCCGGCATCGCGTGGGTGCCGGGCCCCTCGGGTCCGCGATGACGCGCGCTCAGCGCATCAGCACGCCCCCGCCCTCCCCCGTCGCCTCGGTCGGCAGGGCGACCAGGCCCAGTTCGGCGCTGCTGGCCAGCAGCCGGTGGGCGGGCAGGACGCGCACGGTGTAGCCGTACGGCCCCGTCCGGTCCGGGGTGAGCGGGCCCTCGTACAGCCAGCGGTCCTCCAGGTCCTGACCGCCCGCCGGCTTCAGCGGGAAGGTCTGGGCATCCGCGATGGCGTCGCCGGAGTCGACCCGGCCCGCGACCACCTGGACCTCCACGTCGTCCGGATCCAGGCCGCCGAGCGCGATCCGCACGCGCAGCGCCAGGGTGGCCCCCAGCTCCGCCGAACCGCCCGCGGCGTCCCCGGTGACCGTCTCCACGTGGTCGACGGAGACCCCGCGCCAGGCCGCCCGGACCTTGGCCTTCCACGCGGCGAGATCCTGCGCCACCGCGGGCTCCAGTGCCCGGCGGGCCTGTGCGGCGGGGGCGTACAGGCGCTCCACGTACTCGCGCACCATCCGCCCGGCGAGCACCTTCGGGCCCAGGTTGACCAGGGTCGAGCGGACCATCTCGATCCACCGGTCCGGCAACCCCTCCGCTCCCCGGTCGTAGAAGCGCGGGGCGACCCGGTCCTCGATCAGGGCGTAGAGGGCGTTCGACTCCAGTTCGTCCCGGCGGTCCTCGTCGACCGCGGAGCCGTCGGCGGTGGGGATCTCCCAGCCGAAGTCCGGGTCGAACCACTCGTCCCACCAGCCGTCGCGCACCGACAGGTTGAGGCAGCCGTTGAGCGCGGCCTTCATCCCGCTCGTGCCGCAGGCCTCCAGCGGGCGCAGCGGGTTGTTGAGCCAGACGTCGCAGCCCGGGTAGAGCTTCTGCGCCATGCCCATGCCGTAGTCGGGCAGGAACACGATGCGGTGACGCACGCGCGGGTCGTCCGCGAACCGCACCAGCTCCTGCACCAGCCGCTTCCCGCCGTCGTCGGCCGGGTGGGCCTTGCCGGCGACGACGATCTGGATCGGGTGCGTCGGGTGGAGCAGCAGCCCCCGCAGCCGGTCGCGGTCGCGCAGCATCAGCGTCAGCCGCTTGTACGAGGGGACGCGGCGGGCGAAGCCGATGGTCAGGATGTCCGGGTCGAGGACGCCGTCGATCCAGCCCAGCTCGGCGGTGCCCGCGCCGCGCCTGCGCCAGGAGGCGTAGAGGCGGCGGCGGACCTCGGTGACGAGCCGGCCGCGCAGGTCCCGGCGCAGGTCCCAGATCTCCTGGTCGCCGATGGCGGTCACGGCGTCCCAGCGGCGGGGCGTGCCGGTCTGCGCGGAGGCCTCGTCGGCCACCGGGCCGCCGGCCAGCACCTGGTGGGCGCGGCCCTCGCCGATCTGGCCCGCGCCGAGGCGGAACACCTCGGGGGCGACCCAGGTCGGGGCGTGGACCCCGTTGGTGACGGAGGTGATGGGCACCTCGGCGGGGTCGAAGCCCGGCCAGAGCCCGGAGAACATCTCCCGGCTGACCGCCCCGTGCAGGGTGGAGACGCCGTTGGCGCGCTGGGCGAGCCTGAGGCCCATCACCGCCATGTTGAACAGCTCCGGCTCGCCGCCGGGGTAGGTCTCGGTGCCGAGCGGCAGGATCTTCTCGACGGGTACGCCGGACAGTTCGCCCTCGTCGCCGAAGTGGCGGGCGACGAGCCCCCGGTCGAAACGGTCTATGCCGGCGGGCACCGGGGTGTGGGTGGTGAAGACGGTGCCGGCCCGGACCACTTCGAGGGCGGGCTCGAAGTCGAGTCCGGTGAGGATGAGTTCACGGATCCGTTCCAGGCCGAGGAAGCCGGCGTGGCCCTCGTTGGTGTGGAACACCTCCGGCTCCGGGGTGCCGGTCAGTCGGCACCAGGTGCGCACGGCGCGCACGCCGCCGATGCCGAGCAGCATCTCCTGGAGGAGGCGGTGGTCGCTGCCGCCGCCGTAGAGCCGGTCGGTGACGTCGCGTTCGCCGGGGGCGTTCTCCTCGACGTCGGAGTCGAGGAGGAGCAGCGGCACGCGGCCGACCCGGGCCAGCCAGATGCACGCGTGCAGCGAGCGTCCGCCGGGCAGGGCGAGGACGACCCGGGCGGGGGTGCCGTCGGCCTCGCGGACCAGGTCGAGCGGGAGTTCGTTGGGGTCGAGGACGGGATAGTGCTCCTGCTGCCAGCCCTCGCGCGAGAGGGTCTGGCGGAAGTAGCCGTGCCGGTAGAGCAGCCCGACGCCGATGAGCGGGACGCCGAGGTCGCTGGCGGCCTTGAGGTGGTCGCCGGCCAGGATGCCGAGGCCGCCGCTGTACTGGGGCAGGGCGGCGGTGACACCGAATTCGGGTGAGAAGTAGGCGATGGCGGAGGGGAGTTCGGCTCCGGCGGCCCGCTGTTCCTGGTACCAGCGGGGGCCGTCCAGATACTCCGCCAGATCGGCGGAGGCCGCGGTGAGGCGGCCGAGGTACTCCGCGTCCCCGGCCAGTTCGGTCAGCCGCCCGGCGGACAGCGAGCCGAGCAGGCGTACGGGGTCGGCGTCCGCGGGCCGCCAGCCCTCGGGGTCGGCGGCCCGGAAGAGCTCGCGGGTCTCGGTGTGCCACGACCAGCGCAGGTTGCGCGCGAGGTCGTGGAGGGGTCGAAGGGGTTCGGGGAGGACAGGACGCACGGTGAATCGACGAATGGCCTTCACTGCTCCACCTTTACAGGGGACTTGCGCATCCGAGCGGACGCACCACGGTGTGCGTCCCTTCCGTCACCCCTGACGGTAGCGGCCGTCCGTGGCGGGCTGCCACGGCGCGCGGAGGGCGCGCCCGGTCCGGGGCCCGTACGCCGCGCGCCTCCCCGCAGATGCCCCACGCACCCCACCCGTGATCCCCCGTCACTCCTCCCACCTGGGGGTTTGGCCGATTTCCCTCCCGTACGCAGCCTTGTGGACCTCACTGCCACAGGGAAGGCTGCCGTGTGGCGCCGCAGAACGGGTATCCGGAACCCGTGGGGGCGCTTCGGGTCTCCTGCGCCCGGCGGGGCGTGCGCGCCGCGTGCGGCGGGGCCCGAGCGGCCCGTTACGACCGAGTAGTTAACACGGCGCCGGATTTCCCACCCGCCGACGCGGGGAAGGCTTCCCCGGTACACGGCACGACCCGGCCCGCACACGTTCTCCCGTGCATCCCGAAACATGCACGAAACCCCCGCGACCCACCCATTCGAGTGCCATTCGAGTGAACGCGGACAGGAGCGGCCATGCCCACAGCCCGTCAGCAGACAGCTGAGCAGCTACAAAGGACAGATCCCCGTCTTCGCGGCACACGCGGTCGGTCCTCCGCGCCCGTGCCGTCCTCCCTGCACGCCGAGCTCCTCCAGCCCTCAGGTGATTCCATGATCGGTCGTATTCCCGTCCTGGACGTCCGTCCTCTCGTCGACTGCGGCAGACGGGCGGCGAAGGCCGTCGTCGGTGAGACCTTCCAGGTCACCGCCACCGTCTTCCGCGAAGGCCATGACGCGGTGGCCGCCAATGTCGTCCTGCGCGATCCGAGCGGGCGCGTCGGCCCGTGGACCCCGATGCGGGAGCTGGCGCAGGGCACGGACCGGTGGGGTGCGGAGATCACCCCGGACGCCGAGGGCCGCTGGACGTACACGGTGGAGGCCTGGAGCGATCCGGTCACGACCTGGCGGCACCACGCCGCGATCAAGATCCCGGCGGGCATCGACACGGACCTGGTGCTGGCCGAGGGCGCGGCGCTGCTGGAGCGGGCCGCCACGGGCGTGCCGAAGAAGCACGGCCGCGAGGCGGTGCTGGCCGCGGTGGACGCGCTGCGCGACACCGCCCACCCGGCGGCCGCCCGGCTGGCCGCCGCGCTGACCCCGGCCGCCGACGCGGTGCTGGCCCGCTATCCGCTGCGCGAACTGATCACCCGCTCCAAGCCGCTGGCGGTCCGGGTGGAGCGCGAGCGGGCGCTGTTCGGATCCTGGTACGAGCTGTTCCCTCGCTCCGAGGGGGCGAAGCGGGTGCCGGTGGACCCGGCGGACACCTCGCCGGACGCGCCGACCCGGCTGGTCAGCGGCACCTTCCGGACGGCCGCCGAGCGGCTGCCGGCGGTCGCCGCGATGGGGTTCGACGTGGTGTACCTGCCACCGATCCACCCGATCGGGACGACCCACCGCAAGGGCCCGAACAACACCCTGACGCCCGGGGAGCACGACCCGGGCGTGCCGTGGGCGATCGGTTCGCCGGACGGCGGGCACGACGCGGTCCACCCGGAGCTGGGCACGCTGGAGGACTTCGACCACTTCGTGGCGACCGCCCGCAATCTGCGGATGGAGATCGCGCTGGACTTCGCGCTCCAGTGCTCGCCGGACCACCCGTGGGTCAAGGAGCACCCGGACTGGTTCCACCACCGCGCCGACGGTTCGATCGCGTACGCCGAGAACCCGCCGAAGAAGTACCAGGACATCTATCCGATCGCCTTCGACAAGGACATGCGCGGTCTGGTGGCGGAGACGTCAAGAATCCTGCGCTTCTGGATGGACCACGGTGTGCGTATCTTCCGGGTCGACAACCCGCACACCAAGCCGGTGGTGTTCTGGGAGAAGGTCATCGAGGAGATCAACGGCACCGACCCCGACGTCATCTTCCTGGCGGAGGCGTTCACCCGCCCGGCGATGATGCACACCCTGGGCGCAATCGGCTTCCAGCAGTCGTACACGTACTTCACCTGGCGCAACACCAAGCACGAACTGACCGAGTACGTCACGGAGCTGGCCGGGGACGCCGCCTCCTACATGCGGCCCAACTTCTTCGTGAACACCCCCGACATCCTTCCCGGCTACCTCCAGGAAGGCGGCCGCCCGGCCTTCGAGGCGCGGGCGGTGCTGGCCGCGACGCTGGCCCCCTCCTGGGGCGTGTACGCGGGATTCGAGCTGTGCGAGAACACCCCGGTCAAGCCGGGGAGCGAGGAGTACCTGCACTCGGAGAAGTACGAACTGCGCCCGAGAGACTGGGAGTCGGCGGAACGCGAGGGCCGCACGCTCACTCCCCTGATCACCTCGCTGAACCGGATCCGCCGGCGTCACCCCGCTCTGCGGCAGTTGCGCAACGTCCACTTCCACCACACCGACAACGAAGCGCTGATCGCCTACAGCAAGCGCTCCGGACCGAACACCGTTCTGGTGGTCGTGAACCTCGACCCGCACCACACCCAGGAGGCCACGGTCTCGTTGGACATGGAGCGGCTCGGCCTTTCCTGGCACGAGCGCGTACCGGTGCGCGACGAGCTCACCGGCGACACCTATCACTGGGGCAGGAACTTCTATGTGCGCCTAGAGCCGGGCATCACGCCCGCGCACATCGCGGTCCTGCGACCGTCCCCGCCGACCGGAGGGTCACCCACACCATGATCGTCAATGAGCCTGTCCCCGACACGTTCGAGGACACCCCCGCCAAGGACCGCGATCCCGACTGGTTCAAGCGAGCCGTCTTCTACGAGGTGCTCGTCCGGTCCTTCCAGGACTCCAACGGCGACGGAATCGGCGACCTCAAGGGCATCACCGCCAAGCTGGACTACCTCCAGTGGCTCGGTGTCGACTGCCTCTGGCTGCCGCCGTTCTTCAAGTCGCCGCTGCGCGACGGGGGCTACGACGTCTCCGACTACACCGCCGTGCTTCCGGAGTTCGGCGATCTCGCCGACTTCGTGGAGTTCGTCGATGCCGCGCACCAGCGCGGCATGCGGGTCATCATCGACTTCGTCATGAACCACACGAGCGATCAGCACGAGTGGTTCCAGCAGTCCCGCACCGACCCCGACGGGCCGTACGGCGACTACTACGTCTGGGCCGACGACGACAAGCAGTTCCAGGACGCCCGGATCATCTTCGTCGACACCGAGACGTCCAACTGGACCTTCGACCCGGTGCGCAAGCAGTACTACTGGCACCGCTTCTTCTCGCACCAGCCGGACCTCAACTACGAGAACCCGGCAGTCCAGGAGGAGATCCTGGCGGCCCTGCGGTTCTGGCTGGACCTGGGCATCGACGGCTTCCGGGTCGACGCGGTGCCCTACCTCTACCAGCGCGAGGGCACCAACTGCGAGAACCTCCCCGAGACCCACCACTTCCTCAAGCGGGTCCGCAAGGAGATCGACGCCAACTACCCGGACACCGTGCTCCTCGCCGAGGCCAACCAGTGGCCGGAGGACGTCGTCGACTACTTCGGCGACTACGAGGCGGGCGGCGACGAGTGCCACATGGCGTTCCACTTCCCCGTGATGCCGCGGATCTTCATGGCGGTGCGCCGCGAGAGCCGGTACCCCGTCTCCGAAATCCTGGCCAAGACCCCGGAGATCCCGAAGAACTGCCAGTGGGGCATCTTCCTGCGCAACCACGACGAGCTCACGCTCGAAATGGTCACGGACGAAGAGCGCGACTACATGTACGCGGAGTACGCCAAGGACCCGCGGATGCGCGCCAACATCGGCATCCGCAGGCGGCTCGCCCCGCTGCTGGACAACGACCGCAACCAGATCGAGCTGTTCACCGCGCTGCTGCTGTCGCTGCCCGGCTCCCCGATCCTCTACTACGGGGACGAGATCGGGATGGGCGACAACATCTGGCTGGGCGACCGGGACGCGGTGCGCACCCCGATGCAGTGGACGCCCGACCGCAACGCCGGGTTCTCCTCCAGCGATCCGGGGCGGCTCTACCTCCCCACGATCATGGACCCGGTCTACGGCTACCAGGTCACCAACGTCGAGGCGTCGATGGCCTCGCCGTCCTCGCTGCTGCACTGGACACGCCGGATGATCGAGATCCGGAAGCAGAATCCGGCCTTCGGTCTCGGCGAGTACACCGAACTCCCCTCCTCCAACCCGGCCGTGCTGGCGTTCACCCGCGAGTACAAGGACGACCTCGTCCTGTGCGTGCACAACTTCTCGCGGTTCGCGCAGCCGACGGAACTGGACCTCCGATCGTTCAACGGACGTCATCCGGTGGAATTGATCGGCGGGGTACGCTTCCCGGCCATCGGTCAGTGGCCCTACCTGCTGACCCTTGCGGGACACGGCTTCTACTGGTTCCGGCTGCGCAAGGACGCGCCGCCGGCCTGAGAGGCGACTGTTGCGTGCGGGGCGGTTTCCACCGCCCCGCACGGGGCACTCTGAGCGAAACGAAAGGCCCTGGGCCCTCTTCGGTCCCTCGCCCCGGGCCTTCACGGTTCCGCCGTTCGAGTCCGTAAGCACCTTCCTCTCCCGACACGTCCCGCACAGCCGGACAGCCATTGCCGCAATCCGGGACACTCTTCGCATCCTGTGTGCCCGGGGAAAGGACGCGATGCCATGTCGGAGGCTGCATCCACTCACGTCGCCCTGGCGAAGAGCACGAGGAACAGCGCAACTACCGGCAGTACGACGGACGGGGCCCTGCTCCCGTCCCTCGCTCCGCTGCTCCATGAATGGCTGCCCCGGCAGCGCTGGTTCGCCGGCAAGGGCCGACCGGTCACCGGCTTCCGGCTGGTCTCGGCCACCGAGATGGTGCCGCTGGGCGGCACGGCGGGCCCCGGACTCCTGCATCTGCTGCTGCGGGTCGAGCAGCCCTCCCGCTCGGCCCGGGCGGCCGACGACTGCTACCAACTGCTGCTGGGGGTACGTCCGTCCCTGCCGCCGCTGCTCGCCGGAGCCCTGGTCGGCCGGGTGGAGCGGGGGCCGCTCGCCGGACGGACCGTGTACGACGCGCTGCACGACCCCCGGCTGGCCGATGTGCTGCTGGAGCGGTTCCGCCGCCCCGGCAGCCTCGGTTCGCTGCGCTTCGAGCGGACCGCCGAGATCCCGGCCGGCCTCACGCCCCGAGTGCTGGACGCGGAGCAGTCCAACTCCTCGCTGGTCTACGGGGACGCGTTCATCCTGAAGATCTTCCGGCGGGTCTTCCCGGGCACCAACCCGGACCTGGAGCTGCCGCTCGCCCTGACCGGCGAGGGGTGCGAGCGGGTGCCCGCCCCGGTCGCCTGGTTCGAGGCCCCCGGCGCCGAACCGCTCACCCTCGGCGTCCTCCAGCCCTTCCTGCAGGGGGCGCGCGACGGCTGGCAGCTCGCGCTGGCCGCGCTCGCCGCGGGCCGCGACTTCCTGCCCGAGGCGCGGGCGCTGGGCCGGGCCACCGCCGAGGTGCACACCGCGCTCGCCGCCGCACTGCCGACCCCGGCGCTGCGCGGCACCCAGACCCGGCAGCTCGTCGCCCAGATGACCCAGCGGCTGGAGGCCGCCGCCCAGGCGGTCCCGGCGCTCGTGCCCTACGTCCCGGGGCTGCGCGCCACGTTCGACGCGGTGACGGACCTCGGGGTCCGGGGCAGCGGCTGGGCCCAGCAGCGGGTGCACGGCGATCTCCATCTCGGACAGACGCTGCGCTCCGCCGACGGCTTCTGGTCGCTGATCGACTTCGAGGGCGAACCGGCCCGCCCGCTGCCCGAACGCCGGATGCCCGCACCCCCGGTGCGCGATGTCGCGGGCATGCTGCGGTCCTTCGACTACGCGGCCCGCACGCACCGCCCGTGGAACCCGGAGTGGGCGGCCCGCTGCCGTGCCGCCTACTGCGAGGGGTACGCGCAGGCCTCGGGCAGCGATCCGCGCGGCGAACCGGAGCTGCTGCGCGCCCACGAGACCGACAAGGCCGTCTACGAGGTGGTGTACGAGGCCCGGCACCGCCCCGACTGGCTGCCGGTGCCGATGGCGGCCATCCAACGGCTGGCCCAGTCCGCGGCGGCCTGAGCCTCCCTTCGCCCCTCCCCGCCGC
>NZ_QWFA01000460.1 GCF_003501885.1 Streptomyces globisporus
GTTCATTGATGCGATGGGTCGAGCCGAGGCTAAAGGGATAAGCTTGCCGGATGCCGCGCAGTATGGCAAAGTGTTGACGCATAACGCTGTAGCTGATAAATGAGCTCAAACTATGACATTTACGAATATTGTGCTTTTTATGTGAAAGACCCATGCCTTGATTCGGGCGTGGGTCATTTAATTTAGTATTTACCAATCGATGTTGGTATTTTGAAGGGAGGAAAAATGTAGGAGGTTGTCGAAGTCATACATAGAGACCATTACATTTGCACTAAAGGAAGTAGGTGTCTATGATGGCAATGTTGTTACCAAGTGAACCAGAAAAACAAAGAATTATCGATTCTGTTCAT
>NZ_QWFA01000461.1 GCF_003501885.1 Streptomyces globisporus
GGCGGAGAGGGCGAGACCGTTGGGCCAGCCTGCGGCGCGGGTCTCGGACAGCAGGGTCAGCCCGGAACCGTCGGGCAGATGGACGTCGGCAATGCAGATGTCGCGCGGGTTGCCGACGCGGGGACGTGCCTCCGCGATGGACGACGCCTCGATGACGTCACGTACTCCGAGGGCCCACAGATGGCGGGTGACGGTGGAACGGACGCGCGGGTCGGCCACGACGACCATGGCCGTCGGCTTGTTCGGGCGGTAGGCGACCAGGCTTGCGGGCTGCTCAAGGAGAACGGACACCAGGCCTCCTGGGGGGAGTGGCGGGACGGGCCGGCTCGGGGGATGAAGCCGGGG
>NZ_QWFA01000462.1 GCF_003501885.1 Streptomyces globisporus
CCGGGCGGGGGCGGTGCGCAGGCTGCGCTGCCAGGAGGCCTGGTCCGGGTGCACACCGCGTACGTAGTGGGAGAGTTCGGCGTGGGCGAGCGCCCACTCCAGACCGGCCCGCTCGATCTCGACGGCGAGGACGACCTCCTGCCCCTCCTTGGTGGCCCAGCCGCAGCGGTACATCATCCACAGGAAGCTGGGCTTGATCCAGGTCATCCGGTCCCGCTTCCACTCGGCGGGGAACCGTCCGTCGCGGGCGGCGGGGAGGCCGATGGCCGGCCGGTACGCCTGGTAGACGGTGACCGTCGTGGCGGTGTGGAGGGCGCGGATCTGGTGGCGGGGCGGGAC
>NZ_QWFA01000463.1 GCF_003501885.1 Streptomyces globisporus
CCTCCTGCCCGCCCGCCGCCTCCTGCCCGCCCGCCGCCTCCTGCCCGCCCGCCGCCTCCCGCTCGCGTGCGAACAGGCAGAGCAGGCGCGGCACTTCGTACAGCGCCGCATGCGCGGTGACCTCACCCGCCGGGGAGGTCACCGCGCCGGCGTCGATCAAAGCCTCCACGGCCCGGATCGCCGCTCGTTCCCCGCAGCCCAGCGCCACCGTGGCCCGGTCCAGGGTGAAGCACCCGTCATCGGCGAGCCCGGCCAGCCGCCCCAGCACCCACCGGTCGCCATCCGCCAGGTCCCGCCAGCCGGACGCGATCCGCTGGCGTACGGAGATGTCCCCGGC
>NZ_QWFA01000464.1 GCF_003501885.1 Streptomyces globisporus
GGCCTGGGCCGGGCATCGCCCCTGGCCGGGGGAGGCCGCACAGGGCCGGGCCGGCGCATCCGGCCCACCCGCCCCGAACCCGCAGGAAGCGCCGTACGGGACACCGCGTCAGCAGGAAGCGCCGGGGGAAGCGGCGCCGGAAGCGCAGCGTCGAGCACCGGGTGACGCGGCACCCGAAGCGTCGCGTGAAGCGACGCAGAACGACGTGCCGTACCGGACACCGCATCCGCAGGACGACGCGTACGGCACGCCGCATCCGCAGGACGATCAGGACGACTACGGGACGCCGCCCCCTCCCCCGCCCCCGATGCCTCCGCGTGCCACGTC
>NZ_QWFA01000465.1 GCF_003501885.1 Streptomyces globisporus
GAGGTGTTCGGGGTGGTGGGCAGCTGGGGCGGGATCTTGTCGGCGAGGCGGCGGCGGACGAAGCGGGGCGGGCAGTCGACCTGGGCGGGGAGTCCTGCGGTGAGGGCGGCGATCAGGTAGTCGGTGGTGACGCCTCGGTCGAGCCATTCCGCGGCCTGTGGTTCGAGGGCGGTGCAGTCGTCGGCGGAGAGGGCCAGCCGGATGTCCCTGCGGCCGAGTTCGGCGAGGGCGAGGTAGGCGGGGGAGGGGCCTGTCGGCGGGGCTGTCGGCGGGGCCGCCGGATTCGTCGGAGCTGTCGCGGGGGCCGCGTCCGGGGC
>NZ_QWFA01000466.1 GCF_003501885.1 Streptomyces globisporus
GTCCAAGCGTAGCGGCAAGAGAGACAAAAAAGGCCGCATTCCTGGCGCAGCCGGGAATGGACCTTCATCGGGAGTTTCCCTAAAAATCTTTGCCTCTTCGAATTATCCGGAAAGCAGTATGGCGCAGACATGCTGCTGTGCTTTGCCGCGTTCAACAGGATTGGAGCGCAGCGCAGCGGAGTGAAATGCTGTTGAGAGCTTCACCCGCAAATCCATTCCCTTCCCCTTTACTTCCATGCCACCGGGTACCCGTGGTTGCTGGCGAAGACAGCAAAAAGCCCAATGGAACAGCGGTGTTCTTCCGCT